>JBKQMH010000184.1:0-38786 GCA_052146795.1 Verrucomicrobiia bacterium
GGATTGACTTGATATCCGATTAGGATATACTGGGGGGCTGACGTTGGAACGTTCTTTGACAAGGAGGGGGGGGTACCACAACCGGTGGGGGTGGTCGAGAGGCTGTCAATAAAGTAAAAAATACAAACGAACCCAAGTTTGAGCAAGCCGGCGTGGAAATATCCAAAAACAAAGCCAAAAACGAACCCAAGTTGAGGCCACAAGGGCAGTAGCCGAGTAGCCGGGGGAAACGGCCAGTAGCCAAGTAGCCGAGCCCCGACAAGGAATCGGGGTAGATAGCCGGGGGAAAGGATCGGAGAGAGGGAGAATTGGAGGAATGGAGGGTTGGGGAGGGATTCGGCTGGATACCGCCGTCGGACGGGGCATCCAGCCCTACAATTCAGAGCGACGGCTTATGGGTCAGAGTTGGTAGAGGATGACGCCGGATTTGTAGCGGACGCGGAGGGAGCCTTCGACGATGCGGTCGGCGGTGAGAGCGCCGGAGGCGTCGAGGGCGACGTGCCAGGGGCCGGCGGGGAGGGCGAAGTCGTAGCTGAGGTTGTCGGCGCTGTTGGCGATGACGCAGACGTGTCGCCAGGTTTCGCCCGGGAGGCCGGCGGCGGGCGGGTCGATGGTGAAGAGGAGGGCGCCGGGGTTGGGCTGGTCGTGGAAGGCGAGCCAGGCGGCGATCTGTTCTTTGGCGCGGAGGCGGAAGACGGGATGGGCTTTGCGGAGGGCGATGAGGTCGCGGGTGTAGGTGAAGAGGTCGAAGTTTTTTTGTTTGAGGGACCAGTCGACCTGGTTGACGTTGTCGGGGGCGTTGTAGCTGTTCTCGTGGCCGAACTTGGTGCGGGCGAATTCTTCGCCGCCGTTGAGGAACGGGACGCCCTGGGAGGTGAAGAGGAGCAGGTAGCCGAGTTTCATCATGTCCTTGAGCTCGCGGTCGGTGGCGCCGGGTTTGGAGAGTTTGAGTTTGTCCCAGACGACCCAGTTGTCGTGGCAGCTGAGGTAATTGATGGCCTGGGCGGGCGTGGGCGCCCAGTCGCGCCAACTGCCTTCGATGCCGCGCTGGACGTTGTCGATGCTGGAGCCGTCCTGGATGAAGCCGGCGTGGTTTTTGTCGAAGGGCGAGCCGAGGAGGGCGTTGCGGATGTTGTCGTTGAACGCGCCGATGTGGGTGCCGTGGATGGTCTGTTTGTTGGTGGGTTTGACGGGCGCCTGTTTGCCGCCGCCGCCCCAGGGTTCGCCGTAGAGGACGATGTTGGGTTTGAGGGCGCGGAGTTCGCGCTCGACGTCTTTCATGGTATCGAGGTCGATGAGGGCCATGAGATCGAAGCGGAAGCCGTCGATGCCGTATTCCTGTACCCAGTATTTGAGGGAGTCGAGGATGTATTTGCGAGCCATGGGGGCTTCGGTGCGGAAATCGTTGCCGCAGCCCGAGCCGTTGGAGTAACTGCCGTCGGGGAGGAAGCGGTAATAGTAGCGCGGGACGAGCAGGTTGAACGGTGCGTTGTTGGCGGTGTGGTTGTAGACGACGTCCATGATGACGCCGATGCCGCGCTGGTGGAGGGCGGCGATGAGCTGTTTCAGCTCGCGGATGCGGCTCTCGTTGTCGATGTTGGTGGCGTACCAGCCCTCGGGGGAGTTGTAATCCGTCGTGACGTAGCCCCAGTTGTAATTCGTGCTCGACTCGTCGTTGTCGAAGTCCTGGATCGGGAGCAACTGCACATGCGTGATGCCCAATTCGGCGAGGTTATCGAGGCCGGTCTTGATCGCGTCGTCGCCGGGCAGGTGGGCGCCCGCCTGCGCGAAGCCGAGGTATTTGCCTTTGTACTCGACGCCGGAATTCGCCGCGATGGTGAAGTCGCGGACGTGCATTTCGTAGACGACCATGTCCACGGGCGAATCGAGCGGCGGTCCGGTCTTGGCGGCATCCCAGTTGGGCGGGTTGGTTTTCGAGAGGTCGGTAATGCGCGCGCGGCGGCTGCTGTCGACCGCATTGACGCAGTAGATGTCGAGGACCTCACGGTCCGCATCGTCGAGCTTGAACAGATAGAATTTGCCATCGAGGTCGGCATCAACCTTGCCTTCCCAAATGCCCTTGCCCGCCAAGCGGAGGTCGTGCGGCGTGCGGCCCTTGTCGCCCGTGGCAGCATCGTAAATCACCACCTGCAACTTGTTTGCCGTCGGCGCGAAGACCCGAAACGTCGTCGCTTCCGGGCGGTACGTGGCGCCGAGCACGGCGTGCGCGTCACAAAACTCGTCCGCGTCATCCAACACACCGCGCGGCACCACGCGCGCCGAGCCGCCAAACCCTTCAACGCTGACTTCGTAGGCGCGCCCCGCGATGTCGAGCGGCGCGCCGAGGCTCAACTCGATTTCATTGGATGCCAGTTTCTTGCCGCGAAAGAGAATCCGCGTGGAGACGGGCTTTTGCGTTTTCTTTTGGCTGTCGGTGATCGCGAAACGGCTCGCGGTGACTTCGTCGGGTTTGACGAGGCGCGACATCTCGACGACGAGCCGGTTCGGCGTGTCCATGTAGGCGACCACCACCTGCGGGCTCGTGTCGGGCGGCTGTGCCCACACCTTGTCCTTGCCACCGATCAAATAAATCTCATTACCCATGTCTGCCCTCCAGAATTTGTCTCCTCCGTCCTTGCGGTTCCAGTCGCCTGCCAAGCGCGGCAACAGGCCGATTTTGTCCGAGTCGCCCTTCAACCCGTACGCGCCGCGATCCAGTTGCAGGATCGACCCGTAAGTGTCGCGGCCCACTTCGAAAATTTCGTTCTGCTCCGGCGAGCGCTTGAAATAAGCGTCCCAGGTCCAGATGCTCACGTTGTCGTAATCCTCGTCGTAGCGATGATAATGAATCGTGATCAGGTTCCCCGGCCTGGACAGCGTGCGCCCTTTCCAAATCGATGGATCGGCCAGCACTTTCGTGCGGGACATCCGTCCCAGGGTCCATTTCTGATTCACGAACAGATCGCCGTAACTCGGGTAGCACGATTCCAGCGCGTCACGGCTGATCGTCAACCAAAGCTCGTATTCGCCATCGGGCATCGGCGGCGAGGCGTCCATGGCTTGAATAATCACCTGCACAGTGCCGTTGTTCGGCACGACGGCTTCGCCACGGGCGACAATCCGCCCGTCGCGCGCCAAGCCCGCGAATACCTTTCGACCAGAGTTGCCGGGTGGCGCCGTGATGTCCACGGTGGCAACCACGCCTCCCCTCGGCCGGGGTTGCGGAAGGAATCTCGTCTCGAACCGGGCAGGACCTCGCCCGCACGACGACGCGAGGATTGCCGCCAGGATCGGCAGCAGCACCCGGGCCCGACGCAACAAAAGCGGTTTAGCAAGCCGCCCTGTGGCGACAACTGGTTTGTTCCATCTGGATTCGTTCACGTCAGAGTCCCGATCAGACGACACGAGCGTATACAATGAGAAAAACCAACACCAGCCCGCAAAGCAGCACCACGCCGTTCATCTGCACGCTGAGACGATGGAGGCCCTTCCATTCCCGCTCCAATTCTTCGTCGGGTTGTTTTCCCAAACTCTCCACCGCAGCCCGCTGGTCGCGCAGATGGTTCATATGGGGCATCACACCCTGACGAAGCCAGAGGTCCGTGCCACCCATTCCCGCCAGCAACAACAGTGTCAGGATCGCCGGCCACTTGCCAAAGGACCGATCCGCCAACAGCAGCCCAACGCATACGATGCCGACCCCCGAGCACACGATTCCGATCAAATAGTACTTGGAAAAAATCCGGCGAATCAACGCCGCCGCGTCTTCCGGCTTGAGTGTCTTAAAGACCGTCGGGGCCACCGCGAAACTAAAGAACACAATACTGCCGATCCACACCGCCAATGTCAGCACGTACAACCATTTTACCCATTGGGTCATCGTCGTCGCAGCGTATCAGCCTCCCCCGAGCCCGCCAAGGCGAAAAAGTCTTGCGGAACAATTGCGTTTCGTCTCCATTGCCGGAAGTCGACGCATCTCATTCGCAGCCTACAGGCTCACACACCGTGTTGCCTTGAACCGCTAGCGGGGTTCGTTCCCCGGTCTTTAAATTGAGCACTTTCTTCCCGGCGTAATCAACCACGAACCTGAGACTCGGAAACTGGTTGGTGGAAAACTCCAGTTCCCCGGGTCTAAAACTGACTCCGCGGTGAAAATCCGAGACTGTTAGCGCTTCTACTGACCGGCTCACCCGCAACTTCATGCTGGTAAGACTGGCTGGCACGCGATGGAATTGTTCCATGTGAGCGCTTTCATAAAACCAATTGGCGCCGAATTTTTTAGGCACGATCTCCCATTTTTCACCCAGAAAATTGCGATCGTAGCCGCCCGGTAAGACCCATGGTACAGGTATGGATTCGTGAACCTCATATCTTACTATCAAATATCCGTGCTGGGGGTCAACCCAGTATCGGAACGTTACATTGTCCCACGTAGCTTCCAACAAGACCAAACCCGGGTTTTTGGGATCCCTTCCCCACAGTAAGAGCTTTTGTTTGCGAGCGCCCTCTAAGGCGTCCGAAAGTATGCGAAACTCATGCAGGCCGTTAGAATAACTTAAGCCATATCCCCAGTAGAGCGGGAACGGGAATGGTCGTTCGACCGGCCTCTCGTGGGCAAACTGCTGACGCAGATCCACGGAAACAGTAGACTGCGGTGAAAAGAAGACCACCTTGTCGACAAGCCCCGAGATCGGTTTGTGGGACTGCTTACTCGGCACGAGCTCTTCTCCCCGGACTTCCGCCTTCACGAGGTGATCTTGTCGCGAAAACCGGTAGAAGTTGTCCCTCTTGACATCCACGACGTCCCCATCGGTCCCGTACTCGGTCTTTTCGTAAGTCCCTTCGATAGTCACCGAGGCGATGCTCGCTTCGTTTGTCTCGAGATGTGCCATCACTTCGGCGATGGAAATAGCGTTCGTATCGTCCCGACCCAAAACCTCTTGCGACCCAAAACTGCACATCATGAAGCCGCACACCGCGACGATTCCGAGCTTAATCATTCAATTCTCCAGTCATTAGAGTCGACTCCTACACCTGACACATTCCCAGTCGCCGCGCCAGAGGTGGGTCCTGAGCGGGTTCGGTCCCCAAGCGCTGATCAATGGCCTTACGCCTGCCGTCCTGTTTGTCAAGTGCAGAGTCGACGGCCTTTGCTGACGAAGATGAAACTGGACGCCCGAGATTAGCAGCCTGAACTTGCAGCGCGGGCCCGGACTGATTAGTCTGGCGGCATGTCGACGGGTGGAAAACTCCGTTACGGTATTCTGGGCACGGGCTTGATCTTCGGCAAGTTCGCCGACGCGTTTCGTCTGATTGACGAGGCATCGCTCGTGGCCGTTGCCAGCCGCGACGCCGAGCGAGCCAGGGTCGCCGGTGTCAAGCATGGCGTCCCGCGCGCGCATTCGGGTTACGAGTCCCTGGTTAACGTTCCCGAAATCGACGTCGTCATCAACGCGCTGCACAACGGGCTGCACTGCGAATGGACCGTGCGCGCACTCGAAGCCGGCAAACATGTTCTTTGCGAGAAGCCGCTTGCCTGTTCCAGTACCGAGGTCGAGAAGATGTTTGCCGCCGCTCACGCAAGCCGGCGCTGGTTGATGGAAGGGTTCATGCATCGCTTCCACCCACAGATCGCCGAAGCCAAACGCATCATCGCCACGGGTGGAATCGGCCGGGTCCTGCACATCCGCTGCAACCGGACCGCCCGCGGGCGCGACCGGAACAATCCACGCTACAGGCGCGAGGCCGGTGGCGGCGCTCTCATGGACATCGGCTGCTACTGCGTAAACCTCTCCCGCTTTCTTGTCGGCTCCGAGCCAAAGCGCGTTGTGGCCCATGCCCATTTCGATGAGCCGACCGGCGTTGACCTGACATTGAATGGCTGCCTCCAATTTGATGAAGGCGTCACCGCCCAAATCCTCTGCAGCATGGAGGCAGAACCATCCTATCCCGCGGAGATCGTGGGAACCGACGCCAAGCTGTTGATCCCGCACCCGTGGTTGCCGCCCGCGTGGCCAGCCGAGCTATACTTCACGCGCGAAGGCAAGACGGACGTCATCCGTATCGAGACTGACGGCGTGCCGCAACATCCGCTCGCGCCTTTTGCACTGGAAGTGAAATACTTCTGCCGCTGCGTGCATGAGAATCGCGCTCCCCAATTCCCACCGGACATTGACGCCGAGGGCGATTCGCGCGCCAACATGCGCGTGATCGAGGCGCTGCTGGAGTCGGCACGCGAAGGCCGGACAGTCAATATGCCCAGGTGAAGCCTGTGAACTACTGGCCCTGTCTCTGAGCCAGAATCAGATCACGGACGGCTTTCGGATTGGGAATCCCCTCAATTTCTTCATCCGCATCGACACGCGCCGCCGTGGAGATGGTCAGATCACCAATACCGACCAATCTGGCGAGCAGACTCTGGTCAATCTCGACCGACCGGATGTCACGGATGATCAGCTCCCGATAGCTCTTCGAGAGAAGACCGCGCTCCAACGTGATCCGTCCGGGGTAGATCCTCAGTACGACCGACCTCCGACGGCACCATGCAATAACCAACGGCACGATCAGCCAAAAAAAGACCAGGTGCCAGAAGAACCGCCACCAGGAAGGTCTCACTTCGGCGAGCAGTTTGTCGGGCACGGCCGGCGGTTGCGCCACCTGAGATGCCAGCGGGAAACCGCACGACGGACACGTCGCCGCCGCGGTCGAAACCTGTTTTCCACATTCGGGACAATCAATCAGTGCCATAGCGTGTTCACCGCATCCGCGCGATGCGGCCTTAGTTCAACGTCCTTCCTGGCCAGCCCATCTCATTGGAAAGTGCGTTTTCAGATCACTTGTTTGATTAGACCGCGGATATTATTAACGGGGAGGCCTTCGCGATATTGATCCGCCCATTCGCGAAGGGCTGGCAGACCATCTCTCTTGATCAATTCAATGATCTCACCATGACATTCCTCAAGAACCTCCAAATTAGATGTAATCCACACTATGCGCACGCCCAGCCGACCAAGTTCTGAGAACTTTGCAGGCATCACAGTGGTGCAAGCTTTAGCGGCTTTGGTCTGGATCGTGACATCACCTTCCTCAGTCGCGACTATTGTTTGGTAGTAGCCACCCTCTCTGTCGATGATTGGTTTGTTTCGGAGCGCCAGACGTTCTTTGGTGAGCACTACAAGGCACCCGGCCATCATGTCGTGTAGAGCCTGCCTTTTCTTTGTAAAGCACACCATGAGGAATCCGATCCCAACAATTATACCGGAGATATACTTCCCAAAATACCTTCCCGTCGCGCGGGCGAACGAGATTTTGTGACCATTCAGGTCGGTAACGGCAATGCCAACGAGCGTTTTTCCCCATGTCGCTTGCATGCGTGAACTTTCCATTCCAGCGAAATAGAACCAATTCAAGAGGATGCCCAAAGTCAGGCCCGTCATCTGTGCTTGCTCTTCAGTTCGGAAAGGCCCCACCGTCAAGTTTATTATCCAACCTGCAATGAGCAAAAAGAGGCTATCAATAACACAGGCTGCAATCCTTCTTCCAAAGCCTGCGTAACCCGTCTCAGTCATATCGCGGTCAAATATCAGTTGGAATGAGTGAGGTCAACGCCCGAATCGTGACAGCTTCCCCCCTCCGCCACAAGCCGTTGGCGTCGCCCGAGCCGACGCCAACCAGCCGTGAGACCCTTTGCACTTCAACCAGAGCTCTGCAGAGATTCGCACTCCAACAGAGGAGCTTCGACATGGAGCTTGCCCCGAAGTGCTCTGGCTAGGTTCATAGCCCGGGTACGCATAGCCATCACACTTCGAAAGTCTTCGCGTCACTTCCTACTCGTACAGCCCAAAGAACGTTTTCATGCGGCCTCGTTTCACGCGCTACGTTCCGCTTTCCTCTGGTTCAGCGACTGCCTCAATATTTTCGTCAAGGCAACCACCTTCCTCCGGGGACCACGGTTACCTGTACACTCAAGTGTGCAGGTGGTAGTGCAGAACCCATTCCCCGGTTTCTGAATCCTGCACCATGAGGCTTTTGCACTCCTTCTTGTATTTGGGGTCGGGACAGCGGTCTCCGAACGTGTCGCCGAAGCCGTCAACCGCCTCGACATACTTGACGTAAGCCTCGGCCTTCGACTGACCTCGAACCTCTCCGTTCATTCCTCCCATTCATAACCTCATTTGTGATGACTGTCGGCCCTCTTTGCCAGAAGTCAACCACCCAGACGATTCTCCTACGAAACGCCTGTCTACGATTTGCCCCTCAATGATGGACATTGGCTCGGGCCGTCAAGCAACCTGTCCAATCCAAGGTCTGTGTGTCGAGCGAACTCGTGTCCAGTGGTTGCGGTTCACCGCCCTGAAGGATTTATGAACCCTCCGCTTTCAAATTCCAGTGCCGATTTAAGCATGGCGTTGCTGTTACTCCTCGGCCTATCGCCCACGCTCCATCATAGCTGATGGCCGCACCGACAACACCTTTGCGTGCCAAGCGAGAACAAACCGGTACAGCGATTTCCACTACTGTCAACGTGACTGGGTTTTGCTATATGTTCCGACGACGGCTTCCCGCAGACCCCGCACAGGTTCTTCGATCCAGGCTTCACGCTTGTTGCGCTCCGCGAATCTCTTCGTCTTTTCATTGTTTCCCCTCTCTCAAGTTTCGTATTCCTGCCAACGAACACTACTGGGGTTTGAGAGCGTGTCAATGGGCCGCCAGCGGGTCAAGACGAGCGGGCGACCGCGCCCCTTCCCTACTCGTCTCCTACATTCTGACCCCTGACTTCTTTCCGCTCGCGTGTTTAATTTCTTGATTCGCGTTGCATTCGTCCTAGAATGCGCGGCGAGGAGGAAGCTCGATTTTTGTGACCAATATTACACGAATTCAAGCCCGCGAAATTCTCGATTCACGCGGGAATCCAACGATTGAAGTGGATGTGGAACTTTCCGGCGGTGCGGTTGGTCGCGCGTCTGTCCCCAGTGGCGCGAGCACCGGTGAACATGAAGCTTGGGAACTGCGTGATGGCGACAAGAAGCGTTACGGTGGCAAGGGCGTTCAAAAAGCGGTCGCCAACGTCAACACGAAGATCGCCCGCGAGTTGATTGGGCACGACGCGCTCGACCAGGTCGGCATCGATCACCTGATGATCGCCCTCGATGGCACGCCAAACAAGGGTAAGCTCGGCGCTAATGCAATCCTCGGCGTCTCGCTCGCGAACGCGCATGCGGCGGCGGCACAACTCGGTGTCGAGCTCTTCAAGTACTTGGGCGGACCAAACGCGAAAGTGTTGCCCGTCCCGATGATGAACATCCTCAACGGTGGCGCCCACAGCGATGCGCCGATTGATTTGCAGGAGTACATGATCGTGCCCAGGGGCGCGCCGAGTTTCCGTGAAGCGTTGCGGATGGGCGCGGAGGTGTTCCATGCACTGAAGGGCGTGCTGAAGGCCAACAAACTCAGCACGGCCGTCGGCGACGAAGGCGGGTTCGCTCCCGCACTCAAGAACAACGAACACCCGCTCGAAGTCATCATCGCGGCGATCAAGCAGGCCGGCTACAAGCCGGGCAAGGACATTTTCATCGCCCTGGATCCTGCGGCGAGTGAGTTCTACGACGCCGCGTCCAAGAAATACATCTTCAAGAAATCCGACGGCTACAAACGCACTTCCGAGCAGATGATTGAGTTTTACCGCGGCCTTTGCAGGAAGTACCCGATCGTTTCCCTCGAAGACGGCCTCGCCGAGAGCGACTGGGACGGCTGGAAATTGATGACCGACCGGTTGGGTGACAAACTGCAACTCGTCGGTGATGACATCTTCGTCACCAACACGAAGTTCTTGAAACGCGGTATCGATACGGGCACCGCGAACTCGATCCTGGTAAAGGTCAACCAGATCGGCTCGCTGACGGAAACCCTGGATGCGATTGAGATGGCGAAGGAAGCTGGTTACACGGCGGTTATCAGCCATCGCTCCGGTGAGACGGAAGACAATACCATCGCCGATATCGCGGTGGCGACCAACGCCGGCCAGATCAAGACCGGCTCACTGTGTCGCACCGACCGCATCTGCAAGTACAACCAACTGCTGCGGATCGAGGAGACCCTCGGCAAGAATGCCGTATACGGAGGCAAACTCTAGGCAATGAGTTGGATCTTGGCGTTGTGGGCCCGATTACAGTCGCTTGGGTTTTTCGTTTTCGTGGCGATCGTCGGATTCGGCGTGGCACTGCTGTTCGTGCCGCTGCTTCATCAGCGGCATGCCATGCAATCAGAAATTGCCCGACTGGACCACGAGATCGAGCAACAAGACGCGCTTGAGAAGAAACAACAGACCGAGATCGAAGCGCTGAAGACCGACCTCAGCTACATCGAGCGGACTACGCGCAACAAGCTCAACCTCTCTCGACCGAACGAAATGATCTTCCGTTTCGAACCAGCTCCGCAAACGCCTGGCCTGCAGCGCTGAATCCGTTTTGACTTGCGTGGTGCTGATCGGGATTCAGGGCTTGACGAACCCGCACTCCGCCTCTAAGGTGCACCAGACTTTTGACTGCGGGGTGGAGCAGCCCGGTAGCTCGTCAGGCTCATAACCTGAAGGTCGTGGGTTCAAATCCCACCCCCGCTACCAATTAGAAGGCCCGGAACGAGTGTTCCTGGCCTTTATTTTCAATGGTTTAGACGTATCCGCTCGTTTTCCTCCGGTTTGATGAAACACAGTGGACACTGTGAAACTGGACGGTCAAAAACCAACAAAACCACCAACCGGGACCAAGGGGGCCGTCGGGCGAATCGCCTGAAGGTGATCCTCTCGCCAAACCTCACAGTACCGGATGGGTTCGAGGAATGAGGTTTATGTGAATGGCCAGCCTGGAATTGCCTGTACTCAGCGTGAGGTAATCGCGCGCTGAAGAACGCGTGCTAGACGGTCTATGCCGCCACAAGAGCCGGATCTCGTTGCGGGTTCGTGCAAGGTCGTCGTCTCGGGTCAGGGTCGTTTGGGACTACTTCGCTGGGGCACAATCTCCGCCCGGCAGCGATACCCTCCAGATCAGCACGCCGCAGCCGAAAACTACCATGGAGCACTTCGACTTTCTCTAGCCGCCCCGTCTTGATCATTCGCCAGAGGGTCGCCCTGCTGACTCCAAGAAATTTTGCGGACGCTGACATGCCCATAAGCAAGGGACCCACTGCACACCTAAATTCCTGCTGAACGCGCCCCTCCAGAATCCCGTCAATCACTCCCAACTGCTCTGGTGAAGCGTCCAGCAACTTTTTCAACCGTTGGTCCGTGTTCATGGGCTCACCACATACTTTCCCGGCCGACTTCGGCCGAAGTTGTCCCTTCCGCGAAGATCGGCACCGAGATGATGGTTGTTCTCTGAATCACGCGGGCGAGACTAGCATACAAGAAACCGAAATCTCGGAGCCAGCGGAACTCGAATGTTGCACGAAACATCCCCACGCTTATCCGTTTAGCTGTGCTTGCAGAAAATTCCTGATTTTGTGGTTGACGCGCTTTTGCGACAATCGCCCGCCCTCTTCGACGGCAGTGAGTTGCTCGCGCATGAAGCCATACGAGCCAGCCCGCAGGCGGAGCAAGCACCGTCAATTTGGAGCGCAGGAACGAGCAAGAGATTGACGGCGCGCAGCGAGCCGTATAATCGCCTGGCACCGCTTCACGCGTCGTTGATGGCCAATGAACCGGTATCATTCGACCAGAGGTAGCATGAAGGCATCACGTGGGGCGTGTAGTTGCTACACGGGATGTCGGGTGGACGGCACCGGAATCCTTCGTGGACACTATCGGACTGCAATTGGCGCGCAGGCTGGATATGCCGCGACTGCGGAATGTGCATGGACAACCCATTGCGGCGGACGGCAGAGTGCCTCCTGCGTGATTGTGCCGTGTATTCATGGCGGTCAATGTGCGGTCCCAAAAGCGTTGGCTGGTCAAGGGGTAAGGCTTGTACTGTGAAAAATGCCGTTTGCCAGCGTCACCGCCATCACTTCATACGCCCCTACGGCGACCGATTGACCATCGGCTGACGGGTACTTTTGGCTGTCGGTGGCGAGCAACGCACAGCCACGGACGGCAACGCGCGATTGCATGCCTTTGGAGCGAAGCAGGCGCGTTACTGGCATGTCGCTTGCCGATTCAGCAAGACGCCATGACGGGAACGGGCCTGCAAGCAATGAAGCGGCGAGTCAGCGACGAAGATTGCAGCGCGGCTGCATGCAACTTGCCGTCAGCCATTCGATTTTTCTTTCGACAGCCGCGTGGTGTTCGCTCGTCAGTCCGTGATGTGGCCACACGTTGTTCACTGAGCGGCCATTCCGGCAACCACCGAGCAGCTTCCTCATCGCGTCGAGGAGGGGTAGGTGTCCTCGTGCATTTTGGATTTTTCAGGCGCAGTGAAGGCAGCTTGAATTCACTCGTTTCGCGAGGCGGAAGACAGGCTTTTGGCCGCGATATTCGCGCTAGAGTGCGCACCAATGGACCTTCCCGGTCGGCAGCATGTCGGCCTGCCGCGTTCCACACGCGGACTGCGTTACTCCCACCTTACGTCCTCGCTCAAATTACCTGTTACACTACGCGTATTGTCCTCGAAACATTTTGGGTGACGGGGACTCGCGGCAGCTTCACTAGAGACGCCGATCTGTACAATCGAGTGCAACCCGCGCCGAGGCCGAGACAATCTTTAGCTGCCGTTGCATGGTTGGACGATCCGGGGATCGGCGATCCATGGCCCGCTGGTGTTCACGGGCGCCACGAAGGAGGACTGTGGTTGAGACAGCGAGTTTCGAGACCCAAGACGTCGCTACTTCCGTGGATGGGACGGACGCAGCACACCCCGGCATAACCGCGCGACAGTCGTGTGCGAGACGCAGGACATCGGCGGCACGCAGAGTTTCCGTGACGGTCTGGTACGACGCGCCTTTGCATCAACGCTCGGCAATCCCCGGCTTGAGTCTGAGAGACTTCTGCCACTTCCGTGGCACAGTCGGGGCATAGGCCCGCACGGCCTCGACAAATCGGTGGTTCGTGTGATCGGACGCAGACGGCTCATTCATTGGTACAGGAAATTGTCATCCCGGTGGCACGCATCCTTCTAACGCGAGTTAGAGGTCGTGCGTCTCTTGTAAAATGCGCTCAGATAGAGCGCAAAGATTGCGGGTGAACCACATGCCGAGCCCCCTAGCCTACTTGGTTTCACGGCTACACTCCCCAGTGCTTGCGGATACGGTTATGAAGGGCCTGCCATCCTCCGATTTCTCGCTCCTCGAAATCTTCAGTCGCCTCTTCCATCGCCTGCTCGAACCAGAGATCCGCATGGGCGGGGCCTCCTGCTGCCTTGGCACCAGTCTTGATGGAAAGGAGGTCAATTGGCAAGATTTGCCCCTTTTCGCCATTGTCCGTGATGAGCTCTTGGACGGTCTTCATGTATACGTTGAAAACGCCGACCCCCTCCTCCACCACTTCGACCGTGGCTTCCAACCTCGCTTCCCAATCCCGGAAGAGGATTGGACGTCCGTCAAAATGTCTGTCTTGGACGCATTCGATGCCAGCCTGTAGCGCGAAGATCTCAATGATGATAGGGATGGAGTCAGTAATCCAGTCTTCAACGAGAGAAACAACATCGAGGGAGGCGCGCTTGCTCAAGGCAGTCCGCCCTGTGGCGTCGTGAAGAATCAGGTTGTGAAGCTGTGTAAATTTCAATGCGGCCCGCAGACTCAGTTCGTCTATTCGGAACGCGACTGCCAAACTGGCCGCCCTTTGCAACATCTTGAGTTTGTGGTATTCCTCGCTGAGGGAATCGCACAATAGATTTCGGAGCCGGATGTCTTCTGGCCTCTTGCTAGGATAGCGTTGTTCGGCCTGCATTTTCAGCGCCAAAAAACCCTTGTTCATCAGACATTCTTGGGGCGTCTCCTTCGCCACAGCCCTACACCACTCCTCGATAGACGGATACTGCCGATGTTCATTGGCCAGCCTGATTGCCCATTCCTTCGGGGTCAGTTGGATTTCGATCTTGTCCAGCCGTTTCTCCGTCGCCGCCGTTGTCATCGCGCAAATCTCCATTACCCGAGTTTCAAGCTGTTGCCTCTGTTCTTTAGCAGTGCCTCTACCTCGTTGATCCGCTTCTCCAATTCGCCTTGTTCCGAGGCTTTTATCAGGACGTTTGCCAGGTATCCAATCGCGTTGGCAACCCGTGGATCAATTTTGCCCTTCCTGACCTGGTTAATCGTTTCGGACAAAAGTTTGACCACGTCTTCGCAGTCCTGCACCTTCACGTCAGGCGCAGATTCGTGCAGGCTTTTTAACCTGGAGTGGCTCCCCCCAGCGGATTGAGCCGTCCGCCGTTCAGTAGCCTTCGTCGGGTCATGGAAGAAACAGAGATCTGATCCTGGTTGCGCCGCCGCCTGACAATTCGATCCATCCGGCTTAGTGGCCTTGCATTGCGTATTCATGTTTATCCTCTCAGGTTTTGGAGACTACTTCAGTAGATGGGGTACCCACCACACTCGCAGCCGCCAAGTGCATAAACGCCTTCTGGTCCTCGGCTTTCAGTTCGTCCAATTTAGCCAGCATCTCGCAGATCGGTGTCGCTCCGTCAGGGTTACGTGACGCGAGGATGCGCAATCCCGCGCCAAAATGCTTCCAATACTCACTATAGTTTTTAAGGTACAGGTCAGCGGTTTCGTCCTCATCGTAACTGCGCAGAAGGGAAATGAAGTTTTGTTCGCGCGCTTCGTCTTGGCGCCGGTAAAACTCTTCGGTGATGGTCAGGTATTCCTCTGTCCAAGTGTCGGGATCTTCGGGATCGCACATTTTTCCTTGTTCACTCAGTGTGGCATTCATCTCGTCAAACAACGCCCGCAATGTAGGATTCTCAGAAAGGGATTTCTCAGCCAAATTATCAGCGATACAGCAAATGATGAGGAAGTGCAGGTCGATTTCACCCAGCCCGGCATCCCGGGCGGCTTGCGAAGCCCGTAGTAAGGCACGCACCCGTCTAATTTCGTCCCAGCATCCGTTTCCCTGATTAAGTAAGAAGTGCCGCAGCTTGTCCCGACCAACAACCAGGTTCTCCGCTTTCCTCGCGATAATTCCGATACTTTTCACTATCTTCATTAGATCCGCCCCGCCGGTTCTTTCATCGTCCGTCTTCGATTGGTCAGGTTTGTACTCGGACATGGGCAAACCCCCGTTGATTCTTTTCATTGCGTTTAATATCAGTTCGCTTCACCACTCGATGGACTTCCATCATCACATCGCTGACCTGGTTCTCGAACTGGCGCACCGTAACCGCCTGCCAGCCCTGCTCATCGCAGAAGTTACTATAGGCGGTCAGCAACTCTTGAACGGTCACATCGTTATCGTCGGATTTGACCACGCATTTGCTCACGAAGTGCCGCACACTGTCAGATTCGGAGAGCAGAGCGTCAATTCGACCGGCTTGCTCGACGATCAATTGCACCTGACCGTAGGCCGCCAGTTCATCAAGTAGCTGCCGCGCGCCAGCAATGCACCAGTTCAAAATCCCAGGCCCCTCAGCCTCGACAAGCTGCCGGTCGAATTGCGGGATCGGCTTCTCCGTGCGCGGTTGCTCGTAATCAATTATGACCAGCCGCCGCCACCATGCGCCCGAGTCTCCGTCCAGACGGACATGCAACCGCGTGTTGGAGGTGATGATCACGTTAAATTCGCCGATGACTTCAAACCGGTGCTTGACGTTCTTCTGCTCGGCATTCAGATGATCACCGCCTACCAGCGCCTTCAAGACGTGTGCGGCCTTGTTGTTCAAGAAATCGCCCGGCACGTCCTTACCGCAGAGGAGTGTTTTACCCACAAAGCCGGCAATCTCGAACCGCTCGGCCAGTAATTGAACGCGCAGTTGCGCCACGTTGAAATTCCCAATGACCATCTCCAGAATATTGACGAGCGTTGATTTACCTCCGCCTGCCGTCCCGCGCAGCAACAAGATTTTTTGCGCTAGATTCACCCCTAGAAGACACTGCCCGGCGAGCCGCTGTAGAAGTGAGATGTCATCCGCAGACAATGCCGGGCGAAGCAACTCGTTTATAAATCGGGGACACTCGGCGGTAGCGTCGAAAGCAATCTCCGACCGATTTCGCGAGTAATACTCTGGTTTAAACTTAAGCAGCGTCCACGGCTGGTCGTCCAAATGTAGGACTCCGTTGCCAACATGGATGATGTGCTCTGTTCGACGAAATATGTCGGGGCGTTCGATGATTCCTTTGAGCAGACGAAGAATCTGCCCTAGCAGGTTTTCCGTCCTTTTGTTCAACAGAATGCCGGCGCCACACTCGTTAAGCATGTTGCGCAATGCCACTCCGAGTTCGACCATCAGACGGGCTTCGGTCTTTGGTTGCCACAGACCCGTATCCGGGTGGTACTCATAAAACTGATTGAGCGTCGGCTCATGGAGGATAAGGTGGTCACGCGCATACTTTCCAGCAACGAACATCTGGTTGACTACTGTGGGGTTCCCCTTGTCGTCCACGGATACAAGCGGGCCATACTGAGCGACCAAATCATCATCGCTTGGCACATCGAGGACCGTTGGCCGGGTCTCTTCGTGTGGCGTCTCAGATTTCGGCTCACACTTGGCACGAAGGGCCTTCCAGTTGTTGCCCTTGCACCCGTCGTGAAGACACCGAAAGCCGATCGTACCATCAACCTTAGTCACTACCACTGAGGAGTGATTGGTATGCTCAGGGTTGAAAGGGCAGATCTCCAAGATCCACTTGAACCCACCATCGTAAGGTGTGGCCGGTCCCGGGCCGCACTTGCCAAGGTGTTGGTCGATGAACTTCTGCACCCGTGCTTGATCCCAACCGGAAGAAGAATGTGAAACGGAGCGTCTGGAGCGTCTGTGATTTCCTTCCGCATACGGTTCAGACGGTTTGTGGGTGGTCACGGACTTCGCTGAAGCTGCCAAGACTTCCAGTTGCTCATGACTGACAATCTCTATCTTGGCTGGCGTATTGAGCAACTTGGACAGCCGGTGGGGTCGGCCAAGATCAGGACAGTGATCGCCCTTCTCTGCCTTGGTGCCGTAAAGCTTTACGATCCGAGCCGGGTTGAAGACGGTAGTATCAACGCTCACCGCTTCATCGCTGAACCGCTCATCGAGGGCTTCTAGACAACACTTCACCGCTTCGTCGTCAGCCGGCCGGTCGATGCGATAGTTCAGGTGGTATCCGTTCCCGGAATCGGCGGCGACGGGTTCGGGCCAACCTGTTTCTTTCAGATGGGAGTAAATCGCGCGCACTCGCTCGTGGGCGCGCGCCTTCTCCTCGTCGCTGGCAGAAATGCCGGCCGGCCGTCTCGGATCGGCGTCCACCAACAGCCAGCGACGTGTGATGATGTCCTTGTCCGCAGTGCTGTGGCCATCTTTGGCCTCGGTGAACTTGTTGTGACTTCTCGCCAAGAGGGCCGAATTGACCAGGTTCAGGGTGGTATAGATGCCCTTCGCTCCTTCGAGTTGCAGTCCCATCAAGGCATCCGGCACCTTGGCGGGGTCATCGAAGTACCCGTAGATCACGCGAGGCGCGTAGCCACGCCCGGCCCGTCGGGGTTCGAGAATCCGGACTTCAAACACCTGGCCGGGTTCTACCATGACGGCCAGAGCCTTCCGGACCTCCGCTACGTCCATAAACGAGGTGGCTTTCGCAGTCACGAAGACTCCCCTCCCCGATAAGGTCGGAAGTTCCACAAGGGGCACGCCGTTGCGGTGCATTCGCGGATCGCAACCTCCGACATCCAACAGCAGTGGAGGCACTGCGCCTTGATCGCCTGCCGGGGACTGGCTTTCCCGCTGAACACGCGGCGGAACAAGCCGGCCTTGCTGGGCGCGTCTGTTTGGATGGACTGCATCATTCGGTCCCGTTTGGCGTCGCCAAACTCACCGGGTCGGTCAATCTGGGCCCTTTTCATTGAGCCACCGAATTCTGACTGGCCGCGACAGCTTCCAAGTCGGCCAGACGGACTCGAAAACTCCCCGGAAGCACCTCGACCTTACTCAGCCGACCATCTCGAATCATTCGCCAGAGAGTCCCCCGTGAAACACCGAGGAACTGAGCTCCCTTGCTCATACCCAGGAGCAAGGGACCGGCGGGGCCCTCGTGAACTGCCGGAAATTTCCCTTCAAGAATCTTGTCGATAATCTCCTGTTGCTCGGGGGTGGCCTGTAAGAATCGTAGAAGCCGCTCGTTCATGTTATTCGTCGTCATCAGCCAGCCCTTCTATGAGTCAAACAGTTCAAATGTGCGTTTACATCCTCGACGCGCGGGAAGATGTCCTCGACACGGCATTGCAGAGCCGAGGCCAACCGTTTCGCGGTGGACTCCGAAACATCGAATCCCCATCGCTCCGCTCGGCTCACGGTGCTAATGCTGACGCCTGCTGCCGCGGCCAATCCGATTTGTGAGAGCCCCTTCGCGATCCGTCGTTCGCGCAGCCTGTTCTGACTGTTAGTTGTAGTTGTCATGCCAACTTGGTATAAGTGTCCGACCAGATGCAAAAATGTCCTTTTACAATAAAGGTGTCGCCGGGCCAGAATGAGATGCTCAAGCACCGCCGCTTGCTGTTGCCGTGGTCATTGTGCCCGATCCTGCCCATGTCGGTCGGCCAGAATAGAAAACTCAATCCCCGCGTGCCGTTGTTTCTGGGATTCGGCCCGAACGGGGAGCGGCACATACTTGAATCGTGGCCCGACAAGTCTCAGCAGGATAGACCGGCTGGAGACAGGACGATGACGCTGATGGACGTGGCGGTCGATGGAAAGACTGGCCGCCAGATTCAGGCCAACCCGATCCGTGCTTCTGATCTCCGCTTTCAACTGCGGGAGTTGCTTAACTGGGAGTTGGACAAGCCAGAACCCTGGCAAGAGCTTGTCGCCATCGAAACAGAGTGGCTGATTCGCAACGCAAGAAGTCTGGTGCGCAAAAACTGGATTCTCAACACCGGCTGTATTCTCGCAGAGCATGGGAAGAGAATCTTCTTCGGCACACGAGAACGGCTATCCGCATACGCGCAGTCAGGCTGGCTTAGGCAACGCAAAAAATCGTGAAGCGGGCGGTGAACACCTGATTGTCTTAATATTAACGTGTTCTCTATCAATGTTTTATACAAATACTAGAATATCTAATGGAATATTTTAGAATATATTTGACAAGCTAAAGCGCCAAAGCATAGGGTTCTGCATCATGAGTTACGACTTCGATAGTGTCTTGGCCGAGTGCCTAATAGTTCTGCGAAACTGCGTCGCAGATGGTTTTCAAGAATATCATACCCAATACACCCAAGTGAGCGCCAAACATCATGCGAGAACGCGGTCAAGCATTGTCCACGACCATATTGTGGCTCTGGCAAAGGAAAGGCTGCGTGAATTTCCGTCTGTGCGCTTCCTGCCGAAGGCGATTCGCAATTTGTTCGATGTCAAAGGCAAGGTGGTCATACAGTTTAAGAAGCTGAATCCAAAACTCTTACCATCCAACTACCCCACGCAGCTTGCCCTGGCATTTGACAAACAAGAAACCGTAAACGGACTGCCAGGCATCCCGCCAACACTGCCGAGGCTGACGGTCGGTTACGTACCCAATAGAGACTCGACGGGCATCGCTGGTATTTTTGTGACCTATTGTGTGGGCGAGAATCTGAAATGGTACATGGACATCACCGACTTGGGCGGTGAGGCCAACGTCTTGCCAATGCAACCGGTTCTGGAGCCACCGCAAGAAGTACAGCAGCGCGTCTATGCAAAGGGAAAGAAGAGGAAGGGAGGCGCGAGCGATGCAGTCGCAGGCGTTTAACCCTGAGATGTTGATCTTGGCTAGAGAGTCTCGGGGGATGACACAAAAAGATTTGGCTGAGAAAGCGCACGTATCCCAAAGCCGGATTTCCAAGCTGGAAGATGGTCTGTTTGTAAATCCTCCCGACGACGCTTTACTGACAGCTTTTTCTATAGCACTGGAATACCCGTCCGAATTCTTCACGCAAACAGGGACAGCGAGAATGCCATCCGCCTATCGGAAACGAAGCACCTTGCCAACAACGATTCTGAATCAGTGTGATGCGTGTGTGAACGTGCGGAGGTTGCAGATCGAGAAGCTGTTACGGGCTTCAGATTTTGAAACGAAAGAGTTGCCGTTTTACGACCCGGATGAGTTCGACGGTGGCGCGGTTGAAATTGCCAGAAAGGTCAGGCAATTATGGCAAATACCACGAGGGCCAATCAAGAATCTTACCAAGGTTGTCGAGGACGCACGGTGCGTGGTGGTCCATTTGGATTTTGGCACCAAGAAGCTGGACGGACTGAGAATTTGGGCCGAAGGAAACGTTCCATTGATCTTTTTGAACCCATCCTTCCCTCCCGATCGAATGCGCTTATCATTGGCAGAGGAGCTTGGACATACGATCATGCACAGGGTTCCGTCACCTGAGATGGAAGATCAAGCCAAGGGTTTTGCCGCAGAATTCCTGATGCCGGAAGCGGATATTGTGTCTTCGTTTTACCCGCTGTCTTTGGATATGCTCGCCCGACTGAAATTGTACTGGCGCGTTTCAATGCAGGCGCTTCTATACAGGGCAGAAGCGTTGGGGGCTATCAAAGAGCGATATGCGCGATATTTATGGATGGAAATGGGAAGGGCTGGCTACCGAATCAACGAACCGCATCAAAATCAGATACCATTTGAAGCCCCAGGACTCTTGGGAGAATTGATTGCATTGCATTTGGGAGAACTTGGGTATTCTCAAGACGAACTGGCTCAGGTATTGGCAATGTCACGTTCGGACTTTGAAAAGAGTTATTTAGCGCTACCGGGCCACCTCCGCGTCATTAAGTAAAACTGCGCCCAAAAGAATTATCACGGCCCGCAGCCTGTCGCCAGTTGCGGAATTGCCATGCAACCACGGCGAGAATTCGCTATCGTGGAAGACGGTCATGAAAACCAGTAAAACCGATGTCATCTTTTTGGGTGCGGGTGCTTCGGCGTCGGCGGGTTTTCCTTTGAACGAAGGGCTTGCGAACTACATAATTGATGAATTGCCAAAGCTAAAGCTGGACCCCCCCGATGATCTCTACCTCCAAGGTCAGGCCGTCCGCGACCGGTGGGAAACACTGCGCAACCGGTGGGAAGGATTGGGCGAATCCCTTCGCAAGACCAACTTTCTGAGTGTGGACGAGTTTTGTCAAAACGCCCAGTCGAGGCGAGAAGACGTTTTGGAGATGAAAAGGATGTTGAGGCTTACGTTGTTTCAATTCTCCGGCGGTTGGTGGAAAACTGGCGTGGAATACCGGAGGCTAATCGATAGCATTTTCGACGGCCCGCGTCATCTTTGTCGCCAATTCGCAGTTGTGAATTTCAACTATGATGGCTTGTTCGGGAAGCTCCTAGCCGATGCGTTTTTGGAGCGCCACCGGTCCGCAGGCGAGCCGGAACCCCGAGGCGACATCCTCGCTACAGTTGCGGGCGGCTATTACAACCACCCGGAACTCACAGGAGTTCAGGAGCCGATAGTCGCGCCTGTAGTCCTGTCCGAAACTGTCGCGACAGATGAATTTGTCCATTACATGCCACACGGGACAATGGGGGTGTTTGACCGCGGTGAAAACGGCAAGCTGTCCCTCTTGAATGTCATCTACGGACTTCGAGATGAACCCGCGAAACGGAATGCGCTGGTTCTTGGGAACTACTTTACAACTCCTTCCATTCGATTTCCTTGGGAGCACGGCGGGTGTATGCCGCTAGGCCTTAATGAGGTGGTCTATGCGGCTGTGGATGCAACTCGCGTTCACTTTATTGGACTCTCAGGACATAAACTCATGCAAAGCAGCCTCCGAAATATTTTCAATCTCACTGCATCGAAAGCCGAGATGCTCTTGAAGAAACAGTATCATGTCGCGACAACGGCGAACCACGACGTTGTGTTTGACAAACTGTTGGACTGCATTCTGCCTCATAATCTATCGGCAGACGCGAGTCTCAGAGACCGTCTGCGTGAGAGATTGGTGCCTTATAGCAGTTTCGCGGAATGGCTCCACAAAACACCGCACCTTGCCCGTGTGTAGAATTCGATTTGCGCCACGATCTCGATGCTGCACGATAGGCAGGACGTTGGGAGTCCAGAACGCCTGCACCCCGCATGGTGCATTACAGGGTCAGGTCGTCCACGATGGAGATAGTTTATCGCCAGCGAGGAAGCCGCGATAGACGGGGGGCAATTGCTTCGGAAAAGACGCGTGGCCTTGAGAATTCGGTGGAGATTTTGTCGTGGCTGTCAACTGCCTCCCACCATGAGTGTGCATCCGGTCTCGATCTTCAATCACCCTGAAGTTTGCCGTGGCACTGGGGATACCGGGGGCACCCCCAAAACGGTGTCCAGTTCTTACCCGGTTTCGGCGTCCGCCAGACCATCACAGACTCGCATTTCGGGCAGTACTTCGTCTGATCTTGAAGAAGGTCTTGGATGCGTCGCTGGTCATTCTCTGAAAGCTCGGAAATCATGACCGCTAGATTCTCCTCGTGGACGATGTCAATGGCGTGCTCGACCGCAAGTTGTTTTGCTTCGAGTGTGAAACCGTTCAACGTGACCACAACGCCCTTTGAGACCCCTTCATGAGTCATTGCGCCGAACATCTCTCGAATCTTGGGCACGTCCACTTTCCATTTCTTCCAGCGTTTGCACTGGACTGCAGCCTGTTCACCGTCCTTTTCGATGATTAGATCGATGCCGCCGTCTGGATTCGCACCGCCCCGCCGGTGAATCCGGTACCCCCGGGACTCGTAAATGAGGCCGACCACCTTCTCAAACTGATACCAATCGGTTGCATGTAACTGGCTGACAATATCCTGCTGTGGTGGTGGCGATGGCTCCGTGTTGGTAATCGGTTCGGGTGGAACCAACACTTGCCCGTTGGCGGGGAATCGGCGGCGCTGGGTATACGAGGATACCGGGTGAGACGCAGGCCCACGCTTCCTTTTAATGAAAAACCGGATCACGAAGAGTCCGATCACAAATACGCCGACAACCATAACCGCAAGCAGAGCCAGCCAAACAAAAGCAAAGAACCCCTGCAAGAGTCCGCCGAATAGATTCTGGACGCCGAGGGAAGCGAACATGGCGAGAATGATCACCAACCCAATGATCATGCCAATTGCCCCAAGTATATCCGGCTCACGTTTTCGTCTTCGCGCCATTCGGTAGACCTAGTTCTTGTCAGGTATTGATTTCCGCTTCAACCTTGCGGGATGCCCAGTTGCGTGAACAAACTCATGAAGCCGCTCGCCTTATGGGGGCGGTTCAGCCGCGTTAGTTTCCGAGCCACCGGTTCTTGATGTCATCCTGTGACATAGTCTCCCTGCCACGACTAACCACTAATTCGTCAATGTAAAAACCATGTCAGTCACAAACCGTCTGAAGGATTCGTTTTCGACGAACTGCTTGTAAACTTGGGTGTCGTCTTTCAGCAAGGTAAGCATAACTTTGGCGAGAGCTTTGTCATGCTCGATACGGGCAGCGTTCGGGGTGTTCTTCTTCGCGTTCCGGTAGGCTGCGTCGGCGGCAACCTGGGGCGCGATGTCGTCCCGGATGCGGCGGGCGACACGGTCGGCGTCGGTGAACAGCGTTCCGAATTGCTCGTTGAATGCCTTGAGGATGTTGCTCAAGCGATCCAGTTCTGGCTCGCGCTTGTGGCCGCCGCCATCAACCGGTATCGGGTCAATCTCAGCATTGTCATCGGGAAGGCTAATCTTCATGACCGCCTTCTTCTCGACGCGATAGCTGTCCATGTCGATTGCTTCCAGAATACCCTTCGAGAGGTCTTCCTCTTTGGGCGCGGGTAGTTTCGGGATGAGCAGGTTCAATACGATGGAAAGTTTCTCCCACTCCCGATTCGTGTAGGGCAGCACGGAGGCGAGGAAATCGTAGGTGCGGGCGAACACCTTGGCCTTGCCCTTGAAATCCACCTGGCCGTCTTCGTCGAGCCGCTCAAGGTAAACGGCAACGCACTTGTCCAACTCGGAGTCGAGTGTGTCCCGCTGGGCACCGGACAGGAACAAATCTACCAGCGCTTCCACCTGCCCGGGCGAGTACACCTGCGCGGTGTCCAACGCAGTTTTGAGATCGTGCAGCTTGTTCGGGTCGGCTTCTTCGCTGAGAACGGTGGTGCGGTAGTAGTCCGAAAACCCGAGCGTGATCGTCTCGGTGTTGTTCTGGAAATCTAGGACGAACACGTCGTGTTTCTCCGGATGCGCCCGGTTCAGGCGCGAGAGTGTCTGCACGGCCTTGATGCCGGAGAGCGGCTTGTCCACATACATCGTGTGCAGCAGCGGCTCGTCGTAGCCGGTCTGGAACTTGTCCGCGCAGATGAGGAAACGATACGGGTCTTCCTGAATCTTCTCCGCAATGTCGCCGCTGGGAAAGCCATTCAATGAGGACTCGCTGACCTGCGCGCCGCCGAATTCATGCTCACCGGAGAACGCGACGATGGCCTGATACGGACTTTTGCGTTCGACGAGATACGCCTTAAACGCATGGAAATACTGGATGGCCCGCTCGATGCCGTTGCAGACCAACATCGCCCGCGCCTTGCCGCCGATCTTGTTCAACGCCATCACCTGCGCGTGGAAATGGTCCACCATGATTTCCGCCTTCAAGCGGATGGCGTGGTCGCGGCTCTCGACATACTTCCGCAATTTTTTCTGCGCCTTCTTGGTATCGAACTCCGGGTCGCCCTCAATCTTCTTCACCAGCTTGTAATAGCTATTCACCGGCGTGTAGCTCTTGAGCACGTCGAGGATGAAGCCCTCCTGGATGGCCTGCTTCATCGTGTAACTGTGGAACGGCCGGTGCTTGACCTTGCCCTCGGCGTCCGGCGGCAACGGCTGGCCGAACATCTCCAGCGTCTTGTTCTTCGGCGTGGCCGTGAAAGCGAAGTAGCTGGCGTTGGTCAACATCTTCCGCGCCTGCATCCGCTTCTCCAACGCATCGTTCACCGTGTCTTCGGGCTCGGCCAGCGCCGCGCTCATGGCGGCGGAGGTCTTGCCACCCTGGCTGCTGTGCGCCTCGTCAATGATGATGGCAAACGTCTTGCCCTTCGCATCCTTCTCAATCTCGCTGAGGATGAACGGGAACTTCTGCACTGTGGAGATGATGATCTTCTTCCCCTCTTCGATGAACTTCCGCAAGTCACCGGAATGTTCCGCGTGACCCACCGTCGCGCCCACCTGCATGAACTGTTTCACGGTCTTCTGAATCTGGTCGTCGAGGATGCGGCGATCCGTCACCACGATCACGGAATCGAAAATCTCCTTCTCGCCCCGCTTGAGCGTGATGAGCTGATGCGCCAGCCAGGCGATAGAATTGGATTTCCCGCTGCCGGCCGAGTGTTGGATGAGATACCGCGCACCCGGTCCCTGTGCCGCGACGTGCGCCAGAACCGCATGCACCACGTCGAGCTGGTGGTAGCGCGGGAACACCTGCTTGCGCTTCTTCCGCCCGGTCTTGGGGTTCTTCTCCTCGACGATCTGGGCGTAGTTTTCGAGGATGTTGGTGAGGCTGCCAGGCGTGAAGACTTCCTTCCAGAGATAATCCGTTTTCAGGCCGGCCGGGTTGGGTGGATTTCCGGCACCGTCGTTCCAGCCCTTGTTGAACGGCAGAAACCACGAGCCTTTGCCGCGCAACTCCGTGCACATCCGCACCTCGGCGTCGTCCACGGCGAGATGTACCATGCACCGCCCGAACTCGAACAGCTTCTCCCGCGGATCACGGTCGCGCCGGTATTGCTCGATAGCGTCCTCAACGGTCTGCTTAGTGAGGCTGTTCTTGAGTTCAAACGTGGCGAGCGGCAGGCCGTTGATGAATAGGCACAAGTCCAGCGCCCGGCGCGTCTCGTCGTTGCTGTAACACAACTGGCGCGTGACGCTGAAACGGTTCTGGGCATACAGCGCCGCCGCCTTCGCGTTACCGGGTGACGGCGTGCCGTAGAACAAATCGAAATGCAGCGGCCCGTGATCCACGCCCTTGCGGAGCAAGTCAATGACGCCGCGCTTGCCGGTCTCATTGGAAAGCCGGGCGAGGAACTTCTGGCGGTTGATGTCTTTGGCATCCCGGTAATCGGCGATACCGAGTTTTTTGAGCATCTCCGTCTGCGTGGAGTGGAGGAACTGGAACAGCTGCGGCACGTCGAGCGCGTGGGTGCGGTCGTAATCCTTGGGATTACCGGCAAGCCAGCCCGACCCGGCAGCCTTAGCGGCCGCAAAGGCATCGGGCGTTTCCGCGACAATACCCTCGGTCACAGGCGCAAACCCATCTGTGCCGGTCATGTGCCGCATGATCAGCGTTTCGAGACCTTTTTCGGAGATGTCGGTGGTGCTCATGTGATCAGGGGGCCACGCTCCAGTTTTCCAACATTGGTCTTGCTCATTTATTCTTCTGGTTCGTCTCCATAGACGGAACTGGTGTCTATTTCAATACTGTTCCTATCGATCTCGATGCGCGAAAGGTCGCCGATTGGGGCTCGCCCCGAAAACTTAAATGGATATGAATCGGAGCTCTCAACGCCGTCACCTCGCGCCACGTCACCGTCTGAACCCCACTGCAGATCACACTCGACGGTGCCCGTCCCGCTGAACTCAATCCAAGATTCGTCGAACGTAACCGAATCCACTTCGACGTCTGCCGCTCCCTGCGGCCGCGTGTGTGTGGACAGGCAGTCTAACTCATCAAAGAAGTCTTCGACAAAAATCGAGTCGAGGTTCGACTGGATTTCAGCCGCAATATCTTTTTCAGCCAGTAATCTGGCGCTTTCAATCGCCGCAACTAGGAGAATAAACCGTTGCATCACCGCCGCGAAAAGAGGAGCGGCATCGTAGTAGGACTTGTCCAGGACCTGCTCGGTTACATGAGTGAACGAGGATAGCTTGCCAATGTCCTTCAACAGTTCAGATGCCATTTCGTCGGCCTGATTGGCAAACTCCTTGGGGAACTTGTCCTCGGTCAGATTCATGAAGATCGCGTAGTCAATACGATGTCGGCGCGTAACGCCGCTACTGGAGTCTGCATCAGGGACAAGGCATCGTGCGCGAGGGTGGACCATTCCGCGCCGCCGACGATGTGGTCGGCGTTTTCGCCCTCGCCTTTGAGGAGCATGTCGGCCTTGCAGATAGCGTAGGTCTCAGGGTTGATTTCCTGAGCGTAGAGATGGGTGGTGATCTGCTGGCCGCGAGTGGTGGCGAGTTGGTGGAGTGTTTCCTCGGCCACGGTGAGCATGCCGCCGGTGCCAGCCGCGCCGTCATAGAGCAGGTAAGCGCCAGATTTGATCTGGTCGGCAACCGGCAGGAAGATGAGGTTAGCCATGAGGCGGACAGCGTCGCGCGGCGTCCAGTGTTCGCCGGCTTCCTCGTTGTTCTCCTCGTTGAATTTGCGGACGAGTTCCTCGAAGACCGTGCCCATCGAGTGATTGTCCATGCCGGGACGCTTCACGGTGCGGTCGGCATTGAGGACTGGATCGGGGCTGAGATTGATCTCGGGGTCGAGGAACTTGCCGATGAGCGTGCTGAGGGAGTCGGACTTGGAGAGCGTGGAGAGTTGGTTGCGGAATTTGAAGTTCTCCAGGATGTCCTGCACGTTCTGCGAGAAGCCGTTCAGGTAGTCTTCAAAGTCGGCCAACAACTGCTGCTGACTGCCACGGGACTTCAGGTCACGCAAAGTGAACCGGGAAGTGTTGTAGAACGACTGCCCGGCGGCGGCGGCGAGCGCAGCATGTTGCACGGTGATGCCTGCCTTGTCGAGCATCTGCTTGGATTCGAGCACGGCCTTCTTCGTCGGCTCAAGGACGGCGTCCATGCGGCGCAGCACGCACATCGGCAGGATCACATCGGGATATTTGCCGCGTTTGAACAGATCGCGCAGCACGTCGTCCGCGATTCCCCAGATGAAGGAAACGATCTTGTTGTGAGTAGCTTGGTCCATATTAGTTGTTCGGATTTACCGACAGACATTGCTCCCGCGTCTTCGCAGCCACCAGCGTATTGCCGGTAGTGCTGTTGGTGATCGTCATGGGCGTGACTCAATCCTTGCCGGTATCCTCGGCCGCTTTGCCTTGCCGGACCCACTCGTCCACCTCGGTCGCCTTGAATTTCCAGAGCCGGCCGACTTTGTGGGCGGGCAGGCGTTTCCGT
The DNA here is from genome assembly GCA_052146795.1 of Verrucomicrobiia bacterium. Lineage (GTDB taxonomy): Bacteria > Verrucomicrobiota > Verrucomicrobiia > Palsa-1439 > Palsa-1439 > Palsa-1439. The sequence continues at coordinate 28,207 of JBKQMH010000184.1, forward strand.
TCGATCCATTTGTAAATCGTGTCCGGGTTGTATCGCAGAAGGTAGTCAACCTTCTTGCCCGGCCTCCGATAATGACTGCGCCCGAGCGTTACAATCCGGCCGTCCGTGAAGTACCGCTGCTCGTTTATCTGGTCGTCAGTCCAGCCGGCCGAATAGAGTTTCGGCAGGACGTACTTCCTGCATGTATCGGCTTCAGTGTTCGCGGCCATCACAAATCGCCTAAAACACAGAGACTACCAACGGCAACAACGACTGACAAACACCAAAGAGCCACATAGCCGTCCTCGCCGAGCGCACGGTACGCTTGATTCTGGCGACATAGTTCAAGCACGGCTTTAACTATACGCCCCAGTTCAATGAAAAGTGAACGAAGCAGCACGTTCCGCAAACTGCCGTGACTTGGGAACCATCCAATCCCACGACAGTGCGACATCGTCGCCATCTAGCGGACGTGCTTTCGCAGGTCGTCGTTGTCACATACTTCAGCGTTCTGGCAACAAGCTAAGCAAGTTCGTTTTCACATAGTCGCCGGCTTGCTGCGAGTCATAAACCATTCCCGCCCGTAGTAATTGGTTCATGTCGGAACAAAATCCACGATCGGCCAAATGCGCATCCAGAATCGTCACAAATTCCGTCCGTCCTGCAATACTGCGTTCCAATCGAAGATAATGTTGAAACGACTCGATGATCGTGGCGGGAACAACGGGTGGTTTGGCCCGTGTCAACGCCCAATACAGGTCAAACAAATCCCTTCCGCGCCGCCGCTGAAACAGCGCCCGCAGTTTTGTTCCCAACATTTCGTGAATCTCATAGCCCTTGATTTGCGTCCTCACCGGCGCATCTCGAAATGGAAATTCAAATGGGATTTCGACTATCGGACGATGTGGTGTGCGCTCGGTGACATTGGCCTCCACCACAATTTCCAAGTTCGTTCCCGGTTCCATGAGAGACGGAATGGCAAAAGTCATTCGCAGCACCCGCGAAGGTTTCACGGTGTTGCGGATGGCCAATTTGAGATCGCTCCACACCGACTGCTTCGGGGTGCCCAGCACTCCGCTCAACACTCGATCGAGTGCCTTGCGAACATGACTCTCCGGACGATTGCCGACCACGACCAGATCAATGTCTTCGCTATAGCGGGATGGTGGCGCAAGATGAATCTTGTGCAGCAACGTGCCGCCTCGCATGGCAATCTGGCTCTGCAAAAACGAATCATCGAATAGCGCAACCATCGCCCGGCACAGCAATAAATCCTGCTCGACTTGAACCTGGCTCGGCCACGGAACGACCGATTGATGGACGATGACATCCCGGCGGGTGATTGGCGGCATCATCGTCCAAGTTCCCCGGCGTTGTTATGAATTCTCCACCGCCTAATTTCAGGAGCATCGCTACGCCCGCGCAAACCTGGCACCAGCGGCACTGGAATGAGAGGCGACGGCAGCCAATCCTGAACGACCTTGGCCAGCTTGGTTGCTCTTAAATGGTCCAGCACAAAACCCAGACGTTGAGCCGTGGCTGGCTCGTCTTCAATTTCCAGCATCCGGCGTAATTCGGCTGTGCGCATCAGCGGCAACAATGGACCAATGGTTTCCGCCGCCCGGCCAATTCCGCCGATGCGCGCGGCGTAGCGAATCAGATCGTAGCTGGTTGCCTCTGGTGTGCTGACCCGCAATGGCGCATAGGCATTTGTCAGGGGCTGCGTCGGCGTTTGCTCCATCGTGTGTTTGACAAAGAACTGGATGCGAATGCGGCCCGTTTCGACGGTCCGGCGCGGAGTTTTTGTCATCGCCTGCGTCACCTGCAACGCCTGTGGATTTGAACCGAATGAACTGGCGGCGGACTGTAACGCCAGATAATACGGTTGCCCCAGCCATTCGAAATAATCGTGAAGCCACCACACCACCGGCGGCGCGCCCACGGCACGGTGTTCGGGGCTGACGATCAGAAAAAACTGGTGTCGCGGCGAAACTCTCGTCACCCGTTTTCCCAGCCGCAACAACTGGTTTCTGGCCGCCGTCACCGACAACCCGGTTTCCTTGATCAAGTCCGCCAGCGGAAAGGCCACGCGCCCCAAAGCCAGCCGCTGGTCAATGAAGGCGTCAGCCGCCCCGAACAGGCGGGATTTTGGTTTGGATTGCTTCATTTTTTCGTTTTCGTAACGTAGCGTAATTCACTTCATTGTGCAAACGTAATAAATTCCCCCCGGGCTGCCGTGCAAAAGTGACATACAGGATTCTATCGCTGTTTCTTACACAGTTCCAGTTTCCTCCGATTTGGTAAGGAGACTCGTGAATGTGCCCGATACAGCCAAGTAATGGTTGATTGTCAGCGGCAAATTGCAGCGCCGTCGGCGACCCGACACGGTTTCCGTTGCCGCAGATGCGCGCCATGCAATGTCTCGGGTACAGGGACGGTCTCTGTGGTTTTCGTTATCTCCTCCACGTAGTCGTCACGTTCCTTACTGATTTCCACGCAAGAATAGCGTCAACGTCAACCCTCGAACGAGTCGAGGGTTAGTATGCCTTTGCATTTCGGGTACTGGGAACAACCCCAAAATTTACCGCCGGCATGGACACCTCGCTGGCGCAGTCCGAGGCGTTCGCACAACAGCCAGCACCAGCTCAACCTATAACGCCGACACGAGTCCTCGAAGTTTCTCGCTGTCCTTCTGCCAAGTTCTGGTCGAGATCCGATCTAGGATTTCAAGCATCTGCTCCTTCGGAGTCTTGTGGCCGTTGGTGAGCAGCTTGGGCATGGCCGATTGCAGCGCACGACGGAACTCCTCGCGCCCGGGCTGGAAGTAGTGCTTCAGGACGATGTCGGTCGTTCGGTGTCCCGTCACTTTCTGCACGAGTTCGAGCGGTACGCCGGCGGTCAGGGCCAGCGTCACCCAGGTCACGCGGAAGCTGTGGAAGTCGCGGATGGACGCCCGGCGGAGACCGCCTTCCCGTTTGGCGTGGATTTCGCCACGAACGATCTCGGCAACATCAGTCTGGCTGGCCTCACCGTTTTCGTCTGCGTCCTTGAAGCCGGCTGCGGCGAGGATTTTGCGGACCCGCCAAGTGATGCCGTCCGAGTTCTGGACGTACATCTTCGCCTGGTCGGGGAACACATACGCTTCGGACGGTTGCCGGAGGGCAAGCTCGTCATAGAGCATCGGGAAGATGGGGATGCTCACCATCACGCCGGTCTTGTTGGTCTTGACGGTGATGAACCGCCGAGCAAGGTCAACGTCCTTCCATTTCAAGAGGCAACAATCGCCTCGCCGCATCGCCGTGCACATTCCAGTAATCAGGATCGGCCGGATGAAATCGTCTTCCCGCGCCGCATCCACGATGGCCTTGAGCTCTTCCGGGTTGAACGGCTTGCGGAAGATCGTCTCGGTTTCACGGGTGGGAACACCGGAGAACGGATTGATGCTCCCCGCCGGCAGCAGGTACTTGTAGGACGCCCGGAGCAGTTTGAGGGTGTCGTTCCAAGTCTTGGCCGTTACGCCACGCGCTTCCTCGGCAGCCATGAACGCCCGCGCCGTGTCGCGGGTGACGTGGGAGATTTCCTCCGCCTTCGCGTTCTGCCCCCGGACGAACACCGCGAAGCGCGCCAGCGTCGAGCGACACTGCGCCGCGTAGCGTTCGTTCGGCTTCCGGCGCCGTGGAATCTTCTGCCATTCTTCCGGCAAATTGGCGAGCGCCACGCTCCGGACCTGCTCTCCAGTTTTCAACTCGTACAGCTTCTCCACCAGCCGGGCCGAATCGCGTTTTGTCCGTGCCTCCTCCACGAAGCTGGCGAGTTTCGCCAGGGCCGTTGCCCGTGATCGTTCAAAAACGGTGTCCCCCTCATCCATAAGCGAGAGCGACGCGGGCGGCTTGCCCGTGATCTTCACAGCCAGGTTATCACAGTACCGTTTCCCGTTTACCTCATACCGGCCGTACCACCATTTACGGATTGTCCCGTCAGAATTTTTTCTCAATTCGAGCGGCATAGAACCCTCCGCGGTTGATCGATTTGCCTTCCATGAAACACGCAGGAACACTATGCGACGGGGCGGGCATATGGCAAGCGCAAAACCAACAAAACCACCAACCGACTACCCATACAAATCCTATATTTCCTAATAATATGGCGAATAGTGACGTTGCACGTCAGGCTCATAACCTGAAGGTCGTGGGTTCAAATCCCACCCCCGCTACCAATTCCAAAGGCTCGGACACGCGTCCGGGCCTTTGTTTTTCATGGATTGGACTCTTTGCGACTTTTCATCTGGTTTCGGTGAAACATCCTGAAATCCAGCGGTTAAAAACCCACAGATCGACCCACACGTACCCGACAACCGTAACGTTATCTATTTGGTCAGAAGACCCGGAGACGCGCAAGGTCTGGGTCACGATGCTGACCAATTCGGGGCCGTGGAGAGCTTCGATGGCTTCGGGACGCAGCAGACCGTGCGTACCGGAAATGACGCCAATGTCTCACTGGCTTTTGTCGTCCCATACCCCGTCAATTCCCGCTTTCCTTCCGCCCCGGTTGTGCTAGCCTTCCGGATTATGAATGCAACGGCACGCTGTTTCTCTCTGATACTTATTTCCGGGTCGGCATTCGCGACGGGGATCCTTGCTCAGTCACCCAAAGTCGACTTTCCCCAAGCCAGCCCCACCGCTACGCTGAAACAACACATCGGTCTTACGGACATCGAGATTGTCTACTCCCGGCCGAGCCTTAAAGGCCGGGTGATCTACGGCGGTCTCGTTCCATATAACGTGGTCTGGCGCACCGGCGCGAACGCCTCCACCAAGATTTCCGTTACCACCCCCGTGAAGCTCAACGGCAACGAAATCCCCGCCGGCAAATACGCTCTTTACACCATTCCGAGTGGGCAAGAGTGGACCATCATTGTCTCGAAGGACACCGACGGGAACATCTTCAACTACAACGCGACAAATGATCTCGTGCGCTTCAAGGCCACTCCCGTGAAACTGGCCGAGCCCGTTGAGACATTCACAATCGACTTCAACGATATTCGCGATGAGTCGGCGACGCTCAACCTCATTTGGGAAAAGGCGCGCGTTCCCATCAAGCTCGAAGTCGAGGTTGTCAACAAGGTGGTGCCGCAAGTCGAAGCCGCCATGGCGTCGCCGGACAAAAAGCAGCCACAGTTTTACTTTCAGGCTGCGACGTTCTATTTCAACCACGATCTGGATCTGAAGAAGGCGCTCGCGTGGTTGGATACCGGACTGGCTGACAAGCCCCGGATCGCTTACGAACTACTAAACCTGAAGGCCAGGATTCTGGCGAAACAAGGGGATAAGGCAGGCGCGATTGCCGCGGCGAAGGAATCGACCGAACTAGCGCTGAAGGCCGAAGGTCCCTCCAGCTCGTTCGCGAGAATGAACCAGGACTTGATTTCCAGCTTGCACTGATGACGCCGGCCGTTTGGACCCCAACCAAAACGTCAACCTTGGATAGACCATTCTGGGAGATACGATGAACAAATTCTCAGCCACACTTGTGATCGCCGCAGTCATCCTCAGCGCATCGCCGCTCATGGCCCAACAAAAGCGTGTCAGTCCCCACGAGACGATCAGCGCGGTCATCGACGGCAATCGGGTCACGGTTGTTTACGGACGTCCATATACCAAGGATCCCAAAACTGGTGAGAACCGGAAAATCTGGGGAGGCCTGGTGCCATACGGCAAGATCTGGCGCACTGGGGCCGACGAGGCCACGCTCCTCATTGCGCAAAAGCCAGTCGTCATCGGCGAGACAACGATCCCGGCTGGCGCCTTCACGTTGTGGACCCTTCCGAATGAAGATGGCACGGCCAAGCTGATCATCACTAAACAAATCGGACAATGGGGAGTTGGCCGCGATCCCAAGCAGGCCTACGACGAGGCTCTGGATGTCGCGCGGATTGATTTGAAGAAAGACGCTCTGGATAAGCCGGTGGACCAGTTCACGATTGCAGTCGAGAAAAACCCGTCCGGAGGCGGTATGCTGAAAATGCTGTGGGAAAGCACACAGTTCTCCGTGCCGTTCACGGTCAAGAAATAGCAGGCGGTACAGGTCATTCCTCAACGCAAACGCCGTCGCATTCGTGGTCAGTTTCTCGGGTCGGTCTTGTGATGTTTTCAGACGGTTAGCGTCGCGTATGAATACCAGAATCAAATTTAACAGGTCTGCCTCCGGCCACATCCACTGGCTCCTTAACTTCCTCGCCGCGACGGTCTGTACACTGACCGTTTTTCTCATCGACATCCGTGCCGCCGAACCCCAGTCGGCGTCGGCGATCTTGCAGGAACTCCGTGGTTTTCGCGAGATGGGTAGCGTGCTCTACATCGCCGCGCATCCCGACGACGAAAACACCCGTCTCATCGCCTACCTCTCCCGCGGTCGAGGCTACCGCACGGGGTATCTGTCGCTGACTCGCGGCGATGGTGGTCAAAACTTGATCGGTCCCGAGCTGGGCGAAGAACTGGGCGTGGTTCGTACCCAGGAGTTGCTCGCTGCCCGGCGGATTGACGGCGGCCAGCAGTTTTTCACGCGGGCCATCGACTTCGGATTTTCCAAGGATTACCGCGAGACGTTCCGCATTTGGGACCGCAACCAAGTGCTGGCCGATGTTGTGCGCACCATTCGCGGGTTCCGACCGGATGTGCTCATCACGCGCTTCTCCACCGTGCCCGGCGGGACTCACGGTCACCATACGGCGTCGGCCATCCTCGCGGTCGAAGCCTTCAAGCTTGCGGGAGACACCAATGCCTTTCCCGAACAACTCGGCGAGTTGAAGCCCTGGCAACCAAAACGCATCCTCTGGAATGGCTTCCCGAGAGGATTCGGACGCGGCGGCGGCGACGAAACAAACGCGCCGGGCCTGCAGATCGACATCGGCGGTTACAATCCGGTACTCGGCGAATCCTACGGCGAAATTGCCGCGCGCAGCCGGAGCATGCACAAGACGCAAGGCTTCGGCAGCGTCGGCACGCGCGGGACGATAAACGAAACCTTTCAACTCCTCGGTGGCGAACCCGCCACCAAGGACATTCTCGATGGTGTTGATACGACCTGGGGCCGCGTAGCCGGTGGTGCCGAGATCGGGCGGTTGGCCGATGAGGCCATTGCGCGGTTCAACCCGCAAAATCCAGCCGCCAGTGTGCCGGCATTGTTGACACTGCGGAATCGCCTCGCCGCCCTGCCCACAGACAGCGTGATCGCAGAAAAGCGCCGGCAGCTCGATCACATCTTGCGGGGCTGTCTCGGATTGTATGTCGAGACGGTCATACCGCTGGCCGAGGCCGTGCCGGGGGAAACGCTAAAGATGCGTCATGCCGCCATCGTGCGGGCTGATTTCCCGGTGCGCTGGACTGCCGTGCGCTACCCGGCCGGCGGAGAAGAGCTTGGTATAAACGCCGATCTGAAGTCCAACCAGGGCGTGACTCACGAATCGTCCCGGATACTGCCCGCCACCACGCCGTTAACCCAACCCTATTGGTTGCGCGAAGAAGGTACTATCGGAATGTTCCGGGTGGACGATCCATCGCTCATCGGTCGTCCCGAGAATCCGCCGGCCTTTCCGGTTGAGTTTATGTTCGAAGTCGGCGGCCAAACGTTGGTCATCCCCGACGAACCCGTACAAGTCATCGGCGATCGAGTGAAAGGCGAGATTCGTCAGCGTCTGGAGGTGACGCCACCCGTTTCCCTCAACTTTCCCGAAGACTTGGAGTTGTTTGCTCCGGGTACATCCCGACCCGTGGTAGTGGAAGTCACTTCGGCTCACGCCGGAGCGACCGGCACACTCCATCTGGAGACACCCACCGGCTGGAAAGCAACGCCCGCGACGTACCCTTTCTCCCTGACCAACTACAACGAGACTGCGCGTTTCACCTTCACCATCACAGCCCCGACGAACACGACGGCCGCGAAAATCCTGGCCACTGCTGAGATCGATGGCAAGAGCTACCACAATCGACGCGTCGAGATCCGCCATGACCATATCCCACCGATACTGTTACAGCCATCCGCGCGCTTGAAGGCCCTGAGTGTCGATCTGGCGATTCGCGGTCACCAAATCGGTTATCTGCCGGGCGCCGGCGACTCGGTAGCCGAGTGCCTGCAACGGATGGGCTATGCGGTCACGGTTCTTACCGACGCCGACCTGACGCCGGACCACCTGCGCAGCTTTGACGCGGTGGTGATCGGCATTCGGGCCTTCAATACCCGCACGGACCTGGCCCAGAATTTGTCAGGCCTCTTCGCGTACGTCGAAGCCGGCGGCAACGTCATCGTCCAATACAACACCTCCGACGGGTTGCAGACCACACGTCTCGCTCCGTACGATTTGAAGATCTCGCACGACCGCGTCACGGACGCAACCGCGCCGATGACGCTGCTCGTGCCAGACCATCCGGCGTTTACGACTCCCAACCGCATCGTCCCATCCGACTTTGATGGCTGGATTCAGGAGCGCGGACTGTATTTTGCCAGTGAATGGGATGGCCATTTCACGCCGCTCCTCGCGTGCAACGACCCCGGTGAGTCCCCCAAGTCCGGGAGCCTCTTGGTGGCCCGTTACGGCCGCGGCTATTTCGTTTATACCGGGTTGTCTTGGTTCCGTCAGTTGCCGGAGGGCGTGCCCGGCGCCTATCGGCTATTTGCCAATCTGATTTCGCTTGGGAAATGAAGCCGCGGGACGACAGCATTGATCCTCACGCTGGGCCACCCGAGCCAGCGGGTGCCAGTGGCGACCAAACAACCGGATTGCCTTGGCTTGGCAGTTGGCGCGGTGTTTACGTCTTTGTCTTCGTCTCCTTTGTCATTTGGGTCGGGCTCCTTGTCGCGCTGACGATTATTTTTTCATGAGCCCACTCGATTTCATAGTTCTGATCGGCAGCATGGTCGGAATCGCCGTCTATGGCATGTGGCGGACGCGCGGCGGCCAGAACCTGAACGTCTATCTAAAGGGCGACCCGAACGTGAAGTGGGCCGCCATCGGTATTTCGGTCATGGCGACCCAGGCGAGCGCCATCACCTTCATTTCCACTCCCGGCCAGGGCTATCAAGACGGGCTGGGTTTCGTCCAAAACTACTTCGGGATGCCGCTGGCGCTGATAATCGTCGCGGCGGTGTTCCTGCCGATGTACCGCCGGTTGAACGTCTACACCGCCTATGAATTTCTGGGGCACCGGTTTGACAAGAAGACCCGCCTGCTCGGGGCGGCGCTCTTCCTCCTACAGCGCGGGCTTGCCGCAGGGATTACCATTTATGCGCCCGCCATCATCCTCTCCACCATGCTGGGCTGGCGATTGGACCTCACCATCATCCTCAGCGGGCTGCTGGTCATCATTTACACCGTGACCGGTGGCAGCGAGGCGGTGACCCTCACCCAGAAATATCAGTTGGCTGTAATCTTTGGTGGAATGGTGACCGCCTTCGTCGTTCTGTTGATGAGGTTGCCCTCGAATGTCTCGTTGACGGATGCCCTCACGGTGGCGGGCGGCTTCCAAAAACTCCAAGCGGTGGATTTTTCACTCGATATCAAGCGCCGCTATACTTTCTGGTCGGGTTTGCTCGGCGGCCTCTTCCTGTCGCTCTCGTACTTCGGCACGGACCAATCCCAGGTGCAGCGCTATATTTCCGGGGCCTCGTTGCGCGAGAGCCGGCTCGGTCTTATGTTCAATGCCGTGTTCAAAATCCCCATGCAATTCTTGATTCTCCTGCTCGGTGTGCTGGTCTTCGTGTTCTACCAGTTCGAGCGGCCACCGGTGTTCTTCAACAAAGCCGCTTGGCATCTAGGGGCCGGGCAAGACGCGGGCGGACAGTTCCGTTCCCTCGAGCAGAAGTTCACCGCGATCCAGGCGCAAAAGGAACGACTGATTCACGCGTGGCTCAATGCCAAACATGCGGGCGACCACCAAGCCGAGGCCGTAGCCCGTGCGCAGGCGCAAGAGGCACTGGAGCGCAGCGACGCCGTGCGCGCGGACGTCAAGACGGCAATGTTGGTTGCGGACCCGCACGCGAAAGCCAACGACACCGATTACGTGTTCATCACTTTCGTGCTGGATCACCTGCCGCATGGAGTGATCGGGCTGCTCGTCGCCGCGTTCTTCGCTGCCGCGCTGTCCTCGAAAGCAGCCGAACTCAATGCGCTCGGGTCGACGACCACCATCGATTTCTACCGGCACGTGCTCAAACGGGAAGCGACCGACGCGCACTATGTGACCGCTTCGAAGTGGTTCACATTGCTCTGGGGTCTGGTCGCGCTCGCCTTTGCGCTCTTCGCCAATCTGGTGGAAAACCTGATCCAGGCGGTCAACATCGTCGGGTCTGTTTTTTATGGCGTGGTGCTCGCCTTGTTCCTCGTGGCGTTCTTTCTCCGGTGGGTTGGCGGCACCGCGATTTTCTGGGCGGCGCTGGTAGCCCAGGCGCTCGTTTTCATCCTCTATTTTTCCCTCAACATTAGCTATCTTTGGTACAACTTTATCGGGTGCGCTGCCTGCGTGTTGTTTAGTGTGATCATCCAAGCCACCTCCGGCCCCACCGCCACGCCTGCCAAGACGTTATCCACTCCATGACCGGCGCCCCTG
>JBKQMH010000185.1:0-4115 GCA_052146795.1 Verrucomicrobiia bacterium
AGGCGGCGCGATAAGTCTGCGCCTTGCAAATCGTTACAGCCGATTTGCACTTTCGCACCGCTCCTGCGACGACGGCGTTCGTACGGTCTGGGAAGGGGAACAACGTGTTGAAAGATCACAGGTACCCCAACGAACAGACGAGGACTAGCGCCCAGCGTCCAACGCCCCGCCCCCAAACGGCCACTCCCGCCGACGCCAAGCCCGCAAACAATAAACCACAATCCCCGCGACCAGAATCACCGCCGCGTACCGTATCTCCCGCAAAAACCCCGCCCGCGAAACCAGAATGAAAACGAAGCTCCCCGCCGCCACCAAGGCCGGCACGGGATAAAGCCACATCCGAAACGGACGCGCCATCTCTGGACGCCGTATCCGCAGCACGATCACCCCTACCGCCTGGACCAAATACTGCAAAACAATGCGAATCACCACCAGCGCCGCAATCAAATCCGCCAGCCGCAGAAAACAGAACAGCGCCGCCACGCCCGCCAGCGCCAGCACAGAGACGTAGGGAAATCGATGCACCGGATGCACCTTCGCAAACGCGCGAAAGTAATTTCCATCGAGCGCCGCCGCGTACGGCACGCGCGAATAACCAAGCGTCAGCGAAAATACTGAAGCGAACGCCGTCCACATGACCAGGACCGAAATGACCGACCCCGCTCCATGTCCGTAAACTCTCTCCATCAGCGTCGAGACCACGTACAGCTTGCTGTTCGCCGCGCCCGAGCTCGCCATCTCCCGCCACGGGATGACGCCGAGAATGCTCACATTCATCACGATATAGAGACACACCACCGCCAGTATGGATAGGAACAGCGCCCGCGGAATATTTTTCGCCGGCTCCTTAACCTCGTCGCCGAGGAAACAAACGTTGTAGTATCCACCGATGTCGTAGGCCGCGATCAGCATGGCCCCGCCGAGTCCATGAAAGAAGCCGCGCGAAAGCGAGAACGCGCCCGGAGGCAAATCGAATGCCCGATGCGCGTTGAAATGAGTGAGGCCCGCCCAAATAATCCATCCGATGGTCCCCATCACTCCGGCCCAAAGCACCTTGCTAAGCCGCGAGATGGCGGTGATCCGGCGATACAGCAAGAAAGCGGTGAGCATGCAAACGCCAATCGCGACCAGCGTCGCCGGCATTGCGACCCAGGTCAGTTGCAGGGCTCCAGCCCAGGGCAGAGGCAAGCTCCACGTGTGCGTCGACCACACCCGCTCCAGGCCCGGCCAGAAAAAAGCCGCATACTGCGACAGTCCCACCGCCCCCGACGCAATCGACAGCGGTGCGCTGAACGAAAGTTGCCAGATAAAAAGGAAGGAAACCAGCCGCCCCAATTTTTGCGGACCGTAAATCTCCTGCAGATACCGGTAAGACCCACCCGACCCCGGCATCGCCGCGCCCAGTTCCGCCCAAACCAGCCCATCGCAGATGGCAAGAACCGCTCCCAGCACCCAGCCCAGCATGGCCTGCGGTCCGCCCATCACCGTCACGATCAGCGGGATCGTAATAAACGGACCCACGCCGATCATGTCAATCATGTTCAGCGCGGTAGCGGAGCCGAGGCCAATGCCGCGGACGAGAGGAGTTCCGGCGGGCGCAGTGTGGTCGGATTGGTCGGTAGTCTGCATGGCGAACAGGATTCCCCTGTGTGCCTCTGTGTCCCCTGTGGTTCAGCTCTCCGTATAACCACAGGGGACACAGGGGAAAGAATGGCAAAAGCGAACGACTAACGACTGCTAATCAGATTCACAAACAGCCGCACCGCCCCCGGCACGCCCGCCGGCAACTGCCGGAAGAACGCATATCCCGTATAGATATACGTCCCCTTGCCGTAGTGCGCGACGAGCAGCCCGCCCTTCTGTTCGCCCTCGCCCGGATCGTGCGATTCGAGCAGCGGAGTAAAGTTCGCATCCCATTGCGACATGAAGTACAGCCCGCGCTCCTGCACCCAGCCCTCGAAATCTTTCTGGTTGATTTCGTTCGGAGAATGAAAGATCGGATTCGCGGGATCGAGAATCGTAACCGGAGCCTCTTCCACCGAAACCCGCGCCCGGCTCAGCGTTGCCGGATAGGGCGTGTATTTGCCCGAATTAAAATCGATTGGCACCCCAAACGATCCCAGCGTGTTGTACTGCACCACCAAGCGCCCACCATTCTCCACGAAATCGAGCAGCCGCTTGTTGTTGTCAATCACGTCTTTCTGGGTATCATAAGCGCGGATGCCCAGCACGATCGTCTGGTACTTGCTCAGGTCCTCGCTTGCCAACTTGTCCGCCGGAATCACCGTGACATTCATCCCGAGCTGCTCGAGCACCGTCGGAATGTCATCGCCCGCGCCCATGATGTAGCCGACTTTCAGATCCTTGGGGACCTTTACATCCACGATGCTGACGCGCTGCACCGCTGGTTGATAGTAGTAGGCTGCGCCCAGGTCTTCCCGGGTGACCAGTGTGTAGCCCTCACTGTATTTCTTGCCACCCGCTTCAAGCACGGCGCGAATCTCGGTCCTTCCTTCTTTCAGGCTGGCAGGGGAGAGCTTGAACACCAGATCCTGCTTGTCTCCGCGTTTTGGCAGATTTACCGTCAACTCATGAGGCTCGGATGTCCAACCATCCGGAAGTTTCAGGCGCAGGATTCCTTTCGGTCCTCCAGCCGCACTCGAACTAACTCCAACCCGCGCGATCAGTTCTTTTCCGTCGCTGACAGCAATCACCTGCTCGCCGGGTTCAAGCGCCACCGAGAATTGTGGGACGACCATCAGCGGACGCTCGGCAATTCTCCCCGAAGAGTCCTTGTATCGAACCATACCGTCCGCCGTCAGACGATCGAGTCTACTAATATTTGCCTCGGCTTGGAGAGGTGGCGGCGGGAAGGGGAGGCCTTGGTACTGAGGATCGTCGATAGTGTTAAGCGCTTCGGTCTCGGGATCGTCCCTGTGCCAGTAGGGTCGGGTAAGTTGAGCGCTCGGGGGAACAGAGACTTTGTATCGGGTGACCAATTCACTGTCAGATGACTTAGCTGCGGGACCACCGCCAGCGGTGGACAGAATCTCGTATTCCCATCCGTCAGGAAGATTCAATCTCATCGTGTTTCCAGTAAATTTTCCAGACGCAACCAATCGTGTTGCCGTGACATCGAAGGTTTGACCCGGCACGGCCACGAAGGCGTGTTCGGAGTCCGAGCCGATCGGCGCGTCGACAATCACGTGCAGACTCACACCAGCAGCAAGCGCTTCTGCTTGCTCAATCTCGTCCTGCAACGCTTCCAATGCCGGCTGAACATCGTTTATTCCCTGGTACGAAAGGGGAGAGTTGTGGATATTAATGATTGCCTCGTGGACGATTCGATAGCACGCGGCAAGGGGTTCCGCCGCCGCAGTTGGACTCGCATCGCCATCAACCGTCGCTTCATCAACCTTTGCTTTAATCTCGGCCAAGGCCGGCCGCAGCCACGGCACATTCTTTTCTTCGTCGCCGAGCCGCGACGCCAACCCTGGCAGTGATGTATCGATCCCGTCGAAGAAACTCTGCTCGTGGCCGTCTCTGTCCCTTGGAGATTCCACGACCGAATCCAGCAGTTTGTAATATGCAAATCGGTCGCCCTTGGGAATCGAGATGTCCCCTAGCCCCTGTGATTCCTGGTGGCGCAGTCCCTCCACGGCAAACTGCACATACGACATCCCCAACAAATGGTCTTCTTTGCCCGTGTTTAGCTTGACGGTGTAATTGGCTGGGTCGCAGGTCGAAGCGCCGAAGCCGCATACGTTTCCGATGAACAGCTTCTTCGGCTGCCAAGGCTGCAATCCTTCTCTGATCTGCGCCGGAAAACGATTAGGGTCGGCCGCCGCACGAAACGCCTCTTTCGTCAATATCGCCGACGCCTGGTGGTGCCCGTGCCCATCGCGCTCCGTTCCCGAGAAGCGCGCAATCAGCACATCCGGACGAAACGTGCGGACCACGCGCACGATGTCGGCCAGCGCGATGTCATGCCCTTGCCATTTCTGAAAAGTTTCTTCTGCAGTTTTCGAATATCCGAAATCCGCGACTCGCGAGAACCGTTGCTCCACGCCGTAATAGCGGTCGGCTGCCAACACCTCCAGAGTCCGCACCACGCC
>JBKQMH010000186.1:0-34306 GCA_052146795.1 Verrucomicrobiia bacterium
TGAAGGATGTGTTCACCATCTCGGGATTTATTGCCCTTATCCCTGCATTCGACACTCTGGGAGCGGCCCAAGACGCCATCAAATACCGCGAGTTTTCGCTGCGTCTTCGTCGAGCAGTTCCACGCGAAAGACGCGGGCGCCGGCCTCAACAAATGATCGCACGAAATCTCCGCCGCTCTGCGCTTTTGCGTGGTATACGGTGTTGCGGCAGCCGACGTCCGCCTTAAGCGGATGTTCCGCGCCAACGCGATCGCGCAATTTCACGTTGTGATGGTCGCAGGGCCGCCCGCAATTCGTGGCATCCGTCCCGTTGGACAAAAACGCCGCAAACACACAGTGCTCCATGTGAAACAGCGGCATGTGCTGGTGAATCGTCAACTCGAACCAATGCGGCGGCGCGGCGCGCAACAAATCGATCACTTGCTCCGCGTTCAGGTCGTAGGAAACCGTCAGGCGCTCCAATCCCTCGCGCATCAGAAGCTCGGCGGTCAACGGATTTGCTGCGTTCAGTGAGAAATCGCCGACCTTTCGCAGCGAACTGTTCCGAAAATAATCCAGCCCGCCAAGGTTGCGGATAAGAACTCCGTCCGGCTTGGCGGTTTCGATCACCTTGAAGAACCCCTGCTCGCCCGCCTTTTGAATTCGTGGCGTGGCCAGGTAGATCAGCGCCGCGCCATGCTCTCGCACCTTGGCGACCGCATCGTGATAGCGCCGGATGTCCTCGAAATCCACGTAGATGGTGGCGCAACCGGATTCCAGCGCGGCGACGATCTGGTCCATCGTTCGACAGAGGGCCACCAGTTGCCGGGGACGCTCGACCGCCTCTTGGGAAACGTTTGCCAGCAACTCGGACAGGACCGGCGTCACGGCGGGTGGCCGGTGCTCCTCATCTTCAGCCTGTTTGGCAGAGAGAATCTTCTCCACCAGTTCACGACGCAGCCGGTTCAACTCGCTGACGGGGAGAATGGTTTGTCCGACAAGCTTGTTGTGAATCTCACCCAACACGAAATCCGTTTCCCCCAGACGGCTGAGCTGGTCGCGCAACGCTTTTTCCGTCAGTGGCCGCTTGAACGCCGTCTGCAGTGCCATCGACGAATTGACGCGCACCCCATTCGCTTCGACCGTCAGGGGCCTGCCGACTTCTCCGGTCACCGTGAGGTCAATTCTTGTCTTGGGCCGCGGAATGTCGCCCTTGTACGTTCGCCGCAATTCGCGTTCGAGCTGCGGGTCGCTCGTCTTCCACACTTTGTCACCCGGTTTCAACCGGCCAAAGTCCACATGGCCACGCTCGAAAAACAGGCAATTCTCGCGGACCTGCCAGATGCGTCCACCCTGCTCGTGGTCCGTGTCGCCGCCCGTGTCAAACACCACGCCGTCGCCGGCGGACAGCGGTGTCTGCGGTTCCACCTCGACGTGGTCGGCCCCGACCCGTTGGATGGCTCCGACAAATGGCCCGCGTTTCTTGCCGAACCGAGCCCGAACGAGTTCTTGATGATTCACACCGTGTAACCACCCGGAATACAAGCCGCGGGAGAACGTCATCTCCAGCTTGTACTTGTCCGCCTCATCAACGGCGGCGGACTGCTCGGCGAGCGCCGCGTCAATCGCCTTGCGGTACACCTGACACGTTGCCGCTACGTACTCGGGAGACTTTAACCGCCCTTCGATCTTGAAACCGCTCACGCCGAGACGAATCAATTCGGGGATTTCGTTGACGGCCACGAGGTCCTGCGGCGATAGCAGGTAACGACGATCGCCCAATTCTTTCACCACGCCATCGACGATCAGTTCGTAGGGCAAGCGGCACGCTTGGGCGCACTCCCCCCGATTGGCGCTCCGTTGCCCCAACGCCTCACTTGTCAGACATTGACCCGAGTAGGCGACGCACAACGCGCCGTGTACAAATACCTCCAGCGACGGCAAGCCCTCGGTGGCGCTGCCAAATTTCGCCATCTCCTGCATCGACGCTTCGCGCGCCAACACGATGCGCTTGACGCCGAGTCGCCCGGCGAATTTCGCTCCTTCTGGCGACGTAATGGTCATCTGCGTCGAGGCATGAACGTCCATCTTCGTGCCCAGTTCGCGGGCCAGCACTGCCAATCCGAGGTCTTGGACAAGCACGGCATCCACACCCGCCGCGTCGAGCAGGATCAACTCGCGTTCGGCGTCGGCTAGTTCATCTGTGAAAATGAGCGTATTGACCGTGCAAAATGCCCGCACGCGATGCGAGTGAAGGAACTGGACCAACTCCGGCAATTGCTCCTCGGTAAAATTGTCCGCCCGCATCCGGGCGTTGAACCGGGGCAGACCGAAATACACGGCGTCCGCGCCGTTGGCCACAGCCGCGCGCGCGCACTCCATATTCCCCGCCGGGGCGATCAATTCCGGTTTGATTCTCACGCGCCGCGAACATACCAGAAGCCCGCTCGCAAAGCCATCTTCGGTATGCGTTCCATTCCGAGCTGTGGAGTGCAGCGACTTGTCGAGGCTGCAGATAGGGAAATGGTTTGTTGTTCTTCTTGAGACACAAGAAGGCGTAAAATGGTACCTGTTAGGCTAAGAACCGCTGGGAAGGAGAAAAGTAATGAAGAAGGTGTTCATTCTTTTGGTCTGTGTGATCGTGCTAACTGCTACGTTTTCTCTGGCAATGCGTATCCAATGGGACTACAAGACGCGGCCACGGGTGACGCTTTCTCAGGCGCTTGATCTCGCTCAAAAATCTCTAGGGTCTGATGCGGATAGCTTCTATTGCACTGGTGCGAATTTAGCGACGACAGCTTGCACAGGTGGAGACTGGACGCTGCACTACTGGACCCAGGCGGGGTCAAATCGCACGGTTGTGGTGTGCATGGACGGCACGGTAAGCGTACTCAAAGACGCTACTGGGGTGTATTGATACCAATCCGAGGAAGTTCAAGCCGCAGGATTCGCAAATCAAGTGCGCCGTACCGCTAGAGACACCGGCGAGAGGGCTGTGCTATTCTTAGGGCGCGATGAAGGAAACGGCGACGAAGATTGTCCGGCGACTGCGCGAGGCGGGGCATGTGGCGTATTTTGTCGGCGGATGCGTGCGCGACATGGTCCGGGGCATCGAACCACATGACTTCGATATTGCGACAAGCACCACGCCCGAGGAAGTTCAGGCGCTGTTTGCGAAGACTGTCCCTGTTGGGGCGGCGTTTGGGGTGGTGTTGGTAATCGAAGATGAGCACCAATTCGAGGTCGCCACGTTTCGCAGCGATGAGGCGTATATCGACGGTCGGCGTCCGACGGGCGTCCGGTATGGTTCGGCGGAAGAGGATGCGCAGCGGCGGGATTTTACGGTCAACGGGATGTTCTTTGATCCGATCTCGAATCAAATCATCGACTTCGTTGGCGGGCGGGCGGACATCGAGCGGAAGGTGGTGCGGACGATTGGCGAACCGCGGCAACGGTTCACCGAAGACAAGCTGCGAATGCTGCGCGCCATACGATTCGCGGCAAATCTGGAATTTGCCATTGATCCTGCGACGTTCGCTGCCGTTCGGGAGATGGCGTCCGAGATCAGTGTTGTCAGCGCGGAACGCATCCGGGAGGAGTTGATCAAGATTTTTACGCGATCCCATGCGGGGCGCGGCCTGGAACTGCTCGATGCGAGCGGGCTTCTACAGGAAATTTTGCCCGAAATTGCCGCGATGAAAGGTGTCGAGCAACCACCCGAGTTTCATCCCGAGGGTGATGTGTTCCAGCATACGAGATTGATGCTGGACATGCTTCCTCCGAATCCGGACGTGGTGCTCGCGTTCGCTGTCCTGTTGCACGACGTGGGCAAGCCGCCGACATTTCAGCGCGCGCCGGACCGGATCCGGTTCAACGACCATGACCGCATCGGCGGGGACATGGCGGAAACGATCCTGCGCCGGCTCCGGTTTCCTAATGAGGAGATCGACAAGATCGCGCTCTGCGTCCGCGAACATATGCGGTTTCAATTCGTCAAGGAGATGCGGCCGGCCAAACTCAAGCGCATCCTCGCCCGCGATACGTTCCCCGACGAACTCGAACTTCACCGGATCGATTGCGCGTCGAGCCACCGGAACATGGAGAATTACGAATTCCTCAAGGCCAAGACTGCGGAGTTGCCGCCGGAAGTGGTGAAACCCGAGCCGCTGTTGAACGGCCACGATTTGCTGGCCTTGGGGCTTACGCCAGGCCCGATGGTGGGACAGATCCTGCGGGAGGTTGAGGAGTTGCAATTGGAGGAACGCCTGAAATCACGGGCGGAGGCGCTGGAGTTTGCGAAGTCGCGAGTATCGGCGGTACCCCCCTCGCCCGACGGCCCCGCGACGACTTGAGACTCGATTGCAGCAACAGATACCGATTGATGTTCTCGGGCGAGACCATGCCGACAAGTTGCCCGTCGTCCACGACCACGACCGCGTTCCCGTTGGTGCCGTTGATGAGCCCCTCACAGGCGGACACCAACTTTTCCTGCGGCGACGCCAGTGTTACATTGGCATTCACAATCGCCATCACCGGCGTGTTGGGTGCCTGGGCATTCATCGCCGCGATAAGTTGCGACCGCGCCACAATCCCCACGAGCTGTCCCTGGTCGAGCACGGGAAAATCGTCCTGTCCGGTTTGATAGATCAACTCGATCCCGCGCGACACCGGGTCCGAGGACGAAAGGATTGCGACCTCGCGATTCATCACATCTTTCACAGCCAGGTCCCGCAACGCGCTTCGCATCCGCACGACGCGTTCCTCACCTTCGGCGCCGAGAAAGATAAACGCCCCGATCAGGACGAGCCAGATGGAGAATTTCAATCCTACGACAACGAACAGGATCGCCAATCCCTGCCCCACCATGGCGGCAATCGTCGTGGCTTGTCGGTACGGGAGCACGAGCGCCAACACCGCGCGCAGCAGCCGCCCGCCATCCATCGGAAACGCGGGAATACAGTTAAACGCGAAGAGGGTGATATTTGCCTGGGTCAGACTCAGCAACAGCCCAGGAAGACTCCGGGGCATGTCCACGATCAGCCAATGTGACGGCATGCCCGTGAATGGGATCAATGCGCACGCGATGGCGACGTTGACCATCGGTCCCGCCACGGTAATGGCAATCTCGTGCCAGGGGTTTTCCGGGATGCTACGCAACGCCGCCACCCCACCGATTGGCAGGAGCGTGATGCTCTTGACTTGTACGCCAAGTTCTTGGGCCACAACACTATGCCCAAGCTCATGCAGCGCGATGCACGCAAACACCGAGCAGAACATCGCGACCGCCCACCCGGCCCCGCTAAGGCCTTCATCCGTGAAGCCGGCGTAGGCGATAAAGGCGAGAAAGATCAGGAAGGTTACATGCAGCCGGAGGCTGATGCCGAATATGCGCCCGATTGGAAGCGACCATTTCACGCCCTTATCCCTAACACTGAAGGGCGAAGGCCGCAAGTGGGGAGGAGGGGAGCGGGCAGGTAGCCGAGTAGCCAAGTAGCCAAGCAGCCACAAGTGGACGAGTGGCCGAGTACAATACTGTCGGGAGGACGGAGAGGCGGTCGGGGCGTGTGCGCGGTCGGGCCCCGGACCGTGTGTACTCGTATTTGTAATTTATTATTGACTGCATTATGCTGTATGCGATATAGTATGGAAGTTGTTCTTTGATATAAGGAGGATGTTGTTTTGCATTGCGACCTAGGATACGGCGTGGTCGCGTCTACACGTCGTTTCGGCTGGCTTAGGGCAGGCGGGAGGGGGCTCAAGTAGGTAATTTTGCCAAACGAAGCCAATTATAATTGACAAAAATCTGGCATTTCAGTCGTTGCGGGCCAATGGGTTATGACGATATGAGGGGTAAATACCGGTTGGGTTCGTTTTTATCAAGCCGAAGCCAAAACTGGGTTCGTTTGGGCCTTCTGAGGCGGTTTTGGCGGGTGTTTGGGGCGGAATTTGGGTTCGTTTGGCGCCGGTGGTGGCCCTGTCCGCAGGCAGACTTGCCCTGAGTGGACGGTGCGACTATGATGCGCCGCTTATGGACAAGATTCTGGTTGTCGATGACGAGGCGGATATACGCCGCGCGTTTCATCGGAACCTTGCCAGCGAAACGTTGCAGGTCGTGGATGCGGCCAATGGCGAAGAGGCCATCCGCATGGTCGCCAAAGAGCGTCCGAATCTGGTGGTGATGGACATTCGCATGGGCGGCGCCAGCGGGCTCGATACGTTGCGCAAGCTGCGCGAACTCGACCCGAAGCTGCTCATTATAATGATGACCGCCTACGGCACGACCGCGACAGCCATCGAGGCCATGAAGTCGGGCGCGTACGACTACGTGCTCAAGCCTCTCGAAGTGCCCAAGCTCAAGTCGCTGATTGAGTCCGCCCTCAAGGCCGCGCGGGACATGCGCGAGGTCGTCAGCTATCAGCCGTTGTTGGACAGTGAAGATCATGCCGAGGGCATTGTCGGCAAGAGCGACGCGATGCAACAGGTCTTCAAGCTGATCGGCCAGGTATCGCAATCCGAGGCCACCGTGCTGATTACCGGCGAAAGCGGGACGGGCAAGGAGTTGGTGGCGCGGGCCATTTACCATCACAGTCGGCGCGTCGAGAAACCGTTTCTGGCGATCAACTGCGCCGCGATCCCCGAGAATCTTTTGGAGAGCGAACTGTTCGGTCACGAGAAAGGCGCGTTCACCGGTGCGGCCGACCGGCGGATCGGCAAATTCGAGCAATGCGACCAGGGGACAATTTTTCTCGACGAAATCGGCGACATGCCCGTGTCGACGCAAACGAAAATTCTGCGCGTGCTGCAGAACGGCGAATTCCAGCGCGTCGGCGGCAACCAGACGTTCCACGTGGACGTGCGGGTGATCGCCGCGACCAACAAGGCCCCCGAACAACTCGTGGCCGCCAAGAAATTTCGCGAAGACCTGTATTACCGCCTCAACGTGGTCCGCATTCACCTCCCGCCGCTGCGAGAACGGCGCGAGGACGTGCGCCTGCTGGTGCATTACTTCCTCCAACGACTGGCCAAATCGGGCACGACCGCCGGCCGGGTCACCAAGATTTCGTCCGAAGCGCTGAAGATCCTCGATCGGTCGCCCTGGCCTGGCAACGTGCGCGAACTGGAGAACGTGATCGAGCGGTCGGCGGTCGTCGCCCGCGGCGATTCGATCCTGGCCAAGGATTTGCCCGCGGAAGTGCGCGAGTCACGGGCGGTCGCTGTTCCCGCGGAGGACCTGACGGCGGCCATTGATGCGGCGGTACGTCCGCTCTATGCGCTGGCCAGGAAAGACCCGAGCCTGAAAATCATGGCGCTGGTGGAACGCGAATTGATCACGCGGGCCCTGATTGAAACCAACGGGAATCAAGTGCGGGCCGCCAAGCTATTGGGAATCACCCGCGCGACGTTGCGCAAGCGCATCGAAAAATTCCACATCGCCAAGCGGCTGGAAGTATCCTGAGAGCACGGTCGCGGCCAGCTACTGGCTACTGGATCGTGATGCCTCTTTGCTCCATCTCGTCAACTTGTTGTTTCGTCAGGTTTCCGAGACCCTCCGGCAGCTTCCCTTGAGAAACGAGGTTGCGGAGGTATTCCGCCTGGCGGTGAACGTCCTGCTGACGCGCAACCGGATCGTGGGCTGTGGCAGCCTTCGCGGCGGCGGCGTACTGGGCGGCGAACGGATCCACTCGGGTGGCTGCGGCTTGAGAACCCGGTACCACTTGGGCCGCATTCCAATCGGGCTCGCTTCTCGGGGGCGCTTCTTCGGTGGGCGTCGGGGTCGGTTTCTGCGGCGCGACCACGCTCGGTCCCGTTGGCGACAGCGTCCGGACAAACGAGTACGCCACGAAAACGACCGAAGCGCCAGCCGTCACCGCCAGAACGGTGAGCCAGCGCTTCGAACTGGTATCTACCGACCGAGAAATCGCATTCATATCCGGCTAGTTTCCTGACTCCTGCCATCGGCTGAATTTCACCTGGCCGGAAATCACCGGGTAGTCCGGCGGCGGTGTCGTCAGGAACCGCGAGTCATAGTTATAGTTCTTGTTGTAGCCGGTCTGGATTACCCCGGAGCCGTTGGCCGTGCCCACAGCACCGCGTACATCCTGCACGATCCCGCCGTACACCGTGAGGGTGCCGGTGGGCGTCCTCGTGCTGTAGTTGACCACGCTAAAACTACCGGCACTGCCATCACCGGATGTGCCCGCGGCAATCATCGCCGCGTCAATCGTCAGCGCAGCGGGCGCGCTCGTGTCCACCCAAATGTTGTCCTGGGAGATCAACCCCAGCGCATCAGTGGTGGTCGGGGTGGTCACGGGATTGTGCGTATACGTGATGTTGTTCTCGACGTACATGCTGGCCTCGCTGGCAACCGTCAGAGGCCCGGTCACGGTCCCGCCTTCCAGATAGATTGTACCGGCCTTTGAGCCCGTGGAGGTCCCGTTGTTCGCCACATAAATAATCCCACCGCTGGCAGGGATCGAGAAGCTGTGGTTTGTCCAACCCTTGGTCGGATTTGTAATCGAGACGGTGCCGCCGTTGAATGTAAGCGTCGTCGTGCCGCTGATTTCGACGGAAAGGGTGCCACCCGAGGAAGCGATGCTTTTCAGCGATGAGGAGCCCGAATTGAAGTTCACGTCGGCCATCGTCCCCTGATACGAGTTCAATGCCAGACCATCTGCCAAATAGACTCCGGAGATGCTCCCGGAATACGTCCCGTAGTCGGATGCAAGCATATTATAGAATGCCGGGTCGCCATCAAAGTAGATTTCTGTACCGGAGTAAACGGGCCCGTAAAACACGTCCCCCGTGACAAAGCTGATGGCAGCGTTGTTACTGCTCCAGAGGGCGAACTCCGCATACGTCGGCTGGTACACGTCCAACAGACTGACGACCCGCGAGATGGGGTGGTTCGACCCGCTTCCATTGGAAACGCCACTGACCGTTCCCGTTGAGATAATGCAATACGTACTGCTATTCGTCCGATAAATGTAATAGTTGTAGGTTCCCGATCCCACGCTCCCGCTGCCGTTGGTCGCGCCGGTGGACGAACTGACCATGACGGTGAGATTCGACTCCATGAACCGAGCGCCAACCTCGACCCCAGCCTCCGCCACGTACATGGCCTGGTCCAGGTTGACTTGCCGTACCGCAATCGCCCGATTGTCGCTGGCAACGTCGAGAATGGTCATCACCAGACCAACCACAATAAACAGCAGGCACAACGTCACAATGAGGACCGACCCGTCCACATCGTCGCGAACTTGTTTGGCTCTATTCATATGCCAACTTCCTTATGAATGATTTCGTCGATGCTTGTGTTGCCCATTAATTCCTGAATTCCACGAATGTCGCCATCGTGTTCGTCAACGTTCGCCCGCCGCAACTCTGGGCGACGGAGACGGAAATCTGGACGCCGTTCGTCGTGTTCGTCAGTGTCGAGGCAACCAGATTCGAGACAACGAGGTTGCCGGATTGGTCAACGATCGCATGGGTGTTTGTCGAGTATGTGAACGAAAGACCGCTGTCGTACGAAAACACCCAATTGCTGCTCGTGGCGGTTGTGGTGACAGTGCTGGCTTGCGCTTCCCGCAGCCCGGCGTTGGTGCCCATGCCAATCACCATGCGATCCAGCGCGAAGCTCGCCTGCACGGCGGTGGTGCTCATCAAACTCGTCTCGTTATAGGCTTGGAGCACTTGATAAAACACGTTGAAAACGCCGACGGTAAGAAGGGTGAGGATGGCCATCGACATGGACATTTCGACAAGCGTGAAACCGCCAGCCGATCGGCGTGCCATTGTGTTGCGGACGTTCATGGGTGTAGTGTCGACGTCAGCGTCGTCGCTAACGTATCCGTTGCGATATTGTTCGTGACGCTATGATTGATATAGTTCATGTAATTGTAGTTCACGGTCACATTCTTGGTGCACGAATTGAGATTGGTCACCGTGTACGTGCCTATGACGCTGCCGTTGGTAAACGAATGCGTACCCGCGTTCAGTAGTGAGGAATTGGTCAGGCTCAACGTCCGCAATGTTTCCAGTTCGTAGCGGGCAGAGTGCAACGCAGCCATTTCATTGGCCGCCGTTTTGACCCCCTGCATGGACATGGTGAAGCTGATGACGGCGGCGCTGAGTGAAATGCCCAGGATCACGATGGCCATCATGGACTCCACGAGTGTGAACCCCGCATCCCCCTTACATGGCTTCCGAATCATCGTTTCTCCTGTACGTAACAGCACACTGCGCCCTTTCCATGAAGCAAATGACGTACCTGTAACTCCTTCCGAGGGGACAACGACAAAGACCCGCGGTTCTGCTGGGTCGCCAATCGCGTCTCCCCCTGTCACCCATGCAGAACTGAGAACCATTCGCAACGGTGCGAGGGGCGTCCCACGAGGGACGCCCCTCCCCACCCGGGCTCCCGCCCTCACCTCTCGGGAGCCGACTTCATCGGCGGACGGATTACTTCGGCCCGAAATTCTGTGTAGGCTCCACCGTGTTGGTAGTCACACCGTCTTTTTGGCCGGCGTAGCCGCCCAATCCAAACAAGCTCCGGGGCTCCGCATTGTCTTTCGGCATCCACTTGTCGTTCGTAAACACCTGCTCGTTCGGCAAACCGTGGGCGTATTTTTCGTAGCCTGTCTGTTGGTCCGGATGCACGATCGTTGGTGTAAGAAAAATCAACAGGTCAGTCTTCGTCTTACTCAGACTCTTGCTGCGGAACAACGGACCAAGCAATGGCGCATCGCCCATCAGAGGCACCTTGCTGTAGTTGTCGCTGACGTCGATGCGCATCAGACCGCCGATGGCCAGGGTGTTGCCGCTCTTGATGAGGACAGTCGTCTGTGCCGTGCGCGTGTTGATGATGGGAATCGACACCGAGTTGCCACCACCGCTCTGCAGCGTCGCGTTCTGCGTCGAGCTGCTCGCTTCCGGCTGTACGTCCAGCGTTACATAGTCGTTCCGATTGACGCGGGGCGTTACCGTCAGGATGATGCCGATGTCTTTGTAATCGAACCCGGATATCTGCAGCGACGCGGTTTGCTCGCTGAACGCAAAGTTCGGAATCGGATATTGTTCGGCGATGGAGATCTTGGTCTTGACATTGTCCGTCGCGACGACGCGCGGGTTGGCGAGCAATTGAGAGTCCGTATCCTGACTGAGGTAGTTGAAGACAATCGCGGCGTTGCCCGGGTTTAACAGGGCGTACGGCGCGGACCATCCTCCTCCGTTCAGGCTCTTGATCATGGTGAATCCGGTGAGGTTGCCGTTGCCGCTGAGGCCGGTGCCGGTGGGGTCGGTGGCGAACGATGTCGGTTGCGTCCCGGACGTACCCGGGGCGGGCACAAACCCCGACGCTGACAATTGATGACCGAGCAACGTGCCGCTCCAATCGATCCCCAGGTTCTTTTGCGGATTCTTTATGGTCTCGATGAATTTCGCTTCGATCAATACCTGCGGGGTTTCGGTATCGAGCGCCTTGATTAGCGGCATGAGCTTCGACAGGCAGGACGGCGTATCGGATAGCACCAGCGTGTTGCTCCGCGCATCCACCACAATCTTGCCCTGCTTGGTTAATACGGGATCGAGGGTCTTCTTCACGTCTTCCGCCTTGGCATACGCCAGCGTATACACCCGCAACTCGATGGGCTCGACATCCAGTGATTCTCGCGACTTGATCTTGACCACGTTATTGTCGTTAACGAAGGCGTAGCCCTTGGATTCGGCGATCAACTGCATCGCCTGCTCGTACGAGATCCCCTTCAAATTGACCGTGACCTTGCCGGTGACTTCGTCGCCGAGTATCAAATTCACACCGGCCTTGGCCGCGAGCGTGCGCAGCACGTTCTGAATGTCCGCTTCGATGTAACCGATTTCGATCGGCTCATCGACCAGTGGTTGAGGCGCGGTCGTCACCGTCGCCGTGGCGGGTGGGGTCACTACGACATTCGTCGGTACGGCGACAGCCACTGGTGCTGTTACCACCTGAATGGCGTTCGATGGCACTGGCCCTCCCGCATAAGCAATGGAGCCGAGCAGGGCGCCACATAGGCAAATGGTCAGCAGTCGTCGCGTCTTCATGTCATCCTCCTACGAAACAGCAACATCTGGGCCAGCCCGAACATGTTCGAGACCGGCGTCCTTGTTGGATTACTTGGCTTTCTGGTCGTGCTCGCCGCCACCGAGCCGCAATTCCATCTTTTCTGCCCCGACTTGCAGCACCACCAGCTCGCGCGTGATCTTCAACGCCTTGACTTCCATTTCCCCTTGCGCGGTTTGCATTTTCACCGGCCGGTTCAACTCCAAAAGCTGGTCGTTGACCAACGCGGAGGGATGCGCCGCATCGTATAAAATGCCCATCAATTTCAAGGTGCCGGCACCAACGGACGTGACCGTCCCGGCGCCATTCGTGTCCGTCGAACCAGCCACTTGCGCTCCAAACGGATCGCGTGAGTTTTGCGTCGCGTACGTCGAGGGGATCAACTCAAGGCTGTGTCCAGACTTGCTCTCCGTGGCCGCGCCGACTCGCGCGCAGAGAAAGAGAAACAGCACGAGAAAGAAAATCGCCTGGCAAAACGCCAGTACCCCGACCACCCTCATGGGCGCGGCAAGACCAGTACTCAATGACGGGCGACAATCCGCTGTCCGGCCGTGGACCGGCAGAGCCCGGCCTTGCTTCCGAATGGTCGTGCGTGTATCGGTCCTTACATCGCCATCCGAGTTGGCGCGGTGTACCCAGGGGATGAATTGAGCGTGAGACTTCATGTGGACTTCTTCGCCTCTGTTTTCTTGGACGGTTCCGGCGGCAGCACGCGCAGGGTGATGGTCAGAGTCGCTCCGTGCTGGCCCTTGTCATCCGCGCTGCCACCCATTGAGAGTGATTGAATCTCGGCTGTGGTAAATTTATTCTCCAAGTCTCGAACAAACGCACCAATCTGATCGTACGTACCGGAAACATCAATGCCGCACATGTACGTGCGCCCTTTGGATTCTCCAGTTGTTTCGGATTTGATACCAGGATGCAGCGCCGTGATCCGCACGGGATGTTGTTCGGCCAGCAGACTGATCTCACGCACCACCCAGGCAAACGCATCGCCGGAAACCATGGCCGCCTGTTGTGCTTCGACAAACGACTTCACTTCCGCACGATGGGCGACGTCCTGCTGCGCTCCACGGGCCTGGCGCTCGCCCTCACGGATTTGGTCAGCGAGCTTGGTAATACTGGCCTCGGTCTCGGTCAGCTCGGTCCAGTTTTTCAGCACGTAAAGCTCCACCACACCCGCGACAGCCGCCAGTATAACAATGCAGACGAGCACCACCTGTTGCAGCTTTTCCTTCGGGATCTTCTTCAGGAACGTGATCTTCACTTCGTTGTCTTCTCCTTGTACCAACATTCGATGGAGAAACTGGCCGCATCCCTCGTGACGCTGGACTTGTCGGTCTCCGCCACACGCGCGATCGAGCGCAATTGGATGTCCTCGACCAGCGCGCTGAAGCGCGCGTCGCTTCGCAGCAGCTTCAGGAAGTGATCCACTTCCAACTCCGGGCGGCCGCCAAAGGCTTTCCCATCCAGTCGCACTACGAGGTGCCGGGATTTCTTGGGATGCCCGCCGTCCGAGCCGGGACTCTCCACACTCATCGCGAAGGCAAGCTGCGTCAGCTCAACCGATGACGGCATCAGGTCTTTCACCAAGGCCAACTGTGGGGCAAACAAGACCCGCGAGTGATTGATCGTCACGATCTCTCCAGCGGAGTTATTGAGTTTTTGAAAATCGCTTTCTTCCGCTCCCCCCTCGTTGATCCCGTCCCACTTCGATTGGAGTCCCGCCAAATCGGCGCGCTTTTGCATCAGGATGGCCGATAGCACGCCGCCCAATGCCACTACGATTGTCAGCACTCCCAGACCAACGGCAATGAACAGTTTGACCGG
The DNA here is from genome assembly GCA_052146795.1 of Verrucomicrobiia bacterium. Taxonomy (GTDB): domain Bacteria; phylum Verrucomicrobiota; class Verrucomicrobiia; order Palsa-1439; family Palsa-1439; genus Palsa-1439. Next base: position 13,907 of record JBKQMH010000186.1, read on the forward strand.
GTCTTGAGCGCGTGCCTCTTGCGCCAGTTGCTCTTCGGCCAGTAGGTTCAGGGTAATCGCCGTCATGGTTGTCACTCGTCGGTTATGACAAGCGGCCCGTCGCCACTCCCACCGCTGCGGCGAGCGATGGCCCCATGGAAAGCACCCGCCGCGTTCCTCCGTTGAACTGGCTCACATCCAGACTCTCCACCGCGTTCCAGCATTCCACAGGCGTGCCGACCGCCTCGCCAAGGATCTCCAGCACCTGGGGGGAACTTGCCGAACCTCCGCACGCGTAGATTCGCTGAACGTGCAAATCATTCTGCCGCTCGAAAAAATCGATCGAGGAACGAATCTCCCGGGCAAGCGGTGAGATCGCGGTCTTCACCAATTCCTGCACGGGCGGGGACATCTTGCGTTTTTCTTCCTCCGCTTCCTGGGGTTTGAGCATGAGAACCTGGCCAATGTATTCACTGATTTGTGCGCCGCCAAAATGCATGATGCGCGTGATCAACGGCAGGCCGCCCTGCAGAAAATTCACGCTCGTCATCCGCGCACCAATGTCCACCAGGACCACAACATCGTCCTTGATCTCGGGGTGGCTGAACTGGAAGGCATTGATGACGGACACAGCGGCCAACTCGATCACTTGGGGCTTGATCCTGGCTGCGGTAAGCGCCTCGCGGCACGCGTCCACTTCCTCCTTGTTCGCGCCGCCCACCAGGATGATTGTTTTGGTGCCGTCCTTGTCTTTCGACTTGTTCTCTTTGTCCTGCGTTTTGGCGGCGTCCTTGGCCGCTTCGACGGGCTTGGCCGTGCCTTTCGCCTTGGCTTTGGGCTCTTGGGAGCCTCTTTTCAATTCGAACGCATCCAGATAGTACGACGAAAAATCGCGCCGCAGATAGCCCGCGCTGTTGAGTTTGAGCGCACTCTTGATTTCCTCAATCGGAACCGGCGGAAACTCGGCTTGGCAGACCATCGCCGAACTGCAGCTGATGGTTACATAGGCACGCCGCTCGGAAGTCTTGAGGGTGTCGACCGTCTTCTGGAGTTCAGCCACGAATTCCGGCCCCCGGTACGCCTTGGCTGGAGTGGTTGGCAGGGCATGCACCGCGTACTCCAAAAGCTCAAACGTGTCTCGTTGCCGACGAATCAGCGCGGCCTTTATCTGGCTCGCCCCGATGTCGATCCCGAGTGCCAAATCGGGCTTACGCCGCTTATTGACGTGAAAAAACATGGTCGTCTACCACCCTCCATTATCTAGCATCTGATGTGCCATCACTTGGATCGCTCCCCCAAGGATAACAGACAAAAACTTTCCAGTTTCAGTACGATCCCCTGTTGATACTCACTACCGAACGGGCGAATTTCGTCGCCGCGGAAACCATCACTTGGTTACTTCCGCCGAAACCGATGCCGTAAGGGTTCCCCAGCAGATTCGTGGTGTTGATGGGCCCCTGCTGAGTGGATTGGCCAGCCGTCGTGAAATCCACGAATGCGCCCGCTGCCGCTCCCACCTCCAGCGCCCAGCCATTGGGCGCGGCAAGCAACCCCATCAGCCCCACAACGAGCATGATTTCTGCAAGGGCGAACGCTTGCGCCTAACCAGGCGCCTTTCGTGATATCGGTTCCGCCTCCACTCCGGCTTCAACTCCACCCCTTTTACAACAGAGGCAGGAGGGATAAGCCCTCCTGCCTCTGGCGAGTTCAAACATCAAGCGCAAGTGCGCTCGTGCCTGGGTTCCACTTTAGTACGGACCCCAATCAATACCAACGCCGGCCAACGAACTCTTGGTCGCGGTGGAAATGGAGATTTGCCCGGTCCCCACGTTGTTCAGCGTGTAGGTGTTGTTGAGCAAGTCAACGACTTTCCACGTCGTCTTCAAGTACGTTGCCGCGCCAGTCGTGTTGACGGTATTACCGTCCGTCTGGCCTGTCTCAAGAGCCCATTGATCAATGGCGGCGTCCTGTTGACGGCAGTCATTGAGAATGCGGCGACCCTGAGACTGTTTGCGGGCTTTGACGAAACCCGGGACCGCGAGAGCGGCGAGCAACCCAACGATGGCAACCACAATCATGATTTCAACCAGGGTGAACGCCGAACGGTCATTGCGGATCTTGTTGATCATCTGATTCACCTCCCCCTTTTTTGGTGATTTGTGCTTCCATGCCATGGTTTTTCAGCAGCATTGATGCCAGCAAACACCTTGAGCGCGGGGGCCCGTGCTCACCCGCTCATTCTTGAGGCTTTGCAGCCTTCTTCCACCCAGACCTGAGAATCCTTGCAGTTCTGCAAGCCAGGGGCGGGTATAAAACACGTGCCCGCACACAATTGTGCCGACACGTGAACAACCCTGTTCGCGGCGTCCGCTGCCGCAGGCGGGAAGCGTACCGCTCCGAAAACCCTCCGGTTTACGGAGTTCCACAACTGGTCGGCGTTGCTAGACCGATGCCCCGCGCGGCACAGCCTCGCGGGGTTCAACTTCGTCTTCCGTGGACGGGGCGGCGAGCTTTCGATACAGCGTCGCCATACTGATTCCGAGCATCTCCGCAGCTTTCTCCTTGTCGCCACCGGCGGCCTGAATCACCTGCTCGATGTAATCAACCTCCTGGCGATGCAGAAATTCCTTGAGCTGCATGGGCGGCAAACCCCGGCTCCACTGGGCCGCGCCGGCAGCCTTCTCGGCAAGCAACGGATCAACAACCGGTTCGCACATCCTGGGAGTAGCCTCAACCGGTTGTGGGCCGTATTGCTGAGCATCCACTCGCGACGCCACCGCTCCGACCCCGGCTACGGCTTCGAGCACACGCTCGGGCAGGTCCTTGAGTAACACCACGCCGCCATCACAGAGCGCAGTCGCGCGTTCCACGGCGTTTTGCAATTCGCGCACATTGCCGGGCCAGCGGTAGCTCTTTAGCACACCCATCACCTCGTCGGAAAAACGTGGCGCTACGACTCCTTGTCTTTGAGAAATTTGTTGGACGAAATGCGCCACCAGCAGCGGGATGTCTTCGGTGCGCTCGCGCAACGCCGGGAGTTGGACCGGGATAACGCTGATGCGGTAATAGAGGTCTTCCCGAAACGACTTGTCGGCCATCTTCTGCTGGAGTGGCTCGTTGGTCGACGCCAGAACGCGGACGTCGACTTTAATCGTGTCGGTGTCCCCTACCCGGCGTAATTCCTTGTCCTGAAGAAAGCGTAACAGCTTGCTCTGCAGACTTGGCGCCATGGATCCGATTTCATCCAGAAGAATCGTGCCGCCATCAGCATGCTGGAACAGGCCCAACTTGTCAAAGGCCGCACCGGTAAAGGCGCCCTTGCGATGACCGAACAGCTCCGACTCGAGCAGGTGCTCGGGAAGGGCACTGCAATTGACAGCGACGAACGGCATGGCTGCGCGGCGGCTGTTGTAGTGAAGTGCGCGGGCAACCAGTTCCTTGCCGGTGCCACTTTCGCCAAGAATGAGCACTGTGGAATCGGTGTTGGCCACGCGCTCAATGAGGCGATACACCGACTCCATGCGGGCCGTGGTGCCGATCATCGAATCAAAACGAAACTTTTCCTGCAGTTGACGGCGAAGTTCGACGTTCTCCTCAAGGGCATGCACAGCCTTCTGCTGAACGAGCGCGTTATCGACACGCTTGACCAACTCGTCGATTTGAAACGGTTTCTCAATGAAATCCTGTGCACCGGCCCGAAGCGCCTGCACCGCGCGCTCCTTGGTGCCCTGTCCCGTGATCATAACCACGGGAATGGAGCGATTGTGTTCCTTCACCTGTTGTAACAACTTCAACCCCAGCGGCTTGCCTTCCGGCATCTCGACGTCCGCTAACACCAGATCCGGAGACTCATCCCTCGTTAGTTGCAACGCGCGCTCCGGGCTGCTCGCCGGGATCACCTCATGACGGTGCTCCCGCAAGACTTCCGAGAGCACGGCCACCATCGCCGGGTCATCATCGACTATAATTATCTTCGCCATCTGATTCCTCCAGTTACTTTCCCTCGCAGCCTTTCACCCGCTTCGCGCGCGCTTGCTGATCCAGGCACCGGGGACGCTAAAATTGAACGATTTGGTTCAGTTTAAATATCGGCAGAAACATGCAAATGACGATGCTGCCAACCACCACGCCGAGAAATACGATCAGCAAGGGTTCAATCAACGATGTCAACCCCGACAACGTGGCTTCGATTTCTTCGTCGTAGAAATCCGAGATTTTTTCCAGCATGACGTCCACCTTCCCGGTTTGCTCACCCGCGGAAATCATCCTTACCAACATCGGAGGAAAAATCGAATGCTGTCCCATGGCCACCGCCAGATTGTCACCGTGCTCGATGCTGTTGGCGGTCTTGGCGACCGCGGCTTCCACAACGGTGTTGCCCGAAGATTGACCGACAATGTGCAGCGTCTCCAAAATAGGCACGCCGCTACGCAGCAGGGCGGAAAACGTCCGGGAAAATCGTGAGATGCAAATCTTGTGGACGAGTTTCCCAAACACGGGCAACCGCAGTTTCGTGCGGTCCCACAGCGCGGTTCCTCTTCGGGTGCGTTTGAATTTGACAACGCCAAAGACGAATCCCGCCGCCGCACCCATCGCGAGAATGAAGTACGTTCGGATAAAATCGCTGATGTCGATGAGAATCTGCGTGGGGGCCGGCAATTGCGCGCCAAAGTCCTTGTAAATGTTGCCAAAAATCGGAATCACTTTGACGATCAGAAACAGGGCGATGCCGAGGGCGACGACACACACGATCACCGGATAACTCATCGCCGATTTCACCTTCTTCTTTAGGCGCGAACTTGACTCGAGATAACACGCGAGGCGATCCAGGATTTCCGCTAGTAACCCGCCCGTCTCACCGGCTTCCACCATGCTCACGTACAGCTTGTTGAACACCTTGGGATGCTCCGCCAATGCCTCGGAGAACGCATGCCCTTGCTCCACTTGCTCGGTCGTCTGGCGTAGCACGGGCTTCAATGTCAGGCTGTCCGTCTGCTCTTCCAGCGCCGTCAACGACTGCACGAGCGGCAATCCCGCGTCCATCATCGTCGCTAACTGCCGGGTAAACACGACCAGATCCTGCGCCTTCACCTTGCCCTGACGACGCTTCTTTCCCGCCTTGCGTCCTGCCCCCCGACGTATGGAAACGACCATCAGCCCGCGATCCATTAGGGATGAAGCCGCCGCTTGTACGTCAATCGCCTCGATATCGCCATTGATCGGACGCCCGGAGGCATCGCGCGCTTGGTATATGAAACTCGCCATTGCCAGCTCGTCAGTTTTTTGTTGCCATCAACCAAAAATCCTGCCCTCTACCGAGCAGCTAACATGCCACGGAATCTGTCGAAATCGATGGGTCAATGGGTCAAGTTATTTCTTGCGGCATCGCTGATTCACCGAAACAATTCACCAGCCTGACGCAAGGAATTCCCTTTGCGGATGCTGGAGAAATGGAAGAAATGCTGAGATCAAACCTTGATTGCCACTACCCACATGACAAAATCACTTCTGCGGAAAAACCGCGCCTACGCTGGCTGTTGCCCATTTTTGTCGCTATCGCTTGGACGAATTTGGTTGGCCTCGTCCCCACCCTTTTGGCAGAAGAGCCTCTTACCCCGATTGCAAGCATTGACGTCTCATTGACCAATCAGGCCATTACTGTTCAGGCCGTCGTCTCGGCGATACAAGAGCCGTCCGGTGGGCGTGCTCCCTATATCGTCAGTCTCACGGAAAGCAATACCACGGTTCCGCTGGTCTACTGGTCGGACATGCAGCCCCAACTCGCCGCGAAGGTCAAAGTCGGCAACGTCATTCGCGCCAAGGTCAATGTGAAACTTTATCGGAATCATCCGGAACTGCAGATTTCCGGGCCCGACGCTATCGACCTCGTGAGCGCTGCTCCGGCCGCCGCTTCCACCAACGCGCCAACGGAAGCCACAGCTTCTCCGGCCCCTTCAGCAGCCGCTACTCCCCCTCCCGCAGCCGTGCACACTGTTATCGGTAAAATCAAGGAGGATTGGGTGGGCCGGACAGTGGTTATTTCCGGTACCATCTCTGGCACCGACAACGGCGACAAGAGTCGTCGATTGAGTATTCAGGATGCCACGGGTGAAATCCAGGTCGTGTTGGGCGAAAGCGAGTTGACCGGTCTGCGCGTCGATCAGTTGGTGCCCGGGCGTGTGGTGACAATTACTGGTCCGGTGAAGTTGCTCGACCGAAAACCGGCCGTCGTCCCCGAGGCAGCCAGCGTCGTCACGCTGGCTCCCTAGCGGCCAGACGGATCTGACGCGCCGCGCGATTCCGCCTTTCGCCTGACGCTCCACCAATCCCCGAGAACCGGCGTGATCGTGCCGCGCTTACGAATATACTTGATGACCGCTTCCCGCGTTTGAAAATCATATTCCGCAAGTTTGGACGTCGGTTGGTCCACTAGTTCGCGCAACCGTTTCCACCGTTGCCCGCCGCCGGCCAGATCGTAACTATTGAACGCCACGGCCAACCGTTGCGTTTCATCCAACGCCGAGCCGTCCGCACGAAGCAGACCAATGGTACGCTCGCCACTTTTCGCGGTGGGATCGAAAGTCCATTTCAGTCCCCAAATTCCCCGAAACGCAGAGTTGTTGAACATGTCACAATCCTCATCCAGCACCTCGCGTAATTCCGCCGGTGTCAATTGGACAACCCCAATGGTGTTTTCGTACGGCACAACGTTCCAAACATCGCCCACGGTGATGACGCCCTTTCTCAACCCGATCCGGTTCTCGACGATCCCGTGTACGATCGCGTCCACCTTCACTCCCCGTTCGCGTAACGCATCGTCAATCGCATCGAAAATCAGGTCGTGAATGGGCGTCTCCTTGTGCGGCAGGGCCCGCACCCAAAAATCATCGGTCGCCTCTCCGATGGTGGCGTTGGACATTTTCCCCGCGCGGTCGATTTCTCCACCCGTGATCTTCAGAATCTCAGGGTCGAACGGTATGTGCTCGTCCATCAACAATGTGTTGGATCTTCGACCGACAACCCGGCCCTTCTCCGTGTCAAACACCAGATCCACGCGACCCAAGTAAATCCCGTAATAGTCCGCCTGGCAGTAGAGGATGTTGCTCACCTTGAATTCCGGAAAATTGCGATGGGTGTGCGCGCCAATGATCACGTCCAACTCGGGGAAGTCGCGGGCGATCGCATTGATCTGATTGGCGTGATCATCTCCCGCTTCCCGGTATCCTTGATGGCACACCAGCACAAGGACCTGCGCGCCCGCGGCACGGACCTCGGGAACAACCCTCCGCAACGTCTCCACGGAATCCACAAACTCCAGCCCCGGAATCAGCCGCGGACGACTCCAACTCGGGACACCGGGTGTGTCCAGACCGATAATTCCCACTTTGACACCATCGATCTCCTTCACAATATACGGTTTCAACCGTGACACGATCTGTTGGGAAAAGGCGTTCCCGCCATCCTTGGCTTGGCGCATGTTGGCAACGACAATCGGCATCTCCGCGCGCTCGGCGCTGGCCGCCAGTTTTTCCAGTCCCCAATCGAACTCATGATTGCCCCACGTCCACGAATCGTAGTGTAGCTCGTTGAGGCACTTCACCATCACCTGGCCGCCCGTGAGGAAACTGACCGCCGTACCTTGCATCGTATCGCCGGCATCCACCAACAGGACGTTCTTCTCGTGCTCGCGGATTTGGCGAATCACCGTAGCGCAACGCGCGATGCCGCCCACGTTGGTCTGGCCCTCGTAGCTCTCCGTCGGCAGGATATTCCCATGCAAATCGCAGGTGTGCAGGATGACAATCGGCACTTCACGCGCCAACACCGAAACGTGCCACAGAACAATCAGACACGCAGCCCGAGCAATGGCAAATCGTCGCACAGTTCAATTCCCTTGCCGATACGGAGGGTTCGCCCACCCTTGCGCCATCAACCCCAGCAACTGCTGCAGGGCCGATTCATAGGTCACTCCCCTTCGCGCCGCGTCCATCCGCGCCCGACGGTCGAGTTGCGCCGCCATCGCCGCACATTTCTCCGACGGGCACCCCAACCGCTCCAACGCGACCGCGATCTCCTGGACCGTCATGTGCCACAACCCGCTACTTCTTGAGCGCCTCCGCTCGAGTCGTGATGGACACCTTCATCTCCACCCGTTCATTCGGATTGTCTCGTGCGTCGCGCGGAACGTTCGCGATCTTGTCCGCGACGTCCATCCCCGCAATCACGTTTCCAAACACCGTGTAGCCCCCGTTCAGAAAACCGTTGTCCTTGACGTTGATGAAGAACTGGCTGCCGCTCGACCGCTTGTCCGGGTTGACCTGGTCGCCGAGCCGCGCCGTAGCTATCGTGCCGCGTGTGTGATCGCGCTTGATCTCCGCCTCGACCGTGTAGCCGGGCCCGCCCGTGCCATGCGTGCTCCGGTCCGCGCTCTTGCTGTTGGGGTCTCCTCCCTGGATCATGAAACCGGGAATCACCCGATGGAACGTCGTGCCGTTGTAGAAGCCATCCTTGGCAAGCTTGATAAAATTGGCCACCGTCTTCGGCGCATCTTTGTCGTAAAACTCAATCACGATCTTTCCAAGCTTCGTCTCCACCACCGCGACCTGATCTGTATCCGCTGCCATCACATTGGTTCCTTTCAAAAACAGTCCGATTGCCACCACACCGACCAGCCACATCATTCGCCGCATACTTTCCATACCTCCACAGGTTGATTGTTCCATTTGAGCGTGACGCCTTTCGCCGCCAACTCGCGCCGAACATATCCGAGCGCCAGCGGTTTGCCAAGCCGCGAGGAGAACACCGCGCTCGTCACCTGCCCGACTTCGCGCCCGTCCGCAACAATCTTGTCGCCTCGCGCTGGCACATCTTGTCCCGTCAACGCCATCTGCACCAACTGGCGGTTCACATGACCGTACGTCTTGATTCGAGCAATGGTTTCCTGGCCGATATAACATCCCTTGTCGTAGTTGATTGCCCGTTTTTCCAGACCCGCTTCGTTGGGAATCGTGCTCTCATCCATGTCCACGCCCCAACGCGGCACGCCCGCCTCGATGCGTAATACTTCCAACGCCCCGGCGTCGATCGTTTCCATCATCCGTTCGCCGCTGATGACACCCAACCCAAGCGCGTGTCGGAACGTCACTGCGTCCGTCGGCAGGTCCGCCCCCGCGCCGCCAATTACCAGCCACTCCCCCAGTCCCGCGCTCATGTCCTCGATCATCACGTCCTCGGTGATGATAAACTTCTCCAGCAACTGCCCCAACCCGGGGCTTGTCTCCAGCAGAAACGCGTCCGATTGACACATGACGTACCCTTCTCCGCGCATTTTCCCTTTCGCGTTCAGAAATGCAGCGTAACAACTCTCTCCGACGCTCAACCGCTTAATATCATTCGTGCACTGGCCATGCAGGAATTCCAAGCGGTCCGCGCCGGTCACGCGGAGTCGATTTCGCACCGCCGAAATATCGGCGATCATCGGTCCGTCGCTCATCGGCCAGATTCTGGACTCGCCGTCTTCATCCGGCAAATTAATCTTTTTTACCTGACCCGTCGTAGAGTGCGGGCTGCCGCGTGATTCCAAATCAACCACGCTGATCGAGTCCAGGCTTTCCAACTCGCCCCGATTGGCGCTTGTCGACCTATCCGTGATTGTGCTAAGAGCATCCCATGATTCAGCAACAAATCTTTAACCGACTCTGGACGGAGCTGAGCCGGGGAAAGACGGGCCGATGAGAATGCGGCAATCGCGAATCGTCGAATACAAGATCGCTATCGCGTCGAGCCCGGATGCCCTGATTGCCGAGGTGAACAAGCTCATTCAGGACCAGTGGCAGCCTTTCGGCGGACTGGTGGTAACTCGTGAAGCTCTCTCGGGACTCATGCAATCGTTCATGCAGCCCATGGTCCGCGAACCGAAGAAGCGAGCGGGAAACCTCACGGCCCACGCCAGCTCGCCGCCAAACCTGGTCTGAGCCCGGCCACGGGCGTCGTGCGCCAAATCGCTTGCCGGCGCCTCTCGAACTCGCTAGCTTTCCTTCGTGAGTCAGCCCAGCCAACCCGAGGGATCGTCCCAGCCCATCGACCTGACCAGCGACGACTATTTCATGGGCGAGGCGTTGCGGCTCGCGCGCACGGCCTATGAAGCCGACGAAGTGCCCGTCGGCGCGGTCATCGTCCGCAACGCGAAAATCATCGCCCGCGCCCACAATCAGGTGGAACTCCTCAAGGACGCCACCGCCCACGCTGAGATTCTCGCGATCACGCAGGCCGCCAACGCCCTCGGTGACTGGCGGCTCGAAGGCTGCACGCTCTTCGTGACCAAGGAACCCTGTCCCATGTGCGCCGGCGCCATCATGCTCTCGCGCCTGAAACGGCTCGTGTTCGGCGTTCATGACGAGCGCGCCGGCGGCGCCGGCTCGGTGTTCCCCATCACCTCGGCCCCCGGGTTGAACCACGTCCTCGAAGTCCAGTCCGGCGTCAGGGAAACCGAAGCCCGCGACCTGCTGAAAAGTTTTTTCCGCGCCCGGCGCATCGATGCGTGATTCCATCTCGCGTCGCATACCAACTCATGCGCGCGTGTTCGCGGCGTCCAGTGCGTGCTGCGCCTCGGTCGAACCCGGCTCCAGTTCCAGCGTGCGCCGCAACTCCTGGATTGCCTTCGCGCGTTGCCCGTTCCGCAATAGCGCCATGCCCAGTCCGTAATGCGCGGCCGCGTAGTCGGGGTTCAACTGCACCGCCGCTCGATAATGCAAAATTGCCTGCGCGAAATCGGCCTGCTTGGCGAGGGCAAACCCCCAGTTGTACTCCGCGTTGGCCGATTCGGGCTGATACCGCACCACCTCCGCAAATTGCTGGCATGCCTCACCAATTCGCCCCTGCTTGGCCAACGTGATCCCGAGGTTGTAATGGGCATCGACCTCGTCCGGTTTCATCTTTACCACAATCCGGTATTGGTTGATCGCCTCATCGGCTCGACCCAACCGACCCAACGCGTTCGCCAAATTGGACCGCGCGCGGACGTACCCGGGTTCGATGCGCAACGCCTCCCAGTACTCGGCCACGGCTTTCGCCGGCTGCGATTCCTGCATCAGCAGGTTCCCCAAATTGTTATACGATTCGTACGAGTCGGGACTGAGCCGCAACGCTTCCCGGTACTCCGCCCGCGCCCCCGCCAGATCACCGCCGTGCGCCAACAGTATCCCGAGATTATTGTGCGCCATCCAACAACCAGGATTCTTCGCCAACGTGTCCCGCCACAACGTCTCGGCGCTCTCATACGCGTGCCCCTGCTGCCACGTCAATCCCGCCAAAGCCACCAACACCGCCACGCCCACCGTCGTCCTCAACACCCGCTCCCGAATCACCGTCGCTCCAGCCGCCACCACGCCCACGATCAACCCGATGCTGGCCAAATACTGAAAATGATCCGCCACAAACGAGTACCGCATCGGATACACGTTGACGAACCCCAACGCCGGCCCCAGCGTAACAATAAAGAACCCCACCGCCACGAGCGGTCCCCTCCCAAATCTCCTCTGCCCCAGCCATAGCGCCACCACCACCAGCGCCGACGCCAGCGGGAACGCCCATTGCCACCATTGTCCCGCATCGATGTCCCACCGCGGATACACGAACACCAGGTTCTCGGGCCACACCAGTTTCGCCGCGTAAAACCACACCGCCCGCCCCGCGATCAGCGCCCGATCAAACATCGTAAACGACCAGCCCGCTCCCCGCGCTCCCGTGCAGTAGGTCTCCACCCACACGGTGATCGATCCCAATACCGCTCCCATCGCGACAAACGGCGTCATCAGCCAGACATCCCGACTCCCGATCCCCCCGCGTTTCCACCACGTCAACAGCAAGATCGTCAACGGCCAAGTACACGCCACCGTCTTGCTCAGCATCGCCCCCACAAACAACGCAAACGCCAGCCCATAAAATCCCCACTGCCTCTTCTCCTCGGGCCGTTCCGCGTCCAACGGACAAAACCGCAGATACGCCAGCACCGCCGCCAGATAAAACGCGCCCGACAACAGATTCTTCTGCTCGGAAATCCACGCGACCGACTCGACCTGCACCGGATGAATCGCGAACACCGCCGCCGCCAGCCACGCGCCAACAATTTCCAGCCGCTCCAAAATCAGCCACAGCAAAATCGCGTTGCCCGCCTGCAGCAATACGTTCACCAGATGGTACCCAAACGGATTCAACTGCCAGAGGTGGTATTGCACCCAAAAACTGGTGTGCACCAGCGGATAGTATTGCATCACCGCGCCCGGCTTCGTCCAGATCGTCACCAGCCCGTGCAACGTCCGCAACGCCAGGCTGTCGGTCACGTGCGAATCATCGTCCCAAATGAACCCGCCGTGCAACGCCGGCACGTAAGCCAACAGCGTGATCAACACGATCACACCGCCAGCCACCAACCGTCGTTCTCTCCATGTCTGGTTCATTGGACATGGGGGTACGTGAGGACGCCAAGCCGAGCGAATTCCTTGTCCCCCACCCCTCAACGTAGCAAATGCCTTGCCAGTAACGCCTTCCCAACACGTTTCCCTCTCGCTTATGGCCATTGAGTTGCGGAGCCCAACGTCAGAACCCGCATTGTAGGGCTGGATGCCCGAGTCCGACGAGGGTATCCAGCCGTTCCTGCGGCAACGAAGCCAATTTTGACGAAAACGAAGCCAACACAGATTTCGCCCAATTTTTGCCACAACTCCCGGTCCATCAACGATACAAATGCCATATTTTTGTCAATTATAATTGGCTTCGTTTGGCAGAAAACCTTATACGGGCCTATCCCCTCCCAGCCCTAAACGGCGTCGAACGGGTTCCAGTCGAACCGCCGAACCTGCCGAAGGGCCCACCGCCCTGCGTCGTCCCTGTTTTCGCGAAGTCTCCTCTCCCCTCCGGGGGAGAGGATCAAGGTGAGGGGGCGGTGAAGCATCTCTGTCGTGTCGTCATCACAGCCCGCTTGCCGTCGTTTCCGTCCCCGAACGCTGAACGTTCCTCTGCATCCCATCCCTTATGTCAAAGCCGAGCCGCTGGGAGCGGCGAGACGCAACGCCGCAGGCGGCCCGTTAGGGCGAGCCGAGCGGGCGCGAGCGAGTGCAAATCAAGCCCCTATCCTTATCAAAGAACAACAACCGCGCCGACTTTACACTACCGTATGCCGATTGTCCAGTCCATTTTGATGGCCGGTCAAAAAAAGAAAAGGGTGTAGCCGCCGAACCCGACTCCGACGACGCGCGCCCAAACCAACGGCGCGTTACTCTCCGAGGTCTTCGACCTTCAGCATCGGATGAATCTCCCACGCCGTCTGACGCCACGGGTGATAATAACTGCCGTTTCCGCCGCTCTGGATCTTCGGGCCGATGTCCGCGCCGGGCTGGTTGTGCTGATCGTCCCAGAGCAGGTAGCCGGTGATGCGCACCTTATGCGGCTTCGAGCCGGTCGCCACGTCCTTAAGATCTGGCTGTTTGCCCAGCCGGATAAACTCCGCGAGCTTCTGCAAACGCACTCCCGACTGATACAAGTGCGATTCGACCCGGGGCGTGACCTCGCAGATGATCGCGGTCGGGTCGCCAACGTGCGGCGCATGGTCGAGCGGCGCTGCCGTCAGTTCGACGTGCCAGTCGTGGAAATCCGCGCTGTCGCAGTTGCACGACTCCGGCGGCCCGGGATAGGTCACGTTGAGCCAGCCGGTGACGGAGACAATCTGCTTTTCGAATGAAGCCAGCTTCGCCGCCTGCTCCGGGTTCAACTCGTGCCGGGTCGGCTCCCCCACATCCGCGTCGTACTCGTGCGCGCGTGCGAGGAATTCCTCGATGGTCCATTCCGGGACGTTGGTCGCCGTCACGGCGATCCAATCGCGATTCTTGCCGCGATTGCGCGCCGCGCCCGCGGCGTCGCGCGGAGTCCCTTCCGGCAGGTGCACGCAATTCCACCCGCTGGTATCGAGGTTCCGCAAGTCGGGCAATGAGTTGGTATCCGCAACAACGGATACGACCGTCAGCCATCCCGACAAGATGACGACACAGCCGATGAGTTTCGCTTGGGTCATGCCCGCATGTTATCCGCAGGACAGGCCGACCGGACAAGCACAAAGTGATGGTGGTCCTGCCGCCGGGCCACTCCGGCAGACGAAAGCGGCGCATTCGGCTGAATGCGCCGCCCTCAGCTTTCGACTCTTCGGTCTCCCGAACGACGGGGTTGATGGTTTGTGGGCTCGACCACGGGAACCTCTGTTCCTCCAACCCGCCCGCCGACTCCAAGAAACCGAGAAACTGTACTTGAGACAGTGCAACCGGACTACCTGTTCAAAGTTCCCGCCGGTTCTCACCGATCAAGCTGCCAGTTGCATTTCGGATGGCAAGGCGTAAAATTGGAATGGAGAGTCGAGCAACCCTCTCAGTACGTTGTTTAGGGGGCCACCCCCCCTTGCGTCGTCTGAAGATGCACGGACTGCTGATGACAAGCCTCGACTCTCCTCTGTTTTGACCCCGATTGCCACGCCACCGCAACACGCCTCTCCTCACGCGCCCAGCGCCCCGGTTCGTCACGGTCCGCCGCCGCGAAGACTATCCAGCGCCTGCCGCGCGTTCTCCTGCTTCGGATCGAGCCGAACCGCCGCCTCCCAGTGCCGCACGGCTTCTTCCATCCGGCCCAGTTGCGCCAGTGTAAAACCCAAATTCGCCTGCGCCTGCGCGTTATCCGATTGCCACTGCACCGCCTTGGTGAACTCCTTTTCCGCTTCCACAGGATTGCCTTGACGCGCCAGAACGACGCCCATGGCATTGTGCGCCACGGAATTGCGCGGATCGAATCGGAGCGATTCGCTCAGATGCCTCGACGCGCCCGCGAGATCGCCTTTTTCGGTCAGCACGATACCCAGATCGCACTGCGCCAGGGCGCTGTGCGGCACCAGTCGCACCGCTTCATTCAAATGAACCAGCGCCGCATCCAGCTCATTGCGTCCCGCCAGCGTTAGCCCAAGATTGAACTGCGCGTCGGAATTGCCCGGGTCGAGTTGCACCGCTTCGTTGTACCGCGCCAGCGCCTCGTCGATTCGTCCGTGCGCCACCAACACGGTCCCCAAATTGCTCAGCGCGCGTGTATTGTGCGGGCGTTGACCGACCACATCCGACCAGATCGCCACGTCGCTGCGATAAACCTCGTTCCGCTGCATCGTCAACCAGCCGAAAATCAACACGACTGCGACGACTGCCACGGCTCCCAGCCGTCGTGCCGCGCGATTGTCACGGCGATCACCAACGAAAAAATCCAGTGCTTGCCATCCCCCGCCAGCGGCCAGCGTCACCACCGCCGCCAACGGCAGGTACATCCGCCGTTCCGCCGCCACTTCGCCCAGGCTCGGCATCACACTCGATGTCGGCGCCAAAATCAGAAAGAACCACGCACCCAAAAACCCCACCCATGGCCGCTGTCGAAACACCCAGATGGTTGCGCCCAGCAAGACGAGCACGACGACGCCGGGAACCAAACTGTCTTTCCACGACTGCGCCACCGGCCAGTCAAAATAGTCGATCAGCAATGGGCGCGGCCAGAAGCACAGACGCAAATAATGCACCAGCACGCCGGCCTCGGTCTTGAGGTAATCCCATGGCGTAATTTCCTGCATCCCCAACCCGGTCATCTCGCGCGTGGTCAGCACCACCAACCCCGCCAGAATCAGCCATGTCGCCGCCAGGCCGACGTACATGCTCGCGCGCCGCCGCCACAATTCCCGAAACGATGGCGCGAGAAACACCCGGTCGCACACCAACACAATCAACGGCGCGACAACCATCACTTCTTTGCATCCCATCCCCAACGCGCACGACACGATGGCCGCCAACTGCCAAAGAGGTGGGTTTGTGGACTCGTTACTCCGAATCACACAATACAACGTCAGCAACAGGAACAAACCCATCAGCAATTCGGTGCGCTGGACAACATACGTCACGCTCTCCGTTTGCAAGGGATGAACCTCCCACACGAGCGCTATCGCCGCGGCCAGCCATACAGCATTGCCCCCGAATCGATCACGAAGCGCATCGCTCTCAAACGTTCTCCGCAGAATCCCGAATAGCACCAGCGCCGAAATCAAATGCACCGCCAGATTGAATGCGTGATAACCCCACACGTTCAATCCGCCCACCGCGTAGTTCACCGCCAGCGTCAGGCAAACCACCGGCCGCCCCGTTACCGTGGTCCCCGGCGGCGCCGTCAACGCCACGTCAACGGGCCACAAATGGCGAATGTGCCGGTTTTCCACGATCGAGGGGATGTCGTCAAAGATGAACGGCCCGTGAAGGCTGTTGTGGTACGCCCAGAGCCCGGCTATGACAATCAACAACGCGGCCAGCTTTCGTTGGTCCATGCGTAACGGGGATCGGGCGTCACCCGCTAATTCAGGCCCGTGCACTTCGGTAACAGCGCTATCAGCTTCCGCCACCGCTGGTCCTTTCCAACGAACGCCTCCCAGATCGCCGGCGGCACCGGTTGCTCCAGCAGCGCGGTATGCGGACGGCACACCACCCACGAGCGCTCGCCCAGTTCCCGCTCCAGTTGTCCTTCGCCCCACCCCGCATATCCCGCAAACGCGCGCACCCAGCCCCGCCGGCGGGGTTCCAGCAGTTCGAATGGATCGGCGACGATCTGACAACGCAGTTCCTCATCCGTCTTTCCTCGCTGAAACCGTGCCAGGAGCAATGCGGTCGGCCTCACCGGTCCGCCTTGAAACACCGGCGTCCCGCGCAAGGCATCGGGCAACTCGGGCGACTCCGCGACTTCGCCCAGCGTTTTGTTGATCGGCCGGTTCATCACCAACCCCAGCGCGCCCGATGGGCCGTGCTCGGTGATGTACACCAGTGTCCGATGAAAATTCGGGTCGAGCAGACCGTTCGAGGCTGCTAACACCAGTCCAGCCAGTGATTCGCCATGTTGAAACGCGAATGCCATCCCGATTAGCTTACCACAATCCCACGTCGCGTGCGTACACTACCAGCCCGCCACGGAACGGCGGAAAACCGGTGCCGAAAATCATGCCCGCGTCGATATCGTCCTCCGACGCCACAACGCCTTCGCTCAGACACCGTTTGGCTTCCTCGATCATGACGCCCAACAACCGCCGCTGTATGTCCCGCGCCGATCGCTCTACCTTCTTGGCCTCTCTCGACTCCACATCTCTCCGGATCGCTTTGGCTAGTCGCCGATTCACCCGCTCCTCTTTCTTCTTTTTGTAGACGTAGAATCCCACCCCGCCCTTCCGGCCTTTCAACCCTTGCTCATGCACCTGCCGGAGAATCCGCGCCACCGCCATCCGGTCCTTGAATGCCTCGCCCAATTCGGCCGCCACGTCATACGCGACATCGATTCCAACCTCATCGATCAGCCGTAGCGGCCCCATCGGCATCCCGAAATCCAGCATCGCTTCGTCAATCGACTCGATGGTCTCGCCTTCCCCGAGCAACACGCCCGCCTCGTTCAAATACGGCATCAACAGCCGATTCACCAGGAAACCAGGCGTGCCTTTCACAACCACCGGAATTTTCTTCAGTCGTTTCGCAAATTCTACCGCCGCCGCGACAACCTCGGGCGCGGTCTTCGTCCCGCGCACGATTTCCACCAGCGGCATCTTGTGCACCGGATTGAAAAAATGAATTCCCACGAACCGTTTCGGGCGACCGCTCGCCTCGGCCAGGTCGTCGATCGGGATCGCCGACGTGTTCGACGCGATGATGCAATCATTCCGCAACGCCGCCGTCAGTTCACCGAATGCCTGACGTTTGACCTCGATTTTCTCCAACACCGCCTCGATCACCAGGTCGCAATCGCCAAACCCGGTGTAATCGGTCGTCGGATGCACCCGCGCCATCCCGTGCTGCGCGTCCAACTCGGACATCTTCCGCCGCTTGACGCCCTCGCGATACGCATCGGCAATGCGTTTGATGCCCGACGCGACGAAGTCCGGCTTGATGTCCTTCAACCGCACGATCAACCCGCGGGCGCTGCACCATTGCGCGATCCCCGCGCCCATCACGCCTGCGCCCAGCACACCCACCTTTTCCACGGGCGACGTCATCACTTTCGCGGAGATCGGCCCGGTCCGTTCCACCTTCTCGGGGTTGAACACCAACTTGGCGTACTTCTCGCGCAGGAAAAAGAGGCGGATCAGGTTGCGGCATTGCGGCGTGACGCTCACTTCGCCAAAAATCTTTGCCTCGCTATCCAAGCCTTCGTTCAGCGAGCCTCTCAGCCCCTCCTCCATCGCGTCAATCGCCCGCAACGGGGCCGGATACCGGCCTTCGGTGCGCACCAGCACGCGCTTGCGCGCCATCCGGCAGATAAATCGCCGCATCGGCCACCAGTTCTGCGACCACACGGACTTCCGTTTCGCGCGCTGCTGGCCCAGTGCCAGCCGTGTCGCCGTCTCGCGCAAGACCACGCTCGGCACCGCGGCATCCACCAGTCCGATGCGTCGCGCTTTGTCCGCGCTCACACTCTTGCCCGCGCAAATAATGTCCAGCGCCGCTCCCAATCCGATCAACCGCGGGAGACGTTGCGATCCGCCCCAGCCGGGGATGATACCCAGTTGAGTTTCGGGCAACCCAATCTGCGTCTTGTGACCGTCCGCCGCCACCCGGTACCGACACGCCAGTGCCAGCTCACACCCGCCTCCCAGACACGCGCCGTCGATGGCGGCCACCGTCGGCACGCCAAGCAGTTCGATCTTGGCGAATATTCTGTGACCCGCCCGGGAAAGATCCGCGCCCAGACTGGCATCGCGGATTCTTTGCAACTCATTGATATCCGCGCCGGCGATAAAAATGCCCGGCTTGGCGCTGATGAACACCGCCGCCTTCGGCTTGCGTTTGTATAACTCGTCCAGAACCGCGTCGAGTTGCTTCATCTGCTCGGTGCCGAGAACGTTGACCTTCGACTCCGGGTCGTCGAACACCACCCAGGCGATGCCCTCGGCGTCATATTCAATTCGCGGTGATTGCATCATGCCCGCTCCAGAATCAGTGCGCCACCCTGCCCTCCGCCGATACAGGCCGATACGATGCCCGTCTTCAGGTTGCGACGCTTCATTTCTTTCAACAACGTCAGCACCAGCCGCGCCCCGCTCGCCCCGACCGGATGCCCCAACGCGATGGCCCCGCCGTTGACGTTGAGCAGGTCGTGGTTGATTTCCATGCCGAATTCCTTGCGCAAGACCAGTTCCGCCGCCAGCACCTGGACCGCAAATGCCTCGTTGATCTCAATCAATTGCACCTCGTTCCAGCGCACGCGCGATTCTCCCAGCACTTTCGGGATCGCGTACGCCGGGCCCAGCCCCATGCGTTTCGGATCCACGCCGACGTAGGCATACCCCCGCAAATAACCGAGTGGCTTCAAATCCTGTCGCCGCGCCTTCTCCTCCTCCATGACCAGCAGCGCCACCGCTCCGTCGGTGATTTGCGATGAATTGCCGGCGGTCACCGTCCCATTGCGTTTGTCGAACACGGGTCGCAGCTTCGCGAGCGCTTCCATTGTCTGGCTCTCGCGCACGCCGTTGTCCTTGTCCACGAACTTGCCGTTCGGCAGATAGACCGTGCATATCTCTTCGGCAAGCTTCGCTCGCGCCTTCACCGTCTTTTGATGCGATTCGAGCGCGAACGCGTCCTGTCGCTCGCGCGGAATACCGTAGTCGCGATACAACACCTCTGCGGTCTCCCCCATGTTCAGTCCGCACACGGAATCCGTCAGCCCGAGCACCACGCCGATACGTGGTTTGAAATCGCCCGGTCGAAACGCGAGCATCGCGCCGAGCTTCTTCGGAAATGATTTCGCGCGTGCCAGCGCGGCAAACTTGTCCGCCGCCGCCGTCGAAAACAACAGCGGAATGTTCGACATGCTCTCGGTGCCACCGACCACAAACGTATCGCCCTGGCCAGCCGCCATTTTTTCGTAGGCGCTGGTGATCGATTCGAATCCGCTCGCGCAATTCCGATGCACCGTGTAGGCGGGAATCTCTTGAGGAATGCCGGCGTTTAAGGCAATGACCCGCGCGACGTTCACAGCTTCCGCTGGCTGCGCCACGCACCCAAATATCACCTGCGAAATCTTGTGTGGATCGACCCCGGTGCGCTCCAACAATTCGCTCACTACGATGCGCCCGAGATCCTGCGCGGGAAGCGACTTCAGATCCGTCCCCGCTTTCGAGAACGGCGTCCGTATTCCGTCAATAATGGCCAGTCGCGTCATCGTTCACCAGACTTATGATGCGCGCCTGCCCATGACGACGCGCCGCCCAATGTAGGAGCCGACAAACTTCTGCGGCTTGCCATCATCGACTGGCTTGCCAAAGCTGGTCTCGGTCTTGATTAAGGCTTCGTAATCCCCAAATGTCATCGTGCGATTGCTGGAACT
>JBKQMH010000187.1:0-18286 GCA_052146795.1 Verrucomicrobiia bacterium
CCTGCGCCAGGTCGGGAGCCTGTACATGCAGGTTGAGGTGTCTGGCAAAGTTCTTGAGGCGAGTGTGCATCGCGCTGTTACTGAGAATGCCGATTCTGCCGTTGCAGGGCGCTTTCCCGAGGAACAAGCCGTGGCGGTGCCTCAGGATCTCGTGGAGGGCCTCTTCGTCCTTCTGGCGAAGGGTTGGGTCCAAGTAGCAGATATCCCCCAGTTTGGTTTCCAATGCATCGATTTGTTTCTCCAGTTCATCTGACAATGCACCGGCCAGGGCGATCGGCAAACCGGCGTGCTGACCGAAAGACCAAAATATTGACTTAGGTCTC
Organism: Verrucomicrobiia bacterium; assembly: GCA_052146795.1. GTDB lineage: Bacteria > Verrucomicrobiota > Verrucomicrobiia > Palsa-1439 > Palsa-1439 > Palsa-1439. The sequence goes on from JBKQMH010000187.1 coordinate 324, forward strand.
GATACCGTCCGCTCCATCTCATGTAAAATGCGCCGGCGAGTCGAAGTCGGCAGCGGCGACGGACGGAGAGAGTTGAGCTGACTTTCCAACATGTCGAATTGTGTCTTCATGGTGTGCCTTCTTTCGCAAAGAGTTGTCGTAGCGCGGCGAGCGCCAGCCGATAGCGGGAGGCAATCGTGTTCGGCGATTCGTCCGTCACGGTGGCAATCTGCTGGAACGTCAGTTCACCCCAGATCTTCAACGTGAGGACCTCCCGTTGCTCGACGGGCAACCGGCGGATGGCCGCCTCCAAATGGGCGCGCTCCTCAGCCTGCTCCAGAGACGATTCGAACAGCGCCGGTTGGTCATACCAGGATTCCCCGGCAGTGACCTCGCGCCGATGTCGACGGGCCGCTTGTCGCTGGCGGTCGAGCACCGTATAGCGCACGGCGGCATAGCAAAGGGCCGGCAAATCCGGTTCGGTGACGCCGTTATTGGCGTGCTTGCGCCAGACGCGGAGGAACGCTTCCTGCACCACGTCGGCGGCATCGGCGTCGTTGCGGCACAACTGCCGCGCGTACAAAAACAAGCCGTCTCCACACCGGTGGAGCATCCGATGCCACATGGTCCTTCCTGTTGCATTGTCGGTCACGCTGCTGACGTCCTGCCAAAGGTTAATCGTCGCCGAAGGTGTCATTTGTCACCGCCTGCGCCATTCATCCCCGGACGTTTCTGGTGGTGGAACGGGTTCGTCACCGTGGCATCCTAATTCTCCGCCTGTTCCAAGCGGCGCATGGCTTGCAGATTTTTCACGTAGGCTTCGAGCCGTTCCTCTTCGTCCGGTATGTTGCGCACTCGCAAGATCGAACGCACCCGCACCATCAACTCCAACGCGTGGATCGGCTTTGCGAGAAAATCGTCCGCACCGGCGATAATGCTTTCTTCCAACGCCCGCTTGGCGTCGACCGCCGACACCACGATCACACGGATGTCCCGCGTGCGCGGGTCAGCGCGCAACTGCCGGCACACTTCGATGCCCGAAAGCTCGGGCATCATGATGTCCAGCAGCACCAGATGTGGCCGCTGCGCACGCGCCAATTCCAACGCCTCGGTGCCGTCGGCCGCCACCAATACTTCGTGACCCAGTTCGCTCAACAGGGCCGTCTCGTATTCCCGAATCGCCGGTTCGTCATCGACAACCAAAATTCTCGCTCGGGTCGGCGCGTCGTTCATGTCGTTTCTCCTGTCGCTCTAATGCCGGAAATGCCGGATGCCCGTGAACACCATCGCCACGTCGCGGTCATCGGCCGCGCCAATCACTTCCGGGTCGCGCACGCTGCCGCCCGGCTGAATCACCGCCGTCGCCCCGGCGTCGGCCGCCGCGATGACGCCGTCGGCAAATGGAAAGAAGGCGTCGCTGGCCACGGCGCTCTGCTTGAGATCGAGCCCGGCCTCCTTGGCCTTCCAGACGGCTATCTTTGACGAATCCACACGGCTCATTTGACCCGCCCCGATGCCGAGTGTTCGACTGGTTCGACCGTCGGCCCGCGCAAACACAATGGCGTTGGATTTCACGTGCTTGACCACGCGCCAGGCAAACAGAATCGCGTGGCGCTCCTCCTGCGTCGGATGTCGCTTGGTAACAATCTTCATATCCGCCGCCGACACCAGCCGCGTATCGCGCTCCTGCGCCAACAATCCGCCGGTGACCGAATGCACCGTCAACCCACGGGTCGCGGGCCGCAAGCTTTTGATAAGCCGTAGATTCTTCTTTTTTTGCAAAATGGCGAGCGCCGCCGGCTCAAATTCCGGGGCGACGATGACCTCACTGAAAATTTCCGCAACCGCCTTGGCGAGCGCCGCGTCCAGGGGGCGGTTGACGGCGATAATCCCACCGAACGGCGCCTGCTTGTCAGTTTCGTACGCCAGATACCAGGCATCAAGCAATGTCGCCGCGCTTCCCACACCGCAGGGGTTCGTGTGCTTGATGATCGCTACCGTGGGTTCTTCAAATTCGGCCACCAAGTCCGCGGCGGCGGTCAGGTCGAGAATATTGTTGTAGGAAAGCTCCTTGCCGTGGAGCTGATGAAAGTGCTCGAAGAAACCGCCGTACAACGCCGCCTGCTGATGCGGGTTCTCTCCATACCGCAGGTCCTGCGCTTTCTTCAGCGAGATGGTCAACGTTTCCGGCAACGGCGCCACGGTTTCGCCCTTCGCTTTCATGCGTTCGGCGTGGAGATGCTGGGCGATGGCTCCGTCATACCGTGACGTGGTTTCGAACGCTTTCACCGCGAGCTTCCAGCGGAACATTTCGCAGGTGTTGCCGCCATGTTCCTGAATGTCGTGGAGGACTGCGCCGTAATCGGTCGGGTCAACGACCACCGTGACGCTAGCGTGGTTTTTTGCGGCGCTGCGCAACATGCTCGGGCCGCCGATGTCGATGTTCTCGATGGCCTCGCGCAGGGAAACGTCCGGGTTGGCGACGGTCTTCTCAAATGGATACAGGTTCACGACGACCAGATCGATGGGCTGGATGCCATGCTTCGCGGCCTGCGCCTCGTGGTCCGGATTTCCACGAAGATAGAGCAACGCTCCATGCACTTTCGGGTGCAGCGTCTTGACGCGTCCATCGAGCATTTCGGGGAAGCCGGTAAACTGGCTGATTTCGACCACGGGAATCCCCGCGTCCTTCAGCGAACGCGCGGTGCCGCCCGTGGAGACAATCTCGATCCCCAGTGCGTGCAATTCCTTTGCGAAATCGACCAGCCCCGTCTTGTCCGAGACGCTTATCAGGGCCCGTTGAATCTTGGCCATAACCTGCCAAGGGTAGCGGATGGACGCCCGCGCTTCAATCGAATTTCAACTCGGGGGATTCGGCCCGAATCAGCTCCCACACGGAGTCATTCTTGCGAAAATAGAGGCGAAACCGATCCTCCCGCGCCTCGCTGTCGGACACACTGCCCCGGGCTTTGGCGATGATCTTGGCAATGAACACGGCCTGCGCCTTCTGGTGGTCGGGGTCGACGGTCACGGTCAGGTCACTGATATGGATGAACACCGGGTCATACTGTGTCCGGTACGAATGCACCGCGCCGAGCAACGTGGACTTGTCCAGGCCCCAATCGTCGCTGTAATCGCTGGCCAGCGCGTTGGACAACCGCACCAGGTCGCCCTTCTCGACGGCACCGGCCATGACGGAAATCTGGCGCTGAATCCGCATTTCATCCGTCACGAAGAGCCACTGATACGTCCGCCAGAGCGCGAAGGCGACGATGGCGGCAATCGCGATTCGCAGCACCCATTTCATCGTTTCCACCTCCAATGACCGATCATGTACGCTTGCACGAGCCGCGTGGCCACAAGCCCTTGAACGTAATTCTCGCGCTCTAAATCGCGGTTGTCGCCACAGACGAACACTTTTCCCGCGGGTACTGGAGTCGGCTGCATCTGCCAGCCGGGATTGGGTTTGGTGTACGGCTCGGGAAGTGGGTTGCCGTTGATGATGAAGGCGCCGTGGTCGATCGAGATGGTTTCGCCGGGTATGGCAATCACGCGTTTCACAAAATAGAGCGGTGGATCGTCCGCTGTCCGGAAGACCACAATATCGCCACGGCGCGGTTCGTAATGTCGCACGCGTCGCATCAGGCAGAAATCCCACGATTTCAATGTGGGCGACATGCTGTCGCCGATGACGACGTACGGCGCGGCGACGAATTTGACGACGAAGAACAGACACACACCGACCAGCACAAGCCACAGCAGAGATTGGGCGCGGCGTTTCACTCGATGACGACTGCAGGTTGCCCTTTGCGAATCTCCCCGATCAGGTACGACTTCACTCCTGCGCGCCCGGCGATTTTGTGGACGGCGGGAACGGATTTCGGGTCGACGATCAATACCATGCCGATGCCCATGTTGAAGACGCGGTGCATTTCCTCGTCGGTCACGCCGCCGCCTTCCTGCAACAGTTTGAAGATCGGCAGGACATCCCATGAGCCGCTGTGAATGAGCGCCGCGCAATTTTTGGGCAACACACGCGGGATATTGTCGTAAAACCCGCCGCCGGTGATGTGGGCGGTGCCATGGAGCGTAGCGCGTGACGCGTTCGAGCGCAGGAGCGCGCGGACGACGGGCCAGTAGTTGCGGTGAACTTTGAGAAGTTCTTCTTCGAAGGTGCAACCGAGCGTGCCATCGTGGTCATCCAGCCGGATGCGCATCTGGGCGAAGAGGATCTGGCGGGCCAGCGAATAGCCGTTGGTGTGCAGGCCGGTGCTCGCGAGACCGATGATCGCGTCGCCGGGGCGGATGCGGGAGCCATCGATGATCTGGTCGCGTTCGACCACGCCGACGATGGTACTGACCAGATCGTAATCGCCGGCGGCGTACAGGCCCGGCAACTGCGCCGTCTCGCCGCCGATGAGCGCGCAGCCCGCTTCCGCGCACGCTTTCACGAGGCCGTCGATGAGCTGGCCGAATACGCGCGGTTCGAGTTTGCCCATGCCGATGTAATCGAGGAAGAACAGGGGTTCCGCGCCGAGCACGGCGATGTCGTTCACGCAATGATTCACGAGGTCCTGGCCGACCGTGTCGTGCTTGTTGAGCGCCACGGCGATTTTAAGTTTTGTGCCCACGCCGTCCATGCTGCTGACCAGCACCGGTTGCTTGTACTTCTTCGTGTCGAGGGCGAACAACCCGCCGAATCCGCCAATCGACCCTAAAACTTCCGGGCGTCGCGTCTTGCGGACCTTCTGTTTCAGGCCGGCCTTGAGCGTGTCGGCGAGATGAATGTTGACGCCCGCGCCGGCATACGCGTTGTCGGTTGTTTTCGGCGAACTCACGCGAGGCAATGTGTGGGAATTCAGATGAAATTGCAAGGGGGTCTGGCCGCCTCGCGAGGCGAGAAAGATGGGCGGCAACCCAACGACGCGGCGCGATACCTAAACAACAGGCATCGCGCCCTACAATTTCGGCGCCCGAATGATCTTGATCTGATCGGCGATCCTATGGATCGATCCGCCACAGGCGGGCAAGCCGCTTATTTATGGCGAGGAAGATCCAGGGGAATAAACCGGCGGGAGCGGGCCGGGGATCTGTCCGCTATGCGGAGAAGGCGGAACGGGTCGTGTCGCTGGGTTCTCGGAGTCCGCTGGATGGGATTGTGCTGGAGGACAATGTAGCCGCGGGCTTCAGCCCGCGCGAAACCTACGAACGCACCTTAAAAGGTGCGGCTACAAATCTGACGCCCATCTACCGGGATGATGCGCATGGAATCTGGCTCTACCACGGAAATTGCCTCTCCATCCTCGACGCGATTGCGGCGAAACATCCCGACGGTTGTTTCGACATGATTTTCGCCGACCCGCCGTATTTCCTGTCGAACGGCGGCATCACGTGTCACGCGGGGAAGATGGTCAAGGTGGACAAGGGCGATTGGGATTCATCCGCCAAAGTCTTTGGGGCGGACAAGATTCGCGCCACTGACCTCATGCACGAATTCAATACCGAATGGCTGAAGCGTTGCCAGAAGGTGTTGAAGCCGAACGGCACGATCTGGGTGACCGGCACGCTCCACGTGATTTTCAGCGTCGGCTACGCCATGCAACAGCTTGGGTTCAAGATTCTCAATGATATTGCATGGGAAAAACCCAACCCACCACCGAACCTGTCGTGTCGATATTTCACCCACTCGACCGAGACGGTGCTGTGGGCGGCCAAGAGCGAGAAGAGCAAACACGTCTTCAATTACAAGGCGATGAAAGCCGTCACCGGCAAGCAGATGAAAACGGTATGGCGTATCCCAGCGCCGAGTAATGGCGAAAAGACTTTCGGCAAACATCCGACCCAAAAGCCCGTCGCGCTGCTTGAGCGGTGCCTTCTCGCCGCTACCAATGAGGGGGACATGGTGCTCGATCCCTTTATTGGGGGCGGAACGACAGCAGTCGCTTGCGCTCGAATTAGACGCAAATGTGCGGGGGTCGAACTGGACGAAAAGCACATAAAACTCGCTGAGGAACGAATACGGTACGAGCTCACGTCTCCGCGCGAACTTCTGCCAATAACCACCTAGCCGAAGCGTTTCAGAGTCGCAATGGAAAGAGACGAAGCGGTCAAAATGCTAAAGCGCCTGGAGGGCCAGGACCTCAGGCGGCTGGCTGAGCGACACGGTATTACCGTTTGGAAGGGCGACAAAAAGAACAAGGGCTGGGCCGGTCACGCCATCGAAAGATACCTAGGTCTCCCGATCAATTCCGCGCAGTCGCCGAACTTCGGATCGTGGGAGCTGAAGATCGTTCCTCTGAAGAGGCTCGTGGGGGGCGAGATCGTTGTCAAGGAAACCATGGCAATCACGATGATTGACCCTGTGAACGTTCTTCAGAAGCCATTCGAGGAAAGTCACCTGCTTGCAAAGCTTAAGAAGGCGGTTGTTTGCGCACGCATGTTCGAGTCCCAGCAGGAGCGACGGTCGCTCCTAGTCAAGGTCGCCACATTTGATTTGGGAAATCAGGCCGTCTACAGGCAGGTCCGTGCTGACTACGAGGAGGTTCGAGAGACAATTCGTGCAGTGGGATTCGAGGCGCTGACCGGCGCGATGGGGGTCCTCGTCCAGCCAAGAACGAAGGGGGCTGGACACGGCAGTACGAGCCGCGCGTTCTACGCCCGCGTCGGATTCGTCGCGACCATCTTGGGGCTCTGACATTGCCGGAAACCCGCGTCAAATTGGCAGTCGTCGACCTAACAATGCGGCTGACAGATCGCGCCAGAATAAGGGATGAGATGCTGGGGTACTGGATGCGCGAGAAGCCAGGGGGTAAGGACGTTGTAACCAGGTACAGGTACAACGTGGAGAGGCTCGCCGACGGTTCACGCATGTACCTGATGCGTCCTGCATACCTAAACAAAGGTTGTGATTTTATCATCTACTGCGAAGGCTTTCTGAAGTACAAAAATGGCAATGATAAGCCTCCACGGCAAGACACACTTTTTACGGAGCTGGGGAAACTCACAGGTTTGTCGGGAACCCACAAAAGGGAGATTCTTGGCGCGGTGCGGCGCGTGTGGGAGTGCGAGAACGTTGACGATGTGCTTTCCGGACTGGCCCGTTTTAGCGGAAACGTTGACGCGGAACGACTTCTAAAACTCGCGATGTGGCTCTTTATCGAGCAGGATGTTACCTACTGGAGCTATACAGGTCGGTCGATGCTTCGTTCGGGAATCGAAGAGAGGTTTGGCGAGTTGCCCTAGTCTTTTGGGCGCCGGTGTTGTCTCGAATCACCGGCAACCGTCGTACTTCCGAAGTCGCGGAAATTCTAACCGCAAATCGCGCCACGCCCGCCGGTCAGCTTCCATGTCGCCGAGCTTTGAATCTTTGTGGTAACAGAAGGCGAAAGTCCATGCCTTGTCTTCCCGGGGCGTTAGAGCGGCGATGCGCCTGCTGATTCTCGCCTGACGAGTCATGGCAGCATCGCTCCATTCTGCAGGCGGAAAGGAGCCTATTCTCCTTCAGCCGCTTTGGGGGGCGTGTCGCCGTTCTTGTTAGCGGAGGCGGTCGCCGGAATAAGGGGTTGTGGACGGCTAACCTGCTTTAAAAATTCCTTGGTGGATTCTTCGAACAGCCGCACGTTGCCGTTGGCAATTTTCAGCAATATCAGATCGAGTTTGTTTGGTAGAAGCATGTTGCCGACCCTCGTAAGTCTAGTGCAATTTGGCCCAGAAGCAAGCCTTTACTTTATTACGAAGCCGAGTAAATCACGGAACGGCTTGAGAAGCAACTCGACTTCTTCCTTTCTTTGGTTGGGTTCTCCGAATACAAATCGCTCGTTGGATTCAATGTTGATAACTCCGTTTTTGGCGCCGGCATGGTACACCACGAGGCAGGCGAAACTCCTGAAGTTGCGCCCCTCGAAGTACTTCTTAAAGTACTCCTTAAGACCCTCGACGATATGCGGCTTCAGGCCGGGCGCGAACCGGATCTTGCTGGTGTCATCGATTACGACGGTGGAACTGGTCATAAACGACCGCGGCGCGCCCGGAAGCTGTCGCGACTCGTCGTTGGCCACGGGCAAGATGAAGTTCTCCTCCTTGCCGTCAGCTTCGGCGTAGTCTTCCAAGACTAGGAAATACTCGTATTGGGATATGTCGTCCCCGGCGAAACGCAGGCGCGACTCGAGGTTGTCGGGTCGATGGCTCTTATGATAAGCAGCCATGTAGTTTGCGTTCACCCGCAAGTTGTCGCCCCCACCATAATAGCTGATCACCACGGCTCGGATGCACTGGAGGATTGTGTGGGCCGTTACGCGCTTATCAGCCATGCCACGCTGCGAGGCATCGATTGCCGCGATCGCCATAGAAAGTTGCGACACGTACGCTGGAAGGAATGTCGTGATGTAGCGGCGGTAGTCGGCGAGTTCCTTCGCTTGGGCTTGCTGGATAATCTTTGCAGTGTTCGTTCTGTAGTAGTTGTACCCGTAAAACAGGTAGTCCAGGACGGGCGACATGTCCTGCGGGAGATGCCTGTTTAGATTGGAGCGACGGATCCAGTGGTATTTCAGGCATACGCCGGCGGCGACCACGACGATTACGATAATGGCTGATGCAACAAAGCCTCCGATATAGAAGGCCAAGAGACGGTCCCTTGGATCGTGAATCCGAGCCGCCTTCAGGTCAGCGATTAAAGTTAGGAACACACCCGTGACGGCGTACTTGAGATTCTTGAGTCGAGCGGTTCGCTGCAGTTCGAGGTCCTTGGTTGAGCCAGAAAAACCGTCGAACCCGTAACAGAAGCCAACCCCTGCCCCGACAAGCAGGAAACAAACTTCCCAAGCGGTGTTTGGGATAATATCCATATCCTAGCCACCCGTCGCCATAACAACACCGGCATCGATAATTCAAGCTTTATTTTGCGGTTCCAGCCTGTCGTTAGCCTAGTGGCCGAGGGGACGGCACGCGGGCCGATTGCGACCGAGGATACAACGTGGTCGCGTCTCGTCTGACTCGGCTACTTGAGGCCGAGACGGGCCTTGGCCTGGCTGGCGGTGTAGGTGGGCTTGCCTTCGTTGACGGCGCGGGCCTCGAGAAGGTCGAGGTAGTCGTGGAGGTCTTCCATTTCCTCGCGCATTCTGCGGATCTGCTTGAGGACGCGGGTCTGTTGTTTTTGGAATTGCGCCGTTGCCTTAATCATACACATCTTTCCGATGGCCGATCTTCTGTACCAGAATTATAGCATCTTTTACGTCGAATAAAACCCGGTAATCGCCCATGCGCAGGCGGTACCCGATATCGCCGCCCTGTAGCCGCTTGATGTTGCCGTGCAGACCACCCTCCAACCGGGTGATTTTTCGGATGAGTTGTGAGGCCTCTCGCTTGGGGAGTTCACCGAGGTTTTCCAACGCCAGTTCGGTGTATCGCACAACGTAGCGTTTACCGTTCATTTCAGATTGTGCGGCAGAGTATGGCAGAAGTTTTTACCGGCGGGAAGAGGGAACCGGGGGGGATGGACGGCAGGGGCACGCCTACAATACGGCGGCGACCACGCGGAAGCGTGGCCCTCCGAGGCACGACGGAGGCGGCTCACCGGGAGGTTCGCCCTCCAAACGACCGAAGCAACGAGGCGGCGCGACACCTCAACGGCCCTTCGATGCTCAGGGTAAACAGGCATCGCGGCCCTACAATTCGGGAGAAGCGGTCAGGCGGCGGGTTACGACGGGTAGCCCCGGCTGGGTTTCTCGCGAACGATGGCGGTGGGGACTTCGGCGGAGCCGAGGGCGAACTCGATGGATTCGGGTTGTTTGATATGTTCGGACGCGTCGAGAAGTTCGAGCGAGACGAGGCGGCCCGCCTTGTCGTAGTCCAGAATGAGGCCGTCGCGGGCCTCATCGCTCTCCGCCACCTTGCCGTCACGGAGAATGATGGACAACGTATCGGTGTCCCTGTCGTAGATGACCTTCATGGCTGTTTCCAGTATTTGGCAATCTTGCTCGTTTTGTACGCGGTAATGACATGATACACCTGAGCCTCCTCTTTGACAACCGCCCGCAGGAGCATCTGGCCGGGCGGGAGCCTGGATTGGCGGATGTGTCGCCCCTTGCTGGAAGGGACGATCTGCTGCGGGTGGCGAACAACGGTTTCGAGGTCGGCCTGGCTAATGCCGCGCCGTTGCATCTCGAAGAGCGCGTGTGGAGCGATCAGGATCTGTTTCGCGGCCATTTACAGTCCATCCTCGCCTGTGAGCCTCATCGCCGGCTTCTTCGGCATGCGGGCGGAGTGTAGCAAGGCACTGGTCTTGCAGGCAACCCCGAAAGGCTTCGGGCGCGACAGGACGGTCAGGCGGCTGCGGGCGCGGCGGCGACGGGTGGTGAGTATTGGGCGTCACCGAAGCCGAGGATGGGATAGAAGATGAACGGAAGGAAGATGAGGCCGACGACGAATCCGCCGCCTTTGCCGAAGCGTTCCGTAAAGGCCACGGTGGCGATAATGCCGAAGACGATGTTGACGAGGGGAATGAGCATCAGGATCAGCCACCAGCCGGGTTTGCCCGCGATCTTTAGGAAGACGTAGAAATTGTAGATGGGAATCAGGATGGCCCAGCCGGGTTGTCCCGCTTTGACGAAGGTTTTCCACATTCCCGCGATGACGAGAACGACCAGGGCCAAGTAGAAGCCGAAAAAGAACAAACCGATCAATGCAGGTATCATAGGCGCATTCTCCTGTCTGTCGGGGCGCAGCATAGGCGGTGTGGCGGGGAAGTCAAGCGCCGGGGGGCGGTCCAAGGATGAAGGCGGAAGGATGGGCGGGAGGCGCGCCGGCCAGGCTCGACAAAACGTCACAACAACCGGCGCTGGGTGTCGTCATGGACGAGGTCGGAGACGGGGCGATGTAACCGGGTGCGGCGTTGTTCCATAACGAACTTATCCATTTCGGATTCGACAGGGGACGGATAATTGCCGGTGTAACAGGCGGTGCAGAATTCGTTCGCGCGGAGGCCGGTGGCGGCGATCATCCCGTCGAGCGTGAGATAGCCGAGTGAATCGGCCCCGAGGAAATCGCGGATCTGTTCCAACGAATTGTTGGCGGCCATCAATTCTTTGCGGGTGGGGAAATCGATGCCGTAAGCGCAGGGCCATTTGTGCGGCGGGCAACTGACGCGCATGTGGACTTCTTTCGCGCCCGCTTCGCGCAGGGTCGACACGCGCGCGCGCGCGGTGGTGCCGCGGACGATTGAGTCGTCCACCACGACGACGCGTTTGCCCGCAACCATTCCCTCGATGAGATTAAGTTTCACGCGGACGCCGAAATCGCGGATGAGCTGGCTCGGCTGCAGGAACGTGCGACCGACGTAGTGATTGCGGACAAAGGCGTTGCCGAACGCGATGCCGCTTTCTTCGGCGAATCCCATCGCCGCCCAGTTGCCGCTGTCGGGCACGGGAATCACGAGATCGGCTTCGACGGGATGCTGGCGGGCGAGCTGGCGGCCGAGGTTGATGCGGACCTGAGCGACGTTCTTGTTGTAGAGGTCGCTGTCGGGTCGCGCGAAATACACGAACTCGAAGATGCAGAAGGCGTGGGGCTGCTGGGTGTCGGCCCAGGGGTTGACGGAACGCAGGCCGTTTTTGTTGATGACGATGATTTCGCCGGGCATGATGTCGCGGACGTAGTCGGCGTGAATCAGGTCCAGCGCGCAGGTTTCGCTGGCGAGCACCCAGGCGGCGCCGCCTTCAGTGCCGTCGTCGTTCGGAATGGGCAATCGGCCGAGCACGAGGGGCCGGAAGCCGAAGGGATCGCGGACGCCGATGAGTTCGTCTTCGCCCATGATGACGAGCGAGTACGCGCCCTGAATGCGGCGCATGACGGCTTCCAGCGAATGCGCGCGGTCTTCGGCGGTGGGTCGGGCGAGCAGGTGCAGAATGATCTCGCTGTCGACGGTCGTCTGGAAAATCGAACCTTGCTCCTCGAGTTCGGCGCGGAGACGGGCGGCATTGGTGAGGTTGCCGTTGTGGCCGATGGCAATCTGGCCGCACGCGCAATCGGCGACGAGCGGCTGGGCGTTTCTGAGGTTGGAGCTGCCGGTGGTCGAGTAGCGGACGTGACCGATGGCGAGTTGGCCGGGCAACGAGCGCAGGATGTTTTTGTCGAAGACCTGCCCGACGAGGCCCATGCCCTTGAAGGTGCGGAGTTCGACGCCGTCCGAGGCGGTGATGCCCGCGCTTTCCTGGCCGCGATGCTGCAACGCGTAGAGTCCGTAATAGGTCAACTCCGCGGCATTCGGGTGTCCGTAAATGCCAAACAGGCCACAATAATGCCGTGGCCGCGCGCTGTGGTCCGGGTTCATTGCTCGGTCAATTCGGTTCGACGCACTCCACAATGTCGAACGTACCACCTCCGACGAAATCCATTAGCCCAATGGACGGAGAATAGCAAGGCGCAACGCCCCGATGAGGAGGATTATCTTGGTTGACGAAATGCGAACTGTTGCGAAACGGGCTGGCCGTCTACGCTGAGGCGGTCACAGAAGCATCCTCTGCCCGGTCGCCGTCGAGGATTTCTTCCAACGTCTTCAGCAGGTCGGCGTTGCTAAACGGCTTGGGAATGAATCGCTCGACTCCTTCGCGGAAATCGGAGGGCAATTCGTCGGAACTCACGCCCGAGACCGCCAGCACTTTTGCGTTCGGGTTCAGTTTGCGCAGGAATTGGAGCGTCTCTGCGCCGTTGAATCGCGGCATGTTGAAATCGAGGAGCACGGCCCCGATGTCACCCCCCGCGTAACGCACCATGTCCAGCCCCTTCGGGCCGTTGCTGGAGGCGAGGACATTGTATCCTTCGCCGCGAAGCACCTCGCGCATGGTGTCCAGGAAGTTCGGATCGTCATCGATGATCAGAATGGTGGCCTTCGGTTCGGTGGTGTCGTCGGGGTGTCTCGCCCGCCGCCTTTCTTCAGCAGCACACGATCCACCCTTTCCGAACAACGCAACGGCGGCGCCAAAAATTCCCATATGCTTTTCCTCTCACTCTTACTACGCGATTGCCGGGTGCTTCATGCACCACCCCTCGAAATAGTGCAGGGTTTGTGCCAAATAAGCTGGGTGATCAAAGAGAGGAAATCCCGTCAGTCGGCGCATGGGATGGCCGACGGCGCGCTTATGCAAGCGGTTGTCGTTCAGGGGCTTATTTTTGTAATTGCCAAGTGGCAATGGGGGGCGTGAAAGGTGAGGAAATGCGAACGGATCGTCTGGCAGTGCGACTATTGCCCGACAAGAATACTTGAGCCCTCGGGGGCCGGTACGCCGCCCGCGCGCTCGACGGTCACTGCAAATTTATCGATGCACGCCATGTCCTTGGCCAACTTGACCCGGAATGCGCCGTGACCCGAATCGTCAGTCCAACCGATGCCGGCCGCGACGGGCGGTTCGCTCCCGCAGATCGCCCAGAGTTCCAAACATTTCCCCTGACTCTGTTGGACAGGAGAACAATTCGAAACGACCATGAACCCCGTCTTCCTGCTCCCATTCCAATACACCTTGGCGACGGCTTTGCTCTCGCCTTTGGGGTCGACGAGCGGCGCCATGCGAGTGGACGGATCCATGAAGAGATCGAGCGACGAGGTTTCCTCGTCCATCTTCTTTTGGAGCGCCGCGGTTTGCAGGTTCTGCTGCTCGAGCTGCTCGCGCATCCGGTCCGCCGCCCGCAACAACCCGTCCTTTTCATCCGACATCCGCTTGTTGGCGGCGCGCAACGCGTCCAGATCATGCTGTTGCTCGATGTTCTTCGTGCGCAGCTGGTCCACCTTTTCGCCAAACTCCTTGCTCTGGGTCTCAAGGCGGCTGTTGAGATCGGCCAGTCCGCCCTGCTGCTGCTTATCCTTGGCGAGGAGATTGTTGTAAGAATCCGTCGTCCCCTGAAGCTGGTGCGTCACGATTTGAAGTTGTGTGTTCAGGTTCATCACCACAACGGCGAGCGCCGCCGCTGCGGCCCACGGGACGAGCCGGACAATGAGCGCGCCAAGATGAACGCCCGGTTGTCTCGCGCGCGGGGCGTGAGCGGCCTCCGGAGCGGTCGCCGACGACGGCCCGGGCCGTTTGCCCTCGTCAATCGCTGCCGCAATCCGATCATACACGGTCGGCGCCGGTTTTGCCGACGGCGCTGCCAGAGCTATCTGATCGGCGACTGCCTGATACTCGGCCAACTCCGAGATGCATCGTTCGCGGTTTTCGGCGATGTACTGCTCGAAATTGTGGAGCTCGTCGCCGTCGAGCGCGCCGACGACGTACAGCGGGAGCATCTCGCGAAATGCGTCGTGCGTCATGAGCTGTGCTCCCCTTTGCCGGCGGCGCTCCCGAGTTGCTCCCGTAGCCGCATCATGCCGCTCCGCATCCGCGTCTTCACGGTGCCCAGCGGCTGGCTGAGTTGCTGGGCAATTTCAAATTGCGTCAATCCACCGAAATACGCCATTTCAATCGGTATGCGCTGCTCGGAAGGCAACGATTTCAGCGCGTTGCGAACCGTCCGTTGCGCTTCGGACGCCAGCGCCTCGTCAGCGGGCGTCGTCGACCCGGCCGTCTGCGACGTATCCTTCGCCATGGATTCGGCGACGCGGCTGCGCGTCTTGCGCGACCGGAGCCGGTCAATGGCCCGACTGCGGGTCAGCATGATCAACCACCCCAGCGGTCTGCCCCGGCCTTCGTCGAACGAGCCCGCCGTTTTCCAAATCTGGACGAAGGCTTCCTGCAACACGTCCTCCGCCTCGGCGCGGTCGGTGAGAACCCTCAGCGCCAAAGCAAAGAGCACGGCGCTGTGGCGAGTGTACAATTGCCGAAGCGCCTCCTTGTCGCCGGCGGCCACGGCGCGCAACAACGCGCGGTCGTCCGCCCCCCCTGTCGATGACGTGTTCACGCGGTCCTGGCCATCGGGCATGGGCGGACTGTAGCAATCGCGCCAAAGACTGGCTAGTGAAAAAGTTCCCCAAACTTCGCAGGAACCAAATGACTCCTTGAGATACATAGAATGCTCGTGGGACCCTTACGTCGCCGCGCTCTTGATGATGACTGGCATCGTCCATGTCGCCGCGGTGCCGAATACCACCGGCACGGTGCGCCAACCGATGCGGCTGCGTTGCCCCCGCAGTGCAGGCTTGAAACGCCGCTTTCGCAACCCCGACGGTATTCTTGATCCTCTCATTCCAAGAATACTACGGAGGTGATGCAGGTGATGGATTGCCGATGGGGAAAAGCTTCGACCAAACACGTCGGCCGCTCAGGTTTCCATCAGACGCCCGATGGCATTCCACCAAACATCTCGCAAATTGGCCACGTCCCACGACAATTCGCCTCGCTGCGTATGGATTGTCAATTCGCTGCCTCCCGTCGCACCCAACACGGTCACGGGAATCGCCGCTTGCGCGATTCGTTCGACGTTTTCGGGAGCGCAACTCACAATCACGCGCGACTGCGTTTCCCCAAACAACGCCGCATCCAACCTCTCCCCGAGCGTCTCCAGATCGATGTCCGCGCCCACCATCGCGTCGCCGTTCGTCAGGCAGCATTCGGCGAGCGCCACCGCTAGGCCGCCTTCGCTGCAATCGTGCGCGCTCTTCACCCAGCCCCTGCGAATGATCTCCAGCGTGAAATCCGACACCCGTTTCGCGAACGCCAAATCCATCCGTGGCGCCTTCCCCGTCTTGAGCCCGTGAATCCGTTTCAGGTACTCGCTGCCGCCGATCTCATCGCCAATCTCGCCAATCAACAGCACCGCATCGCCCGCGCCCTTGAACCATTGCGTAATGATGTGTTTCGGGTCGTCGATCAATCCCAGCATCCCGATCGTCGGCGTCGAGTCGATCGCGCCTGCGGGAGATTCGTTGTAAAAACTCACGTTCCCTCCCGTCACGGGCGTGTGGAACGCGTTGCACGCTTCGCAGATCCCCTCGACGCACCGGCGGAATTGCCAGAATACTTCCGGTTTCATCGGGTTGCCGAAATTCAGGTTGTCGGTGACCGCCAACGGCCGCGCGCCGCTGCACACCAGGTTCCGCACCGCTTCCGCGACCGCAATCTTGCCGCCTTCCAACGGATCAAGGTAGCAATACGTCGCGTTGCAATCGGTCGTGAACGCGATGTATTTCTCGCCCGTGGCGCCCGTCGCGCCCAGGTCCGGCCGGCTCAAATTGATTCGTACCACCGCCGCGTCGCTGCCGGGCGCGACCGCCGTCCCGTGCTGCACCATGTAATCGTATTGCCGATACACCCAGTTCTTCGACGCGATGCTCGGCGAACCGAGTAGGTTGACCAACACGCCCTGTAGGTCGTCTGGTTCAACGACGTTCCGCACATCAAATTTCGCGTGCCGAATCTCCCATTCCGGTTGTTTCGCGTCCCGATAGTACACCGGCGCGTCCTCGGCCAGTTGTTTGGCCGGTATCTCCGCCGCGACGTCGTTGCCAACCTTCACCCGCATCAGGCCGTCACCCGTCACACGCCCAATCGTCACGCCGTGCAGGTCCCACTTATTGAAAATCGCCTCGACCTCTTTCTCACGTCCCTTCTGCGCAATCAACAACATGCGCTCCTGCGATTCGCTCAACATGATCTCGTACGGCGTCATCCCCGTCTCGCGTTTCGGGACGAGATTGAGATCGATCTCGTTGCCCGTGCCGCCACGGCTGGCCGTCTCGCATGTCGAACACGTCAGCCCCGCCGCGCCCATGTCCTGGATGCCGACCACCAGCCCGTCGACGCGCATCACTTCCAGGCACGCTTCCAACAGCAGCTTCTCCATGAACGGGTCGCCCACCTGCACCGCCGGCCGGTCCTGTTGCGATTCCTCGGTCAGCTCCCGCGACGCAAACGCCGCCCCGGCGAGCCCGTCCCGACCCGTCGCGCTGCCGACATAGGTAACCGGGTTCCCTACCCCCGCCGCCTTGCCGCGTTTGATCTGGTCGTGACGCAGTATCCCCAGCGAGAGTACGTTGACCAACGGGTTGCCGTTGTAGCACTCGTCGAAATATACCTCGCCGCCGACCGTTGGGACACCGATGCAATTGCCGTAATGCGCGATCCCCGCCACCACCCCGGCGAATAACTGCCGGTTCTGCGCCGCCTGCGCCGTGTCGCCCTCAATCGGCCCGAACCGCAGCGAATTCATATTCAAAATCGGCCGCGCCCCCATCGTGAAGATGTCGCGGATGATCCCGCCCACGCCCGTCGCCGCGCCCTGGAACGGCTCGACCGCGCTCGGGTGATTGTGCGACTCGATCTTGAACGCGATCGCCCAGCCGTCCCCGATGTCCACAATCCCCGCGTTCTCCTCCCCCGCCTTCACCAGAACAAACGGCGCCTCACGCGGGAATTTCTTCAGCTCGGGCCGCGAGTTCTTGTAGCTGCAATGCTCGCTCCACATCACCGAAAAAATGCCCAGTTCGGTTATGTTCGGCGCCCGTCCGAGGATCTTCTTGATCCGCTCGAACTCGTCCTCCGTGATCCCGTGTCTCGCGATGATCTCGGGCGTTATGGACACATCATTTTTCATTCAACGGGCCCACCTTATAGCACCCACACCCCCCAAACGAAGCCAATTTTGGACAAACGAAGCCGTGTGACAACATGGCGCAGTTCACAACACAACAACCTCTAAGTAAACAAGATACACAAGTGCAGGCACCTTAGAAAATTGGCTTCGTTTGGCAGATTTAACATTTCGCATAGCTCACATCCACCGCGAGCCATCCGGAGGCAGAACTCCTTCCCCGAGCTACGTATTGACGTCCGTCAAGTCGCCTCTCGTAGCCGCAGGCTTTAGCCTGCGAATTTGATCGGCGCGGCCGCATCGCGCTCAAATCTTGCGTTTCGCACCCCGCTCGATTACAACTTGCGTTCATACAGAGGAAGATGATATGCGATCTTGTATCGTATGTCAATTCGTATATTACAAGGATTCAAGTGATCCATGAGCGATTTCGCCGAGAATCTCCGCGCCCTGATGGCCAAACGCGGCTGGAC
>JBKQMH010000188.1:0-67829 GCA_052146795.1 Verrucomicrobiia bacterium
GGGCTCCTTCATGCCACAACAATTCAACAACCCGGCCAACCCGGAAATCCACCGTCGCACGACCGCCGTCGAGATTTGGGACGACACCAACGGGCGCGTTGACGCGATTGTGGCGGGAGTGGGCACGGGGGGCACGATCACGGGCGTCGGCGAAGTAATCAAGGCCAAGAAGCCGTCGTTCAAGGCGGTCGCGGTCGAGCCGACAGATTCTCCCGTGATCGGCGGTGGCAAACCCGGGCCGCATAAGATCCAGGGCATCGGCGCGGGCTTCATTCCCAAAAACCTCAACACCGCGATCATCGACGAAGTCATCACCGTCTCCAACGACGACGCGTTTGCGATGGCGCGTCGGCTCGCGAAGGAGGAGGGACTCCTCTGCGGGATTTCGTCCGGCGCCAACGTGTGGTCGGCGATTCAATATGCCCGGCGGCCGGAGAACAAAGGCAAACTCATCTGCACCGTGGCGGCGTCCACGGGCGAACGCTACCTGAGCACCCCACTCGCCGCGGAAGCACGTGCCGAAGTCGTCAAGAGCACGTAATCGCTACGCCATACGTGATGATAAAGACCGCTCTCCTTTTTGCCGGGCAGGGCAGCCAGAGCGTTGGCATGGGGCGCGACCTTTGCGAAAGGAACGACGTCTGCCGCCAACTCTTCGCGCGGGCCAACGCCGTTCTCGGCCGCGATCTCCAGACGATCTGTTTTCAAGGGCCCGAGGAGGTCTTGACCAAGACCGACAACGCGCAGCCGGCGATTTTTCTCACGAGTATCGCTTGCCTGGAAGCATTGAAATCCCTAGTCCCGGGGCTCCAGTTCGACGCCACCGCCGGTTTGTCCCTCGGCGAATTCACCGCGCTGACCGCCGCGGACGCCGTGACTTTCGAGGATGGCTTGCGGATGGTGCAAATGCGCGGACGGTTTATGCAGGAAGCCTGCGATTTGACCAACGGCGGTATGGCATCCGTCCTGAATCTGGACGATGCCATACTGGCCGAGGTTTGCCGTGAAGCCGATGTCGATATTGCGAATATCAATTGTCCCGGCCAGACGGTTATTTCCGGCGACAAGGACAAAATTGCCAAAGCGGTCGAACTCGCCAAAGCGCGTGGCGCGAAGCGAGCGATCCCGCTGGTCGTCGCGGGCGCGTACCATTCGCGTTTGATGGAAAGCGCCAGGGTCAAGGTGGCGGAAGCTCTCGCGGGTCTCTCGATGCAGCTCCCGAGGGTTCCCGTCATTTCCAACGTCACGGCGCGCCCGGCGGGAGGCGTCGCCGAGATCAAGGAACTGTTGGTGCGTCAGGTAACATCGCCGGTTCGCTGGAGCGAATCCATGCAGTGGCTCGTCTCCGAAGGGTTCACTCGCTTTATCGAACTCGGCCCCGGCAACGTCCTTAGCGGCCTGATGAAACGCATCAATAAGGAAGTGGAAATGCTGTCCGTCAGCGACGGGGCAACATTGGAAGCGACCGCGGCCAAGTTGCGCGGTTGACATTACCTCCCACTCGCCAGTAAGAAAGCGACGTTATGCAAAGACTGCTCGAAAACAAAGTGGTAGTGGTGACGGGGGCGGGGCGAGGGATTGGCAAGGCGATCGCATTGCGGCTGGCGGGCGAAGGCGCGACGATTGCCGCGTGCGGCCGGACGCTGGCCAATGTCGAGGCAACGGCCTCCGAGGTCGCCAAAGCCGGCGGCAAGGCGACCGCCTACACGGTGGACGTGGTCAACAGCGCCCAGGTTGCCGACACGTGCGAGAAGATTCTGAGGGAATTCGAGCGCGTGGACGTGCTCGTCAACAATGCGGGCGTCACCCGCGACCAGTTGCTCCTGCGCATGACCGACGAGGAGTGGGATACGGTGCTGGACACGAACCTCAAAGGCGCATTCCATTTCACCAAGAGCGTCAGCCGGGCGATGCTGAAACAGCGCAGCGGTCGCATCATCAACATCACGTCAATTATAGGCTTGACGGGTAATGCGGGCCAATCTAACTATGCCGCGTCCAAAGCCGGTCTCATTGGATTCACGAAATCGGTGGCCCGCGAACTGGCGTCGCGCAACATCACCGCCAACGCCGTGGCGCCGGGCTTTATTGTGACCGAAATGACGGAGGCGCTGGGAGAGCCGGCGCGGGAGACGTTGAAGACGCGGATTGCGCTCGGACGTTTGGGCGCCGCCGAGGACGTGGCGAACGTGGTGCTGTTTCTGGCGAGCGACCTGGCGGCGTACGTGACGGGCCAGGTCATTACGGTGGATGGCGGCCTGGCGATGTGATCGTCAGCCGCGCGAGAGCGACCGAAACAAAACTTTGACAAGCGAGCGAGTTTTCGCATAAAGAAACGAAGGTTTTTTGAAGGAGGAGAAGCCAATGGCAGATAAATCCGTAGCAGACCGTGTGAAGGAGATCATTGTCGAACAGCTCGGCGTGAATCCCGATCAAGTGACACCCGAGGCGAAGTTCATCGAGGATTTGGGCGCAGACTCCCTTGATACGGTGGAACTGGTCATGGCATTTGAAGAGGAGTTTGGCGCGGAAATCCCCGACGAAGACGCCGAGAAGCTCCAGACCGTCGGCGACGTGGTCAAGTACATCGAGGATCGCGGCGACAAATAACCCGAACACCACCATCCCGGCCCTGCCCGACGCTTGGGGCGAACGCCGGGATCGAAAAATTGTGGGGCATAAAGTGAGTTGCAATTTCACGCTTTATGCCCCAATTTTTCACGACTTTCAGAAACGATGAGCGAACGACGGGTTGTCATCACAGGGATTGGAGTCCTCACGCCTCTCGGCAGTGAGTTGGAGGTCTTTTGGCAAAATCTCCTCGCGGGCAAGAGCGGCATCGGCCCCGTCACCCGATTCGACACCACCGCCTACGACTGCAAGATCGGCGGTGAAGTCAGGGGCTTTAAGCCCGAGGAGTTCATGCCGATCAAGGAAACCCGCCGCACGGATCGGTTCACGCAATATGCCATCGCGGCAGCCAAAAAGGCGATCGCGGATGCCGGTATCGAGGTGGCGAAAAGCGACCCCAACCGCATTGGCGTGCTGATCGGTTCGGGCATCGGCGGCATGGAAACCATCGAAGACCAGGTGGGCACCCTCATCCGAAAAGGCCCGGGCCGCGTCTCGCCGTTCATGATTCCCATGCTCATCGTCAACATGGCCAGCGGCTACGTGTCGATGTTGGTGGGGGCAAAGGGCCCGAACCTGGCGGTCGTGTCCGCCTGTGCGACCGCGACCCATGCGCTGGGGGAAGCGGCGCGGGCGATTGTCCACAATGATGCCGACATCATGATCGCCGGCGGCACCGAAGCGGCGATTACCCAGATGGGCTATGCCGGCTTTTGCGCCATGAAAGCCCTGAGCACCCGCAATGACGAACCCGAACGCGCCAGCCGCCCATTTGACGCGCAGCGCGATGGATTCGTCATGGGCGAAGGCGCCGGCGTTTGCATTCTCGAATCGCTCGAGCACGCCCGCAAGCGTCACGCGAAGATCTACGCCGAAGTCGCCGGCTATGGTATCACTGGCGACGCCTACCACATGAGCGCACCCGCTCCCGAAGGCGAAGGCGCGGCCCGGTCGATGGCGATGGCCTTGAAACACGCCGGGCTCAACCCGGAAGAAGTCGATTACATCAACGCCCACGGCACCTCAACCCCGGTGGGGGACAAGTGTGAAACCCAGGCGATCAAGACGGTGTTCGGCGCTCATGCGAAAAAACTCGCGGTCAGTTCCACCAAATCCATGACCGGCCATCTGCTCGGTGCTGCCGGCGCGGTCGAGACCGCTGTCTGTGCGCTGGCGATCCGCGACGGCATGATTCCGCCGACCATTAACTACGAGAATCCCGATCCCGAATGTGATCTCGACTACGTGCCGAACAAGGCCCGCCAGACAAACGTCCGCGCCTGTATGAACAACTCCCTCGGCTTTGGCGGCCACAACGCCACCCTCATCGTCAAACGCCACGAGTAATCGTCGCGGCTTGGCGTTGGCGCCACTGGCTCATCCACCATAAAACGCTCGCGTCGCGGCGGTGATTTTGTTATGAGCGGCCCACCATGAGCGCCAAGATCAATGTCACGATTTGGAATGAATTCCGCCACGAGCGCAAGAATGAGGCGGTAAAGAAGATTTATCCCGACGGCATGCACGCCGCGATTGCCAAAGGGTTATCCGCGTCGAAAGACCTGGCGTGCCGGACGGCGACGCTGGATGAGCCGGAACATGGATTGCCCGAGAGCGTACTGAAGGAGACGGATGTCTTGATCTGGTGGGGCCACCTTGCCCATGGCGATGTGATGGACGAAATCGTGAAGCGCGTCCAACAGCAGGTGCTTTCCGGTATGGGCCTGATCGTCCTGCATTCGGCCCATTACTCGAAGATTTTTCGTGCACTGATGGGCACGAATTGTTCCCTGAAATGGCGTGAGGCCGACGAGACGGAACGCCTCTGGAACCTCGCGCCCGGTCATCCCATTACGGAAGGTTTGGGGGAATACTTCGAGTTGCCGTATGAAGAAATGTACGGCGAACGCTTCGACATTCCCGAGCCGGACAGGCTCGTGTTCATTTCGTGGTTTGAAGGCGGTGAAGTGTTTCGCAGCGGCTGCTGCTGGGAACGCGGGAATGGCCGCGTGTTCTATTTCCGACCCGGCCACGAAGCGTATCCAACCTATCACGATGCGAACGTCATCCGCGTGATCGGCAACGCCTGCCGTTGGGCGCGCCGTCGCGTGACGCTGCCAACCGACAAGGCGCCAAATGCACCGGCCATCGAGTCGATCAAGAAAAAGAGCGCGCATTTCGGTCGCGCCGGAGTTCAACAGTGACGAAACTTCGGGTCGGCGTCATCGGTTTGGGCATCGGACGATCGCACATCCGCGGCTATCAGTCGCATCCGGGCGCCGAGGTCGTGGCCATCGCCGATCTCGATGAGACGCGTCTGAAAGTGTCGGGCGACGAGTTCAAGGTGCCCCACCGGTATCGCGACGCGCAGGAGATGCTCACGAAGGAGAAGCTCGACGTCGTGAGCGTGTGCACGCCGAACAAGTTCCACAAGCCGCTCACACTGGCGGCCCTGAAGGCCGGTTGCCACGTGCTCTGCGAAAAACCGATGGCAATGAACACCGCGGAAGCGCGCGAAATGTTGGCGGCGGCGAAGAACGTCAAAAAACGGTTGATGATCAATTTCTCGTATCGCTTCCTCCTGCAATCGTGGGCGCTCAAGGCACAGATTGATGCGGGTGCGCTCGGGGAGATTTACTACGCGCGCACGATTTGGCTTCGCCGTCGCGGCCTACCGGGATTTGGCGGTTGGTTCGGACAGAAGGAACTCTCCGGCGGCGGGCCGATCATCGATCTTGGCGTGCATCGGCTCGACCTCGCGTTGTGGTTGATGGGCTACCCGAAACCGGTCTGGGTGCTGGCGAGCACCTACAACGCCATTGGGTCGCGCGTCGCGGAAGAAAAGGGCGCGAAATTCGATGTGGAAGACTTCGGGGTGGCGCTGATCAAATTCCAGAACGGCGCGACGCTGGAACTCGAGGCCTCGTGGACGTCGTACATCGCCGAGCAGGAATTGATGGAGACGCGGTTGTTCGGCACGCTCGGCGGCGCCGTGCAACGCAACGTCGGCGAAGGCTACAAATTTGAATCGGAACTCTTCGTCGAGCGCAATGGCGTGCACTATGATATGAAACTGCATCATCCGCCTGGGCCGGACGTGCCGAACCAGTACCAGCACTTCATCGACAGCATCATGCACGACAAACCGCATATCGCCACGGGCGAAGAGGGGCTGGTTGTAATGGAATTGCTCGACGCGATCTACGAAAGCGCGGCCACCGGCAAGCCGGTACAAATCAAAGAGTAGCGGTCACGCGCCGCTGGGTCCAGACCACCATCATCTGCAGCCCGACGAGCGCGACTTGCATGACCGCACAGAAGAAATAGGGGACGCGCAGGCCGTGGCTGTTCCCGACCCAGCCGGCGAGCATCGGCCCGAAAAACATTCCGCTGCCGACGACGGCCTCGTGGAACCCGCTGCCCTTGCCCTTCTCGGACATTTCTTCCAGTGTGAAATAAATGCTCGCTTGGTACGTATATCCGGATGCCGCGCCGCCGATGATCCACGCCACGGCAAACATCCACGTCGCGTGGGCGAAGCCAATCCAGACGATGCTGGCTGCGCAACCCAGTTGCGCAATCCACAGCGGCCAGAGACGTGTCCGCCAGAACATGAGGAATTGCAATCCGGCGAAAGCCACCAACGCCGCCGCGCGTCCGGCCGCGAGCAACCCGCCATGCACGTCGGCGCCGATCCCGAGATGGGTCGCCAGTTGCGGGAACAGCGCCGCGGTGCCGGCGAGCGCAAAGTTTGTCGCAAAATTCGCCAGCCAGGCCGTCTTGCGAAACCCGCGGCCCTTGGGAATTTCCATGGTTTCATCCAGTTGTGAGCCGACGGTTGGGGCGACGGACGCTTGTTGTGCGGGTAACAACAGCAGAACCGCGATCAGCAGGATCACACCGGCCGAGCCATAGAATGGCAGCCTCGGCCCAAACTCGAACAGAATCCCTGAAAGGGAGTAGCCGAGCAACAGGCCGATGTTCCACGC
Organism: Verrucomicrobiia bacterium; assembly: GCA_052146795.1. Classification (GTDB taxonomy): domain Bacteria; phylum Verrucomicrobiota; class Verrucomicrobiia; order Palsa-1439; family Palsa-1439; genus Palsa-1439. The sequence continues at coordinate 6,621 of JBKQMH010000188.1, forward strand.
CACACCGAAGGTCGTCAACCGCGCGGCAAGGGCGTGGCCGCTGAGTCCTTCCCCAAGCCACGCAATAATCGATGGCCAGAAACACGACAGGCCGGCGCCGAACATGGCGCTGAACACCAGTAGCAGGCCGATCTGCGTCGTCAGCGAACACGCCAGTGTCATGATCGCCGCGATGACACATCCGACGAAAGCGAGCTTCCGTCGGCCGACCCGATCGGACACACGCCCCGTCACCAGCGCCAGCACCGCGTACAGGCCGATCCAGACCGCCCCCAACCAACCAAGGTCCGACGCGCTCGCCCCCAGCTCAGCCGCCCGACGGCTGATTGCAAAGATCACCGCCGCCACGCTCATGTCCATCAGCAGTGAGACGAGATACAGAATAGCAAGCTGGCTCATTTAAGAACGCGCACTATAGCGGCTTCCGGGACAGCTTGTCGACAAGAGGAATAGACGGCAGGAATGTCCTCTGCCGATAGCGAAAATGCCAAAGTCCACTCTGTCATTCATTTTTTGGCGGCGGTCGGTATAATGGTCGGCCATGCAACTACTTCTCGCGTCGCGCAACCGGGACAAGCTCAAGGAACTGACCGCCATGCTGCAGGATTTGCAGCTCGACGTACTCTCGTTGGCGGACTTGCCCAATCTGCCGGGAGTCGTCGAGGACGGTGCGACGATCCGCGACAACGCGGTCAAGAAAGCGGTGCAGATAGCGCGGATGGCAAAAAAATTGACGCTGGCCGACGACACGGGGCTGGAAGTGGATATGTTGAAAGGCGAGCCAGGAGTGCGGTCGGCGCGGTTCGCCGGCGACGAGGCGACCTATCACGAGAACAACAAGAAGCTGCTTAAGATGCTCGAAGGCGTAGCCTACGAAAAACGGACAGCACGGTTTCGCTGCGTGGTCGCGATCGCGGACGAGAACGGGTTGTACGATTGCGCCGAGGGGATCTGCAACGGGACGATTCTGGAGGCCGAGCGCGGTGGCAGCGGGTTCGGGTATGATCCGCTCTTCCTTGCGGACGGCCAGACAAAGACGTTTGCGGAACTTTCGCTCGAGGTGAAAAACCGTATCAGCCATCGCGCCAAGGCGATGCAAAAAGCCTGGGCCTTATTGTCGCGGTACCTGAGGGAGAAGGGCGGGGGAACGAGTGATTCGCCGGTTCCGCCGCGCCGCGAGCGGGCATGAAGGCCTTTATCCTCGCCGCGGGCCTCGGCACGCGGCTGCGATCGCTGGGACTGGACGTGCCGAAGGTGATGGTGCCGATTGGCGGCAAACCCTTGCTGGAGCACCATCTGGAGTTGTTCAAGCGGCAGGGAATCCGCGAATTCATCGTCAATCTGCACTACCTTCCTGAGAAGATCACCGATTACTTCGGTGATGGCAGGAAGTTCGGCGTGTCCATCACCTACTCACATGAGCCGGAATTGCTGGGCACTGCCGGCGCGGTCAAGAAGATGGAGACGGATCTACGCGGCGGGTCATTCATTGTATTTTACGGCGACAATCTGGTGCGGGTCGATTTCGCACCGCTCGTAGAGTTCCATCGCGCGCGTCAGGCCGAGGTGACGGTGGCGTTGTTCGCCTCACCTGAACCGTGGACGGGCGGGGTGGTGGAAACGGATTCGAACGGCCGGGTGCTTCGATTTGTCGAAAAACCCGACCGAAAACAGGTTTCGACAAATCTGATCAGCGCTGGTATCTTGGTGCTTGAGCCGCGAGTTCTGGATGTGATTCCAGCCGGTCAGTTTTATGATTTCGGGCGGGATGTATTCCCGAAGTTGCTGGCGGAACGTCGGCCGGTATACGCGATGGAGCCCAAGGCGTACATCCAGGACGTGGGAACGCCCGAACGATTGGCCAAAGCACAGCGTGACTTTGAAAAGGGAGCGTTGAAGTGATTATTACCCAGACACCGTTGCGCATCTCGCTTGCCGGCGGGGGAACGGATTTCGCCGAGTTCTATGAGAAGAATGGCGGATGTGTGGTCAGCACGGCCATCGACAAGTACGTCTATTGCATCGTCAAGGAACGGTTCGACGACAAGATCTACGTGAACTGGACAAAGAAGGAGATTGTCGAGTCCATCGATCAGATCGAGCACGAATTGGTGCGGGAGGCCCTGCGCAAGGTCGGGGTGGTCAAGGGCATCGAAATTTCCTTTCTTTCGGACATCCCCGCGGAAGGGTCGGGCTTGGGATCATCGAGTACCGTGACCGTTGGCGTCCTCAACGCCCTGTACCACTACGTCGGGGCCATCCCGACGCCGGAACGGCTGGCTCGCGAGGCGTGTGACATCGAAATTCGGATTCTGGGCAAGCCCATTGGCGTACAGGACCAGTACATCGCAGCGTACGGGGGATTGCGCTGCTTCGAGTTTGGGCCGGGGCCGGCGGTGACCGTTTCATCGGTCGAGACGACGCGTACGGCGCTGGAGGATCTGGATAACATGCTTATGTTGTTCTACACCGGCAAGACCCGGCAGGCGTCCTCTATTCTGTCAGAGCAGAAATCCAATATCGATGGAAAGGTGGAAATCCTGAAACAGATGACCCGCCAGGCACATCAAGTGCGGCGTCTGGTGGAACTGGGGGACATTGATGGCTTGGGTGCCGTACTGCACCAAGGTTGGGAGGCGAAACGAAAGCTCGCCCAAGGCGTCAGTAGTGGCGAGTTGGACGAGATTTACGAGCGCGCGGTAAAGGCCGGCGCGATTGGCGGGAAGATTTCCGGTGCCGGCGGGGGCGGGTTTTTCCTGCTGTGCGTGCCCAGCGACAAGCGCCAATCGGTCCGCCACGCGTTGGCCAACCTCCGCGAAATGCCGTTCCGACTGGAGCGGGGGGGGAGCCGGATCGTATTGAATTTGCAACGGTACTAAACCATGAAAACAGCCAGCGACTTTGCGAAAGATTACCTCAGCGGATTGAAAGACGTCCTGGATCGCCTTCCACTCAAACCCATCGACGAGATCATCCGTGTGATCGAACAGGCGCGGGACGAGGGGCGGCAGATCTTCGTTATCGGCAACGGCGGCAGCGCAGCGACCGCATCGCACATGATGAACGATTTATGCAAGGGTACGCTCGGCCACAAGGGCGACGCACCCTGGCCGCGGTTGCGCGTGATTGCGTTGACCGACAACGTATCGTTGATGACCGCTTGGGCAAACGATACTGACTTCAACCACATTTTCAGCGAGCCGCTCAAAAACCTGGCGCAACGCGGGGATGTTCTCGTGGCGATATCGGCGTCGGGGAACTCGCCCAATATCATCGCGGCCGTCGAAGCAGCGAAGCAAATCGGCGTGACCGTACTCGGTTTGGCGGGATTCACCGGTGGCAAACTTTCCAAGCTGGCGGATGTATCGCTGGTCGTTCCTTCCGATGGTTATGGCCCGGTGGAAGACATCCACATGATCCTCGACCATATCATCACCAGCTATCTCTACGAGAAATTGAAGGCCACGCACTCCCGGTAAGCGCATGAGCAAAGGTCGAGCGCTGATTACGGGCGGGGCGGGGTTTATCGGGTCGCATACCGCGGTGGAACTGTTGAGTGCCGGCTATGACGTGCGCGCGCTCGACAGTCTGACACCGCCGGTGCATCTCGGCGACGGAACGTGGCCCGACTGGCTGTCCAAGGACGTCGAACGCGTCACGGGGGACGTGCGCAACCGCGACGATTGGGCGAAGGCGCTACGCGGGGTGGACGTCGTGATCCATCTGGCGGCCTACCAGGATTTGTTGCCGAATTTCTCGCAATTCTTCCATGTGAACTCGGTCGGGACGGCGCTGCTATATGAACTGATCGTCGCGAAGAAACTCCCGGTGCGCAAGGTGGTCGTGGCCAGCAGCCAGTTCGTCTACGGGGAAGGTCGATACCAGTGTCCGAAGGACGGCGAAGTGTTTCCGGATGGTCGCGAACCACAGCGGTTGGACAAGCGGTTGTGGGAACCGGTTTGTCCGAAATGCGGCGGCCTCATCAAGCCATTGCCGTTGCTCGAGACGCACGCCAACCCGGAAAATCAGTATTCCATCGCGAAATACTCTCAGGAACTGATGGCCATCGCGCTGGGTCGTAACTACGGCATCCCCAGCACAGCGCTACGCTACTCGATCGTGCAGGGACCCCACCAGTCATTCCGTAACGCCTACTCGGGCGTGCTGCGCATTTTCACCCTGCAGATGATGAGGGGGCAGCCGCCGTCGGTGTTTGAGGACGGCCAGCAGTTGCGGGACTACGTCAACGTGGGCGACGTGGCGCGGGCCAACCGACTCGTGCTCGAGAGTGACGAGGCCAACGATCAGGTGTTCAACGTTGGCGGCGGACGCGGCTACACGGTTGTCGAATTTGCCGGCATCGTGGCGGAAGCGTTGGGCGCAAAGATCGAACCGAACGTGAGCGGCGAATACCGCGTCGGCGACACGCGCCACAGCGTTTCGGACATCACAAAGCTCCAACGACTCGGCTGGCAGCCGACGCGAACGCCGCGCGACAGCGTGCGCGATTATATCGAATGGATCCGACGCCAGAAGTTAGAGAAGGATTACGCCGCCGAAGCGCTCGCCACGCTCCGCGAAATGGGGGCGTTGCGGAAGGCCGGTTGAACCGACCATGGAAGCCCGCCCGTACCTCTCAGTCGTCATACCCGCGTACAACGAGGAGGAGAGACTCAATCGGTACGTGCCGGGAATGGTCGAGTTCTTGCAATCGAAGGGACGTCCATTCGAGATTGTCGTGGTCAATGATGGCAGCCGGGACCGCACGGCGCAGGTAGCGCGTGAGTTGTCCCAGACATTTCCAATGTTACGGTTGATCGAGCTGAATCCGAATCGCGGCAAGGGTGGGGCCGTGAAAGCCGGCATGCTCGACGCGCGGGGCGAGTACGTCCTGTTCACTGACGCCGACCAGAGCACGCCCATTTCCGAAGTGGACAAGCTGCTCCAGAAAATGGAAGTGGACGGATACGACATGGCGATTGGCTCCCGGTCGATGCCGGGTGCCCGCGTAGAACAACCGCAGGCATGGCACCGCGCGCTGGCCGGTAAACTGTTTGGCCTCGGGACCCGGTTATTGTGTGTTCATGGAATCCGCGACACCCAGTGTGGCTTCAAGGCGATGAAACATGCAGTCGCGCAGAAAGTGTTCCCGCAGGTCACGTCGGACACGGCCATCTTCGACATTGAAATGTTGGTGGTCGCGACCCGCGAGGGATACCGCATCGCCGAGGTCGCGGTACAGTGGGTGCACGATCCCGATACGCGTATCCCGTACAACTTGCGCCGCGCGGCAAGAATCTGGATTGAGTTATGGCGAATTCATCGCGCGCAAAAGGTCGTTTGGTCACTGAAAGCGCGAACACAGTGAGCGCACAACCTGCAAAGCGCGGCGGCCAACTCCCGTTGAGCATCGAATGGCTGATCCTGGCAGGGATTGTCGCGGTGGGTGCCTGGTTGCGGTTTCAGCACCCGGAACTGCTTGAGTTCAAGAGTGACGAGGCGTTTGCGGCCAATCAGGCCTTGGAATTTGTCCGGGGCGGCAAATTACCGACCTCCGGCTTGATGTCGAGTGTGGGGGTATCGAATCCGCCACTGTTCGTATGGCTGTTGATCCCCATGTTTTTCCTGACCTCGAACATCGCCGTCGTCTGCGGCATGATTTCCGCGTTGGGACTGGCCGCGGTGGTCGCGACCTGGTGGATCGGGCGAAGGTACTACGGTTCTGTGAGCGGTCTGGTGGCGGCAGCGTTGTTCGCGTCGGGTCCGTGGGCGGTCGTGTATTCGCGGAAAATCTGGGCTCAGGACTTCGTACCGGTGCTTGCCACCGGGGCGATGTGGGCGGCGCACTCGCTGATTCTCGGCAAGAACCCGAAGGCGATTTTTTGGCTGCTGTGCCTGCCGCTGTGTGTGATCCAGATTCACTACAGCGGGTTTGCGCTGACGGCGAGCGCCATCGCCGTTGTCGTACTCCTTCGCCCAAGGATCAATTGGCGATTTGCGGTGGCCGGCGTCGCGCTGGCGGTTGTGTTGGCGATGCCCTACGTAATCGCGCAACAGAAGACCGGCTGGGCCGAGTGGAAGCGCATGTCCGAAGAAGGCAGCAGTCGCCACTGGGAGCAACTTCCGCGAGGGATGACGATCAATCCGCAAAGCGGGTATCCGTTTCCCCGTCGCCCGACCGAGGCGTGGCGTCACGCGCTGGCCATCATGAACAGCGGCGAAATCGAGGACATACTGGGCTTGAGCACGAGTGAGGCATTTGACCCAAATCGAATCTGGTCCAGCAAAGGTTCGGGGCAGAACCGGTATTTCGATACCACGCTTACATTGGGAGACTGGCTGCCGGCGTTGCAACAACTGGCATTCTCCATTGCGCTGGTTTGGTTTGGCGTGAAGGCCTTGAAATCAGCGAAGACCTTGTTTCACCGCCAGGTGACAGCGGACGAGGAATCAAAGAAGGCGTGGATACTGGTCCTGTGGGTTGTGGTCCCACTCGCTGTATATCTTTTGGCCGGGCTCTGGACATATCTATCGTACTACGTCATTCTGTATCCCGTCTTTTTCGTGGCCCTTGGGGCGCTCGCTCAACGGGCTGTTCCGCCAAAGATTCTGGTTGCGGGAATCGCAGCCTTCATCGTCGGTAACATTGTGTCCATGCTCGATGTGAACCGGTATTTGGTTCAGTACGGCGGGGCTCAAGGGACGTATGGATCGGGGCTCGGGTTCAAACAGGCGGCAGCGGAGTATGTCGCGGCGCGCGGAGACGCCCGGGAATTTGTCAAGGAGAACCGATTGCTGCAAATGGACCGGTGGCAGCGCGTGGAACCAGCACAATTGGACCTGCCATTCCTTGCCACAATGCGCGGACAGGGGCAGGGGCAGGGGAACCAGTTGGCGACGAATTCGATCATGCTCGTGGTGGATGACAATCGGACCAGCTACGATGCCAGCCGGGTGAATTTTGGCGGGACGGGGACGAACTTCGGCCCGGTGCGCGTTTACATTATCAACCGACAATGAAATTGCCGTTCGAAACGAAGTGGGAACGTGTGTTTGCCATCGCATTAGTGGTGGCGTGGGCGGCGCTCTTCCTGCCGAACCTGCGCACGAACCCGAACTGGTACGGGGACGAAGGCGAGTGGATGGAGAAAAGTTGGACCTTCATTCATGGCACGCCGCGGGTCGGCCCAATCATCGACGACTTTGTCTTTCCGTATCCGTATCCACCGCTCTACATGGTGGTGACCGGCACGCTGCTGCGGGTATTTGGCAACGATATTGTCGTGGCGCGTGCGTTGGGGGCGGTGACGGCGCTGGCGGCGGGGGCGATTCTGTTCTGGATCGGGACGCGTCTGCGCGACAAACGCTTTGGACTCCTTTGTGCCGCGGCGTTCCTGGCGTATTCCGAGACCAACGTCAATTTCCGTTGGGTGCGTTCTCATCCGATGGCCGGAACATTGGCGCTGGCATCGGTCGGATTCCTCATTCGCTACGTCCAGGAGAAGCGCCTCCGCGACGCCATGTGGGCGGGGCTGTTTTGTTCGTTGGCGACGGCCACGAATTATTTCACCTATCCGTTGATCGGTGCGGTTATCGTGACGGTGGCGGTGGTGAACGGGCGACAGTGGAAATCACCGCGCGTCTGGCGGGACGTCGCGGTGGCGGCAGCCGCAGCCGTCGCGTACGGCGGGTTGTTTCTGTTGTGGTACAGCGCGGCGCACGGTTGGGAGCAATTGATGACGCAGGTCGGGCGACTGACCAGTGTGGCCAGCAACGAGGTTCGCCCGACGGTTGGCGGCGAGGTCGAACGGTTCATCGAGAACGTATGGACTCTTGGCTTCAAGACGCCGACGCAAGGCCCGCCGTTGCCGTGGTCGGGGCATGATTGGTGGCTCACGGTAGCGACCATCGGGTTTGTGTTCCTGCCGACTCGGGATTGGCGGTTGCGATTGTGGATGCCAGTGTGGTTGCTGGTGTTGATGTATGGCGTGTTCCAGAAGCTGAACAATGTGCCGCTGTTTTTCTACCCCGCGACGATCTTTCTTCCGCTGATGGCCGTCGGCTTTGCCGGCGTGCTCGTGTGGGCTGGTGAACTGACCAAACGACTGGCGGTCAAATCCGGTGGAGAGGCAGCGGCGACCATTGCGGTGGTTGTCCTGGCGGGGTTTGCCTGGGTGTCGGCGACGGGGGCGTGGGGGCATTTCCACACCCGAATCGACATGTGGACGCAGCAATCTGTACCGGACGCCGAAGCGGCGATGGCCTTCGTCAACGCGCACACGACGAAGGACGACTTTGTGATTGTGCCGAAGCAGATTTATTGGCTGGCGCATTGCGACCGGCGCAGCATGCTGACATTCTGTGCCCGATATGAGGGGGTGGACAACGATATGCCGGTGCCAGCCCACATTCCCCGCGAGTTGTTTTGGTTCGACTGCCGCCTGGAGCAGGCGAAGTATCTGGTGATGGAATATGGGGTGGAGCAGCAAATGTTTCCGGACGGACGGGAAGCACGGTTGCCAATTGGCATTGATGCAGTGTATACGTTGGCCCTACGTGGTGTGCGGGAGATTGTCCAACGCACCCAGGACGAGAAGTGGCCCGTCGTATTTCATCAGGGCGTGTACCTGGTCTTGGCGAACCCGCGGTTGGTGAAGGAGACGCAATAGCGTGGCACAAACCGAACGAACGCTGGTCATTATTCCGACGTACAACGAGAAGGAGAATGTCCGGTCGGTGATCGAATTGGTGTTGGCACAGGCTCCCAGCCTCGATGTACTGGTGGTGGATGATAATTCTCCGGATGGCACGGCGAGCATCGTCACCGAGATCGCCCGGGCCAATCCTCGGGTGCAGTTGATAAGCCGCGCCGGCAAGCTCGGATTGGGCACGGCGTACATTGCGGGGTTTAAATGGGGCCTGTCGCGAGGCTATGCCTGCCTGGTCGAGATGGACGCCGATTTCTCGCACGACCCGCGCGAGGTCCCCAATATGCAAAAGGCGATGGAGAATGCCGATCTCGTTTTGGGTTCGCGGTACATTGACGGCATACGCGTCGTGAACTGGCCATTGTCCCGTTTGTTCCTGAGCAAGGGTGCGTCCTATTACGTACGAATTATCACGGGATTGCCCGTGAACGATCCCACGGCCGGCTTCAAGTGTTTCCGTCGTTGCGTATTGGAAGCGATTGACCTCGACGCGGTCCGCAGCAACGGCTACGCTTTCCAAATCGAAATGACCTACGAGACGTGGATGAAAGGTTTCCGCGTTCGTGAGATACCGATTACATTTACGGACCGGTATGCCGGCCAGTCCAAAATGTCAGGACACATCGTTCGGGAGGCCCTGTGGATGGTCTGGGTGTTGGCGGTCAAACATGGATTTCGGCGAAGGCCCCGTGTTTTACGGAAGTCCGATGGATGATCCGGGCCGTCCCCGCACGCGCATAAGACAATCTCCGCAACCATGAGCGATTCCCCAGTGCCGATCGGGACGACGGAATCCGCGCCATCAATTCCGCAGGCTCACGGGCGGTTCTTCAGTGCCCGCGACTCGATCGCATTCTTGCTGGCGAGTGTCGTGAGCTTTGCCGTGTATCTGTGCACGCTGGCTCCGGGTGTGACCTTGGAGAACGCGGGTGAGTTACTGACCGCATCGCATAGTCTTGGGGTGCCGAATCCGCCGGGATACGCGGCATGGACACTTCTCGCCGCGATTTGGCAGCGGATCGTTCCCCTCCACAACATCGCCTGGCGTGTCAACCTGATGTGCGCCCTCTTGGGGGCCCTGGCTGTCGGCCTGCTGGCGCTGCTCATCTCGAAGAGTGGACGTGTCATGGCGTCCCGCTGCGGATTCTTGCAAGGGCGCGAAACCGGCGCGGGGCTGGACTGGATCATTCTGGCAAGTTCCGTCTCGGCCGCATGGATGCTGGCGTTTTCCCCGGCGATGTGGTCCCAATCGGTGATCACCGAGGCGTGGACTCTAAACGTGTTCTTGCTCGTGGCGATCCTTGTGCTCCTCTATCGATGGAGTCTTGAGCCGGAACGTTGCTGGCAGCTGTATCTGGCGGGCTTCCTGTGGGGCGTCAGCCTCACGAACCACCAGACACTGGTGTTGCTGGCGGTGGCGTTTCCGACGTTCCTGTGGTTCGTCGACCGCGAGTTGGGTCGCGATGTATTGGCCCCGATGTTGGCGGTCATCGTATTGGCTGTGGCAAAGATGATCGTGTCCCCCGGCAGCTTGTTCTGGCAGGGAGCGTTTGCCGCTGCCTGGGTCCTCGGACATGGAGTCGGCGCCGGTGTGTGGCTGCGCTATTTGTGGAAACAGGGCTCCGGGCTGATGAGAATGTGGCGACGGGCGCTCGCGATCTATGCGACGGTCGTTCTCGGGATGTCGCTGTACGCCTATGTCCCCCTCTCATCGGCGACCAACCCGCCAATCAACGGGACTTACGGGCATGGTCTGATTACCACGGTTTACCAAGTTGCGATCAGCCAGTACGAAAGCGTTCATGCCGAACGCAGCCCGCTCCAGTTTTGGGGTCAGATCAATATGTTCTTTGACGACCTCAAATCCCAGTTCACCATCGTCTACGCGTTGATCGCGCTGCTGGCGATGTTGTTCTACCGGGATCTGGCCCGTGAAGATCGCCGCTGGTTGCTCTTTCTGCTGATCGCCTTTCTCTTCCTGGCGCTGGATTTGATCTTTTTCTCGAACCCGAGCTTCGAACGACGGAGACAATATCCCGAGCTTGTCAGTTTTCTGCCGTGCCATTGTTTGTACGCGCTGTGGATCGGCTACGGGTTGATTCTCGGATGCGGAAACCTTGTTTCGGAGAGGCCCTCACCGCGGAAAATAACGGTCCCGTTGGCGGCCCTCGTTGCGGCATTGCCATTGGCATCGCTCGCCCTCCACTGGGCTGGGTCCGAGCAACACGCCCACGATTTCGGATACCAGTTCGGTTATCTGGTCCTCGAACCCGGCGGTGGTTATCCCGACATGGACAAAGGCGCAATCCTGCTCGGGGGCGCGGACCAGGGCCGATTCCTGCCGACGTACATGACCGTTGTCGAGAGCCAGGTGCCGCCATCCGCAAAAACTCAACTGGCGAAGTATCCCGGGAGCGAATCGTTCGACCGCCATGATGTTTACATCATCACGCAAAACGCATTGGCCGACGGACGCTACCTGAGACGCGTCCGCGATCATTATGGGGCCGATCGCCCCGATTCACGGATTCCGAAAACCGTGAGCGATCTTGCCGTCTGGGAACGCGCGGTGTTCGAGTTTGGCTGGCGCCATCTGGGGCGCGACACAGCGTATCCGCGGGATCCGATTTGGTTGCCCAATGACGACGATGTCCAGGCCGCCATTCGTCAGTACGTGGACGAACTCCGAATCCGTCACCCTCTGCCCGGCGAGGAGGTGAAGATCGAAGGCGGCCGCGTCAGCCTCCAAGGCGTCACCAGTGTGATGGCCGTCAACGGTTATCTGGCGAAGGCGCTCTTTGATCACAATAAAGACCAGCACACGTTCTATGTGGAAGAGAGCTACACGATCCCCTGGATGTATCCGTACCTGGAGCCATTCGGCCTCATCTTCCGAATCAACAGGGATCCCATCCCGAAGATTACGCCAAACATGATTGTCCGCGATCGTGCCTGGTGGGATGCTCTGTTCGAGGATCTCCACAACGATCCACGATTCCAACGCGACGAAGTCGCGCAACGGACCTTCTCCAAACTGCGGTCAACTGTCGGCGGGCTGTATGCCTTCCGTCTCATCTTTCCCGAGGCGGAGTACGCGTTTCGACAGGCAATCGCGCTTTGTCCGGAAAGTCCCGATGCCAACTTCCGTCTCGCCCAACTCTATGTGGAATTGGGCCGATTCGACGGTGCCCTCGCCGTCCTCAAGGACTTTGCGAAGCACGACCCGTATAACCCGCGGATTCCCGACTTCATCGATACCGTCCTCACCCTCAAGCAACAGTCCATCAATCCGGCGCCGGACCACACGCTCGCGCCCTAAGAGCTTTCCATAGCCAGCACGGCACCCCTCGGAGGCACAACGGCAATGTTCGCCAATCGTCCAAAGCGGGGACTCCTTTTTGCTTTCCTCGCGGCTCCATCAGGGGTTCAATGGGTCTCGCGGACTTGACCGGTGCGGAGGCACATCGTAGCTCTGGGAAGTCAGGTCGGGGAGCTTTCGGAGCTTCCAAGCGGAGTCCATTTTGCCGGCAGCCGTCGAAGGCATATGAAAAAATGCGCTTACTGCGGGTTCGATAACGATGACACGGCACGGTATTGCAGCGACTGCGCGTGCAGTCTGGATGGGGTCACCCCTTCGACTCCACCGGCCTCCACGCCCCCTTCAACCGTTGTTCCGCCCCAACCGCAGCGAATGGTGACATTCCGGAAATATCTGGTCTTGAGCCAGGCCGAGCGTGATAAATCGTTGCTGGAAGCCGCCGGCATTCCCGTGTTTCTTGCCGGGGAAAACAGTGCTGCTGCTGGTTATGGAACTGTTCTGGGCGAACTACGACTGCAAGTACAGGAAGCCGATGCCGACCGCGCCCGTCGAGTGCTGGACGAGCATGAAGGATTTGCCCCTCTCCCAGACGACTTCATTCCGCCAGCGGACCCGGCCCGAACAGGGGCTGGATTGGAGACCATGGAAACGACCACCAATAGTACGGACGCAGGCAACAAGAACATCCTGATCAGCGTTGTGATCACTCTCTTGGTCGTGGCGGTGGCGATTGCTCTGTACAATCCACCGCGGACTTCCAGTCGTGGGGTCAGCGACCGTGATCGCCAAGAATACGAGCAAAGGGTGCAGCGAGCCGAAGCGCTGATGACATCCCAGGAGCAGTCACACCAACGGTACGTCGACTTTCTTGCGAAAGCGGAAGGGAACCAGCGGCGTTACGTCGAAGTGCTTACGAAATGGGAAGAGGATCAGCGACGGTTCGAGAAGATTCTCGCGACGTGGGAGCAACAACAGCAAGCGTATCAGAAGTACCTGGACAGTCTTGGCAAGAAGCCATGATGTCCGTAGTAAGTGCTCGCTTCAGCCAGCGCGGCCCCCTGACCGGCAAGCGTGAGAAGTTCAAACCGCCAGATTCGCCAATCGTCCAAGTCGGCTACGCCTTTTCTGCTTTCCTCGCGGTTTTGTCCGAGGTGTAATGGGGTCGAACACGTGAACTGGAACAGGATTCTTTCAGGGTTGCTGGCGGTGCTCTACGTCGGCGGAGCTTACATGGCCGTAGGCGGCGAAGGCGCGGCGAAAACTGCGATCTTTGCCATTTTCCCTCTCGCCTGCATCTGGTTTGGGGACGAGATGGGTGGTTACATTGGGCCGACATCAAGTGGGGCCATTACAAGTCCGACGCCCGGCTGGCTGGTGTGCATCGGAGGTTGGCTGGTATTACTCTTGCCGGTTCTCATTGGGATTGTGTATGCACTCATGGGTACAGGAGCCTAACCATGTGCTCCAGCCAACCGCTGCCCGATGCGCGGCTCGCGGTCGCTCGGCTTGACTAAACGGTTCAGCGAGGGAATGAAACGAGTCACTCAAATTCTTATCTCACCGTCGCCGGCGTCTGCCATGCAGCCGACGCAAGAGGTTCGGGCCGTTCCCGGCAAGGGTCTGGTGGGAGACCGGTATTTTTCCGGTGCAGGGACCTTTTCCCCGCATCCGCAAAAGCCCGATTTCGAAATCACATTCATCGAACGCGAAAAGATCGAGGCGTTCGCTCGCGACTCGGGCCTCGCGTTTACAGCGGCGCACGCGAGACGGAACATTGTGACGGAAGGGGTCGACCTGAATGAACTGGCCGGCAGAGAGTTCTTGGTCGGGGAAGTGCGCATACGCGGCATTCGCCTCTGTGAACCCTGTAATTATCTGGCCAAAGCTTCCTTTCCGGAAATCTTGAAAGGACTCGTCAATAAAGGCGGGTTACGAGCCCAAATCCTTTCGGAAGGCGTCATTCACGTGGGGGATTGCATCGAGGATATGGCGTGAATGCCGTGACAAATCCACAGGTGACGCACAATGGCCGGCACTGGCAGGGGGCGAGTTTGTTCGGCAGATCCTTGCACGAGTGAAATCACATGGTCACAGTGCCGCCAGACCAGTGCGCTCTGGCGAACCGCCGCTAATCAAACCGCAATTTTCGCCAATCGTCCAGAGCGGGGACTCCTTTTGTGCTTTCCTCGCGGTTCCATCAGAGGTCTAATACATGTTAGGCGCAAGAGCATCTTCCGCGAGAATGAACACACAGACTCCTACACTGACGCCACAAGAAGCCGCCATCAGGCGCGGACGCTTCCTTGAGTATCTTAGCGTAGCCTGGATGGTAGTCGAGGCCGCGGTCGGCATTGCTTCGGGTATTCTCGCAGGCAGCATCGCGCTAGTCGGCTTCGGCGCTGATTCGGTTATCGAGGTTTTTTCTAGTGCTGTGCTCCTTTGGCGGTTGCGCGAAGGCTCGATGGGACAGGAGCGCGAGCATACAGCCCTCAAGCTCGTCGGCGTCAGCTTTTTCGCATTGGCGGCTTATGTCACGTTCGGCGCGATTCGCGACTTGGCTCTGCGTCACCACCCGGAAGTCAGCTATATCGGCATCACGCTTGCGGTCGTCGCTCTCGTGGCGATGCCCTTGCTGGCACGAGCCAAGCGCCGCGTGGCCGCGAGCTTGCAGAGTCGCGCAATGCACGCGGACTCACGTCAGTCTGATTTCTGTGCTTATCTATCCGGTATTCTTCTCGGTGGACTTATCCTTAACGCCTTCTTTCGCTGGTGGTGGGCCGACCCCGCGGCAGCACTCGTCATGGTGGTACTCATGCTCCGAGAGGGTGTTCAGGCATTTCGCGGAGAGACCTGTTGCAATTCAACGCATGCGCCTAACCATACGATGCCGCTAACCGACTCCGCGCCTCACGCCGACTGCTGCAAACCCGCAGACCCACCGGCAGCCGACGCGCCGCGCTCCGCCGGTGGCTGAACCTGTACTCGATGTTCAGGACGTCAACGCCGATTGCGCCTTCGGTTCCGCTTTCGTGGGCTTGCGTTTTGTTTCGGCGTGGCTGAGATTTGGTCGGTTGGGCGTCTCACGTGCATCTTCGAATGAACCGTCAGGAACATTGGAATCAGGTTTACCAGACCAAAGGGTCTCAGGATGTGAGTTGGTATCAGCGCCGCCCAGACTTCTCGCTGGCGCTCATCGCAGCATCTGGCGTGAGCAAGAATACAGGCATAATTGACGTTGGCGGCGGCGCATCCACCCTCGTTGATTTTCTGCTCGATGACGGTTACACGCGGCTTGCGGTGCTCGACCTGTCCGGTGTCGCACTGAGTCACAGTCGCTCACGGCTTGGGGAGCAAGCAGGCGCAGTCGAGTGGTTCGAGGCAGACGTGACATCATTCGAGCCGCGGCATCGTTTCGGCCTGTGGCATGACCGAGCCGTGTTTCATTTCCTGACGGCAGCAGACGACCGTCGCAGATACGTTGCGACGCTGCGGCGAACTTTGCAACCGGGCGGCACAGTTGTGATTTCCACTTTCGCGCCGGATGGCCCACCGAAGTGCAGCGGTCTTGATGTCATGCGTTACGATGAGCAGACCATCCTCACGGAGTTGGGCGCGGAGTTTCAGCTTCAGGAGGTTCGCCGTGAAATCCACGTGACACCTTGGCAGTCCGAGCAGCGTTTTATTTACTTTCGGTTTCGGTTGCAGAGCACATGAAAGAGACGCCTAACAAGTTTGCCCCAGCGCACTGCCGCCATGCCTCTCCGCCAAACGCTGTGCCGGAACTCCTAGCCTTTGTAATGCTGGAAGGCACTGGCCAGCAGGATCAGTTCGGGATGCGCGGCCTGCAGTTTGGGCAGCACCAGCCGAATCTGGGAACGATAGACCGCCAATTTCTCGGCGAGCGGTTTCAGGTTGTCCACCTTGTCCCAGTGGAGCTTGTTCAGATCCAGCACCAGCCGGCTCTTGCTCCGCGCCAGTGAATCATGGATGCGCTGGCCCAACTTCTCGGCCTGGGCGCCCGACAGGGCGCCGCTCAATCGCAGCCAGACCTGTTTCTTGGCGTGTTGCAGTTCAACTTGAATCGACAGGTCGGGGATCGCGATTTTATCCGGGATTTCTTCCCAGAGATGGAATTCGCTCCAGCGCTTCGCCGGCATACGGTACGCCGTCCGGATTAGCTTGGGATGCTGGAACAGGTTGAACTTCAATGTCACCCACGTCCACAGCGCCGCCCCGACCGCGAGCGGGGACTGGAGCCGTTGGGCCAGCGTGGGACGGCCGAGTTCGGCGCAAATCTGTCGTCGCAAATCACCAATCCAGCGCCGCACCGTGGCGTTGGGACCGAGCAACCGGCCCGCGAGGAAGATCGGGAGCGCGACGCGCAAATCGGCGGCGTAATGCGCGGCCTTCCGTCGCAGGATCGGATTCGGTGAGTTCTTGAGCGTCTGGTAGCCGAGAAACCGCGATTCGAGGACGCGGAAGATGCTCGGACCGAGTCGTTGGAAATCCTCGTCGAAACACCACTGTTGCAGGCCCTCGATCTCGGCCGCGGAAAGCGTCGGATGCTTCATCGTGGTGGTAAACCCGTCCGCCTGGTGGTAGAGCCGGTCGGGATGCTCGACGTACTCTTCGAGCATGAGGTTGTCGCGCACGACCCGCGCATTGAACGGCGTGCTGGGCACGGGACCATAAATCAGGTATTGCCCCAGCGACGGCTTGAGTTTCATCAACCCGTCCAGTTCCTCGGCGATCACCTCGGGCGTCTGGTAATCAAACCCGAGGATCATTGAGCTCAGGATCGTGATGCCATGTGCGCGAAACTCGTTGAAAATGTCCTCCACGGGACGGCCCTGCTGTTTGGCATAGCCCGACCGCGTGCCTTCGTAGCCGATCCAGAACCCATCGATCCCCATTTCGAGGATCTCTTCGACGGTGTACTGGCTGAGGGCCTTGATGCTGGAAAAGGCGAAGATCGAGAGTTGCTTGCCGCTCTTGATCACGCAATCGCGGAACTCCATTGCCCGCTTCTTGTTGAGCAGAAAATCCTCGTCGATAATCAGGAACACGAGGCTCGGGTCCATGTCGTGATAGCGCTGGGTGACGTCGAAGATGTCCTTGCCCGTGGGCAGCAGCTTGATGTGCTTGCGCTTGAAGAAATGCGACGTGCAGCAGAAATCGCAGCCGTTGGGACAGCCCAAGCCGGCGAAAATCTTGCCCGTGCCCGACACTTTCCAGCCAAACACTTTCAGCCAGCTCACGATCAGCGGCTGCTTGTAGGGCATCGGGATTTGGGGTTCGCCCAGCAGCCGGCGCATATAGCCGACACCTTCCTCGCGGCAAATGAAGTCGGCATACGGCGTGAGTTCTTCATCGGTCAACACCGTGCCGTAACCGCCGAGGATGATCTTGGTATCGGGCGCGTGTTCGCGGATCAAGGCGACCATGTCTTTGACCTTGTGGAAGATTGCCATCAGAAAGGAAATGCCGACGTAGTCGTAGCCCTTCTTGAGTTCCTTGATCAACTCGCGCTTCGACGGGTATTGCAGCACGACCGTTGGCGTGTCGAGGTTCTCCGCGATGTATTCGATGGAAAACTGGACGTTCACCGTGCGCGGGCTGAAAATGCCCTGGGCCCGGGTCACCTGGCGGTAGAGCAATTCATAACCCACCGATGTCGCGTCCCCGCATTGGGGCCCCATCGGCCGACACACAGTGGTCAGCAGAACTTTCTTGTTCACGGCTTTCGTTTACTCCTTCCCAAGATACGCTACGGCACGGACAAACCGTATGCCATAGGGCAAAACCCTACCATGGCCCGGCCCCCTTGGCGGCTCAAAGGAGGCGTGTTCGGAGGGCAGTACCACTCATGGAAAACAGGCGCAAACCTGTATTTCCCCCATGACGCACGCCGCGACGATCGCGGTCAAGCAGAGGTAATCTATCTCCTTGTGAGAATATTCACAAGACGATTCTGAGCGTTCGCCGTCGCCCGCCAGCGCGTGGAATTGTCTCGTTGTCACGGCTGGAACGTCACGTACTGCGTCACGCCGTCGACAAACTGCGGCAGGTAATAAATCCCGTTGAATTGGTATGCCATGCCGCCGTTGTACGATACCTCGACCGCCCCGGGCGGCAGTTCGGGGACCGTCACGCCGATCGGGGTTGGGGCAACAACGTATCCGTCTCCCTGTTGCACATAAAAGGCGCCGCCGGCGTAATAGTAGGCGATATTCCCCGCGTCGATTTCAATGGCCCCATCGGGCAGGTCCTGGACATCCGCGCCGACGGGCGCGTAAACCTCCTGATAGTCATCGCCCGCCTGTTGGTAAAAGATCCCGTCATCGTAGAAGTAGGGCGCTCCACCCACGTAGATCTGCAAGTATCCCGGCCGCAGGCCGTGTATCCGCGAGCCAAAACGAAAGCCGTGCCAGAACCGTTGGCGACCGATGTCCGCCTCCACGTCGTGATGCGTGATGACATGCTGGTGTTGATCGATACCACCGCGCGGCGCTTCGACACTGCGCGGCACCACGGCAGCAGGTCGCTGAACGACATGCGTGTCCACGTGGCGGATGCTTCCATGATTGGTGCGCTGCACGACTGCGGGCTGGCGTTGCACCGCCGGCCGAGGAGTTTCACGTGGAGGTTCCGATACTCGCGGAGCCGGGGCGCCCCGTGGTTCCTGCCGTTGAGCATAACTCGGTGTCACGGCGGCCAATAGCGCCAGAAGGCCGATCCCGGTTACCTTACGCAAGGCAGTTGTCGCAAGGTTCATGGTCATTTGCCCCCGCCTTTCTGCGTCTGGTTCTCGGCTTTAAACTCCGCCACGCTGATTTTCGCGGCTCCCGACGGTGGCTCGAAGTTGAACAGGAAGTCCGGTAGTTTCGTTTCGAAATCCCAGTTGGAGAAAATTGCGGTGTACTGCGGGGCTCCGTCTTCGTCCTCGTACGTAATGACGATCTTTCGCGGCACCGGCTTGGCGCCGGCTTCGATCCAAATCTGCCAATCCACCATCCCTAGCGAAAAGGCCAGGTGCTCGCACGGAACGCCGAGGACCGTTACCGGTCCAAGGTCTGTTCCGGAAACGGCCTTGTGAATTGCGTTCTGGTAGGGGTCGCTGACGATCAGGTCCTCCAGTGGCATCGTGATGCCGAAGCGCTCACAGGCCACGTCCAACGCCTCATCGAGCGCGCCGGGCGCGGGAATACTGCCGTAGAAATTCTCGACGCGGTTGAGCAGGGTGATCGTTTTGCCGTCGTAATACAGCCCGCGATTACGGCGTGTGGAACGCACCTCCGCGTGAAAACGATTGGGGCGGCGTACCTGCAAGTCAACAGTCCGGCCGGCCTGGACCCATTGTCCCGAGGCCAGTTGCACGTCTTGCCAGATTTCGGCGTTGACCGAGAAAAACTGTGCTTGCGCCAGGTAATCACCCATGCGCCGCAGGAGTTCATCCGCATGCGCATCAATCGCCGGTTTCGCATCCGCTGCCGCCGGCTTCACGTCCGTCGCCGGCGCTGACGTAACCGCGAGGCCGAGCAGAGCGGCAGCGGTCAAAACCCGCCGCCCCCATGCGGTAGCGAGGCTACTAATTCGGCTGTGCTCCTTCATGAAGTCCCCCTTTGCTGATGAACGAGAATTTGCCAGAACCAATCCACAGTTTACCGGACCACGATTGCCGAGTCCAGTCCGCCTTTGACCAGTAATTGTATCACCATTTACAGGGCTGGCAAACCGATTCTGAGCCTTTGCCTTCTCTCCAAGGTCGGATTCCATGCCACCGGGAGAATCATCGTGGCCCGACCGCATTCTTTTCGCTTCGCCGCGCAAACTTGGCGCGGTCTTTGCTCTTGGCAAAAATGGAATGAAAACAGCCAGGTGCAGCCAGCCCACCCAGTTGAGTCTGGCCTTGCGCGCGCTGAAAGAAGCCATCCTCAAGGGTGCCACTTGGCAGTACGAGAAGTTGGTCACACTGGCCATAAATGCTGGGGCAACCGACGAGCAGATCGATCTGGTGGCGCACGAAGCCATTGAGGCGCTGTTCGCTCGAGCCGAACGACCGATTACCCCGCGGAGCCTCACCCAAATGATCGGCCTGAATCACTTTCGTCGCTAAGCTTGTCCATTTTTGAGCGGACCTCCGCCTGAAAACCTCATATTTGTGCCGTTTTCTGCGTTTTCGTCTCCCCGAATGGTACTTGACGCGGTAGGAACCGCGTGGTAGCGTCGCCCGCACTTTGCTCGAAAGACAATCACATCACCCAAGAAGGAACTCATGAAGATTCGTGTCGTTCTCACCGTTTTCGCCGTTGCCGCAACGTATGCGGGTCCGGCATTTTCTGCCGACTCGACGGCAGCGCCTGCTGCTTCCACCAATAAATCCGCCTCGATTGCGGCCTCTGCCGCCGCAGGCGACGAAGTCGTGGCACGGGTGAACGGGGTGACCATTACCCGCAAGGAGTTCGACGCCGAGGTTCAGGGATATAGCGACCAGATGGCGCGTCAGGGCCGTCGCATTCCCCCCGGACAAACTGCGGCGCTCCAGCAAACGGTGTTGGAGCGGATGATTGGTCGCCAACTCATCCTCCAGCAGGGCCTCAAGAACATCCCCGCGGACGTCGACAAAAAGGTCCAGGAACAAATCGACCAGGCGAAAGCGAGCAAGGGTGGCGACGCTGAGTTCATGAAGGCGCTCGCCGACAACGGCGTGACTCTCGAACTGTTTACCCGCGACATTCGCGACGGGATCATCATCCGCGAGACGATTCAGTCCGTCGTTGACAAACAGGTCAAGATTTCGCCGGAGGACGCCCGGGCATTCTACGAGGGCAATCCCGACCAATTCAAGCAGCCCGAACTCGTTCGCGCCAGTCACATCCTGATCCGGTGCTCGCCGGATGCGCCCGACGAGGTGAAGAAGGAAAAACGGGCGCAGATCGACGCGGCGCTCTCGCTGGTCAAGGGCGGCTCAAAATTCGCCGACGTGGCCAAGAAGGTTTCCGAAGATCCTGGCAGCGCCGAGAACGGTGGCGACCTCGGGTACTTCCCGCGCGGTCGCATGGTGCCGGAGTTTGACACCGTCGCGTTTTCATTGAAGACGAACGAAATCAGCGGCGTCATCACCACCCAGTTTGGCTACCATATCCTGCAGGTCACGGGCCGGAAACCGGCGCAAGTTATGCCGTTTGATGAGGTCAAGGATAAACTCGCCGATTATCTCAAGCAACGCAAGACCAGCGAGGTCACCCGCACGTATGTGGCTGACCTGCGCAAGTCGGCCAAGGTCGAGGTGCTCTTGCCCGCGCTCGCTCCGTCTCCGTCGGCCGTGACCGACCCGACCGTCCAGACGGCCCCCGTTCAGGCGCCGAGCCCGAGCAAGTAACACGGGTTGGCTGGCCCGGATTTGTCGCGTCGTCGTGTCATTGACGCGGCCTGCGGAAGTTTCATAGACTTGCCGCGGCGCTCATGTTGACCATCACGCTGATTCTGGAACTGCTCGCGCTGGGAGGGCTGCTGGTTCTGTCGGCCTTTTTCTCGGGGACGGAAATCGCACTGTTCTCGTTGAGCAAGCTGCAGCTCCGCCGTCTTCGGCAGGAACACCCGACCCGGGGCCAGATCATCAGCGAGCTGCTCGACCAACCCCACCGGCTCCTGTCGACCATTCTCTTCGGCAACACCGCCGTCAACGTCACCGCCGCCATCCTCGGCTACACGATTCTGCAGACGCTCATTCCGCAGCGGGCGGAAACGTTCGCGGTGCCCGTGATGACGGTCCTCATTCTGTTGTGCGGCGAGGTCGTGCCGAAGACACTGGTGATTCGCAGCGCCGAATTCTTTGCGATGCACCTCGCCCGGCCCATCCAATGGACGGTCGCCTCCACGTCCCAATTGCGCCGCGCCGCCGAGGCGTTGTCGGCGGTGGTCGTGCGGGGCTTCGACCAGTTGCCGTACTTCGCCGACCAGAAAGTACGGTCGGCGGCCCCGACCGAAGACGAATACCGCACGTTGCTCACCGTCAGCGAGCGGGCCGGCGTGGTCCGCAAAGAGGAGCGCTACATGGTCAACCAGATCCTCGCGCTGGAAAAAATGCAGGTCAAGGAGGTCATGACCCCGCGCGTGGACATGCAGTGCGTGGACGACTCGTTGAGCCCGCCGGAGATGGTCGAGGTGTTGCGGCGCATCAAGCACCGCCGCGTGCCCATCATCCACGACTCACCGGACACCGTCGAAGGCATTCTCAAGGTCAAAGATTTCCTCGTCAACCCCGCCCGCGACCTCGATGAGGTTGTGGAATTGCCGAATTTCGTTCCCGAGACGATGTCCGTGGCCAGGTTGTTGAAGAGCTTTCGCAAACAGGAGCATCCCGTCGCCATCGTGGTCGACGAATACGGCGGGACCCAGGGGATGGTCACGCTCGAAGATATCCTCGAGGAGATCGTGGGCGAAATCGAAGACGAGTTCGACAAGAGCGAGATCATGGTGCAGAAACTCGACGAGCGCCGGTACCTCATCAACGGCAAAGCGCGGCTGGAACTCGTCAACGAGCAGTGCGGTCTCACGCTGCACGCGCCGGACGTCGAAACCATCGCGGGATGGGTGATTGCCCAGCTCGGCGCGCTCCCCAAGGAGGGCGAACAGGTGTGCGTCGGTAACATCGGCGCCACGGCACGCAAGGTCGTAAAGAATCGCGTTGGCGAGGTCTTGTTGGAAGTTGGTCCGGAAGCGTTCGCCGAGGGAGAGAACTGACGTGGACGCCTTCCATTATCTTCTCATTATCCTGATCGGCGTGTTGGCGTCGGCCTTCTTCGCGGGGGCGGAGACCGGCCTGATTTCGCTGAACCGCGTCCGCCTGCGCCATGAGGTGGAACGCAAGAACCGCCGCGCAATCATTTTGAACGGGTTCGTCGAGAACTCGGAGCGGCTGCTGGGCACGACGCTGTTCGGCACGAACCTCGCCAACGTGCTGGTGGGCGTGTACGCGTCCGCGCTCGCGACACTCGTGTTTCACACCGATAATTTCTGGGTCGAGTTTGGCGCGGCATTTGTTGGCTCGGGATTGTTGCTGGTGTTTGGCGAAATCGTTCCCAAGTCGCTGTTCCGCCATTACGCGCACCGGCTGTGCATGACCATCGCCGACGCGCTGAACGCGATGGCTTGGTTGTGCGCCCCGGTGGTGTTGTTCGTGGGGTTTGTCATGCGGATGTTCGTACGCCTGAGCGGCGACGCGGAGGCGCCGAAGAGTTTCTTCGTCACCCGCGAGGAACTCAAGCATCTGGCAAAGGAGGGCGAAGCCGGCGGGGCGCTCACCGCCGAGGAACGCGAGATGATTGATGGCGTGTTCGATTTCCCCTACAAAACGGTCTACGACGTCATGTTGCCGATGTCGCGCGTGGTTGCGGTCACGCGCGATATCCTCGTGGCGGAACTCTTCGTGTTGTCGCAGCGGACCGGCTTCGCCCGCTTTCCCGTGCAAGAGGGCGAGAAGATCGTCGGGGTCGTCAACGTATACGAAATCCTGTTTGAAAACACCGGTCGCGCCGGCACGACAGCGGGACAACTCATGCAGAAACCGCAGTTCGTGGCGTCGACGGAACGCATCAACCGCGTGCTGCCGGTCCTGCGCGCGGGCCGTCATCCCATCAGCATTGTCGTCAGCCCCGAAGGCAAGCACGTCGGCATCCTGACCATCGAGGACATCGTCGAGGAAATCGTCGGCGACGTGGAAGGGTAACGTTTGTGGTGAGGTTCCGACTGGATTCTGAGGTTTTGCTGTCGTATTGTTGCCGTCCCATGCTTGCCAAACGCATCATACCGTGTCTGGACGTGGACCGCGGGCGCGTGGTGAAGGGAACGAAGTTCCTGAACCTGCGCGACGCGGGCGATCCCGTCGAGTGCGCGAAGGAATACGACCGTCAGGGCGCGGATGAGCTGGTGTTCCTTGATATCACGGCCAGTTCCGACAACCGCGCGACAATGATCGACGTGGTGGAGCGGACGGCGAACGAATGTTTCATGCCGTTGACGGTCGGCGGCGGCATTCGGACGGTGGACGATATTCGCGCGATGCTCAAGGCGGGCGCGGATAAGACGAGCTTGAACACGGCGGCGGTGCAGAAGCCCGACGTGGTGCGCGCGGGCGCGGAGCGGTTCGGGTCGCAATGTATCGTGGTAGCGATCGACGCGAAGCGGAGCGTGGGACGCGGCGCGGGAAGCCATGGGCCGCGTTGGGAGGTGTACACGCACGGCGGCCGCAACCCGGCGGGCATCGACGCGGTCAAATGGGCGCGTCAAGTGGAGGCGCTCGGGGCCGGCGAAATCCTGTTGACCAGCATGGATGCCGATGGGACAAAGACAGGCTACGATGTGGAGTTGACGCGGGCGATCAGCGAGGCGGTGCACATTCCCGTCATCGCCAGCGGCGGCGCCGGCAACCTCAAGCATATGGCCGAAGTGTTGACTGACGGGAAGGCCGATGCGGTGTTGGCGGCGTCGATTTTCCATTTTGGCGAATACAAGGTGGCCGACGTGAAGAAGTTTTTGAGAGAGAAAGGCATTTGCGTGCGATTATGAGCATACTCGATGAACTGAAATATGATGCGAACGGGTTGATCCCCGCCATTGTCCAGGAACAATCCTCGGGCCGCGTGTTGATGGTGGCGTGGATGAACAAGGAGTCGCTGAAACGAACGCTGGACATCGGGGAGACGGTGTTTTGGAGCCGGTCGCGCAAGGAATACTGGCACAAGGGTGCGACGAGCGGACACACGCAGAAGGTGAAGGACGTGGCGTTCGATTGCGACAAGGATGCGCTGCTGATCCAGGTCGAACAGAGCGGCGCGGCCTGTCACGAAGGCTACCAATCGTGCTTTTTCCGCAGCATCGTCAAGGGCGAAGTCAAGGTGACCGAGCCGCGACTGGTGGATCCGGAAAAAGTTTACGGCAAGAAGTAGGGACGATGTTCACGCCGACGAAAACCGAGTTTTTGGAATTGGCCAAGCACGGCAACCTGATACCCGTGTATCGGGAGATCATCGCCGATGCGGAGACGCCGGTCTCGGCCTACCAGAAGATGGCCAAGAGCGGCGGTTCGTTCCTGTTCGAATCGGTCGAGGGCGGCGAGCACATCGGCCGGTATTCATTCATCGGGTCGCATCCGCGCAAGATGATTCGGGTCGATAAGGCGGACCACAGCGACCCGCTGCAGGCGGTCGAAAAGGAGATGGCGCAGTACACGCCGGTGGCGGTACCCGGCCTGCCACGATTTACCGGCGGAGCGGTCGGGTTTCTCGGGTACGAATACATTCATCAGATTGAGCCGAGCGTTCCCAAACCCGAACACGACGATCTGCACACGCCCGTGCTGTGTTTCATGATCACGGACACGATCCTGATCTTCGATCGCGTCAGCCAGACCCTCAAAGTCGTGGCGAACGCGCACATCGACGGCAAACCAGATATCGCCTACGGAGCCGCCTGTGCGCGCATCGACGAGATCATCCGCGAATTGCAGGAACCGCTGGCCGCGCATGCGGTGGAATTTCGCAAGGAAGCCCCCGAGGTCCACGTCGATTCGAATATGACGCCGGAACGCCACGCGGAGATGGTCACCGCGGCCAAGGAATACATCCGGGCCGGCGATATCATTCAGGTCGTGCTGGCGCAGCGGTTCCGGACGAAGACGCATCGGGCGGCATTGGATATCTATCGCGCGTTGCGTTCCGTGAACCCGTCGCCGTACATGTTCCTGCTGGATTTCGGCGGGTTTCAACTCGTGGGGGCGTCGCCCGAGGTGCACGTGCGTTGCGAAGAGGGGAGGGTCGAGATTCGGCCGATTGCCGGGACGCGATGGAGGGGCAAGACGCCCGAGGAAGATGTCCGACTCGAAAAGGAGTTGTTGGCCGACGAAAAAGAGCGGGCCGAACACCTGATGCTCGTAGACCTCGCGCGCAACGACATCGGACGCGTGTGCGACTTCGGCAGCGTGCGCGTGCCGGAATTCATGGTGATCGAGAAGTACTCGCACGTGATGCACATCGTCAGCGGCGTCGAGGGCACGTTGCAGCAGGGGCGGTCGGCGTACGATCTCATGCGCGCGACGTTCCCGGCGGGGACGGTGAGCGGCGCGCCGAAGATTCGGGCGATGCAGGTCATCAGCGAATTGGAGCAAAGCCAGCGCGGGCCGTATGCCGGGGCGGTGGGTTATTTTAGCTTCAATGGAAACGTCGATAGCTGCATCACGTTGCGCACGGCGTTGTTGAAAGATGGGTTCGCCTACGTCCAGGCCGGCGGCGGCATCGTGGCCGATAGCGATCCTCAGTACGAGTTTCAAGAGACCGTCAACAAGGCGAAGGCGATGCTCAAAGCCATCGCGTTGGCGGAGACGTTTCGGTAAGCGTGGCGGCTGTATTTCAATCATGAAGCCCTGATTCAATCGGCTAAAAGAAAGTTGTTGACATACTGTATATATCGTATATATACAGTATATACATGGCGAACGAGCTCAGACCGTTGTTGATCGGACCGATCTCGCCGGCGGCGGACGGCGCGCTGTATCAGCAGATTGTCGACCGGCTCAAACGGGAGGTCAGCGAAGGTCGCCTCAAACCCGGTACGCCGTTGCCATCCTTCCGCCAACTCGCCGAGGACGTCCTCGTAAGCGTCATCACAGTCAAGCGCGCGTACGAAGAACTGGAGCGCGAGGGTATCATCTACCGGCGGCAGGGACTGGGCACATTCGTTTCCGAACACGGCCACAACCGCAGCCGTGAAGCCAAGTTGAAAGCCGCGGAGGATTTGCTACGCGCCGGGTTCCGTGAAGCGACGGAAGCCGGACTCAAGCCACAGGAGATTCTCGAACTCGCCCGCGAAATCGCGAAAGGGAAAAAATAGCATGAATGCCAATGCCATCGAAATTCGTGGACTGACAAAACATTTTCCGACGTTCGCGCTGGGGCCGCTCGACTTGACCGTGCCACGGGGCGCGATATACGGCTTCATTGGTCCGAACGGCGCCGGCAAGACGACGACGATTGACCTGATCTTCGGCATGGGACGCAACGACGGTGGTGAAATTCGGGTGCTCGGTTATGACCACCGCACGAGCGAAGTGGAGGTCAAACGGCGTGCGGCTTATGTCGGCCCGGATTTAAATTTCCAGGTTTGGCGTACGGTCGGACGCACCGTTCGATTCGTGCGCGGTTTTTATCCCGATTGGGACAACGACTATTGCGAGCGGCTGATGAAAGCCTTCCATTTGAGCGACACGGACAAGATCACCACGTTGTCATTCGGCGCCCGAACCAAACTGAGCTTGCTGCTGGCGCTGGCACGTCGGCCACAAGTCCTTATCCTCGATGAACCGACGACCGGATTGGATGCCATATCCAAACAGGAAGTGTTCGGCGAATTGCTCAAGGCGGTGGAAGACGGCGAGCGTACCGTGCTGATTTCGTCACACGGCCTGAGCGACATTGAACGCTTCGCGGACCACGTCGGCATCATCAAGAATGGAAAACTATTGCTCGAAGGACGGATGGACGAGGTTGTGGACCGGTTTCGCATGGCGGAATTCTTCACCGACAATGGCGTGGAACTACCCAGCCATGAGGGCCTGATCATTGTGCGACGCGAACAGAACCGCTGGCACGCGCTGCTCGACCAGAAACACGGCGTGCAGGACTGGCTGCAGGGGCATGGCGCGAAGCAAATCTCCCTGACGCGCGTAACGCTGGAGGATATGTTCGTCGCGCTGGTCAAGGACGGGGAGGCCACATGAACCGAATCGTCCTCGATCATTTGTGGCGGAAGTCGTGGATCATCGCGCCTCTTCTGCTGATGGAGATTTTCTTCGTGCACCTGCTTGGGGTCAAGCTGCGACAACAGGACTTCATGTTCGTTCTGGTGCCGGTGTATCTTGGTCCGGTGCTGTTGGACTATGACCTGCGCCGGGGCCTCACCCGCGCGCTCCGGATGCTGCCGGTGACAGCCCGGCAGATTGGCCGCGCCTGGTGGGTGGCGACGGTCGGCGTGCCCGCGTTATTGCTCGCGGCGACGACCGCATTCTCCGCGATTGTGCTGTTTGATGTTCCGCCATGGAGATTGCTGTCCTTGAATTGTCTGATGCAGATTCTCTTGCTGGGCTCCTTTTTCTGCTCGTCATCGTTTGCGCCGGCTGGCGACCGAATCAGCCGGCATAAAAAAGCCCGGGGGTGGTTTTTTGTCGCGCTCTGGGTTGGTGGGCCTCTTCTATTCTTAGAAAACTATTCGTCGTCAAATCCCGTCACAGCAACCATCTGTATTGGCGCGGGTGCAATTTTGACGATCACCGGGTGGGTTCGCGCCGAGCGAGTGGTTTGGCAAGGCGGCGCGCGCGGGTCGGACGTTCGGGCCGTCCGGTCCAAACCGGTGCGGTACGAAGTTCCCACGGGCTTTGGCGGCCTGCTGTTTTTGTTGCAAAAGATGCTCGACCCACTCGTCTGGTGCGGATTGGTATTCGTTGGCTGGATGATTCTGACGCGGATCTTCCACGGCCAATCTTCGGAGCCTCCCTGGCAGGATTCGGGGATCGGGATGATTCTGTTTTGCGTCACCTCCCTTACGCTTGCGTATGTTTTCGCAGTGATCCCCGTCCTGACTCATCTCCGTTTCCTGCGCGCGTTGCCGATTTCAGCATCGATCCTTGCCGCCACGCTGGTGTTTGTGCCCAGCGGTTTACTGGTTTTTCTCGCTGTTGTCTTCGCCGCGATCGGTGAAAACAGCTTGGTTCTGGGAAGCGTTCTGGCCGCGGCAGCGGTGGCAGTATTTATCCCGATATTCGTTTGGCGGGGGTTCGGCACGGCGACATTTTCTCCGGCGTTTATTCTGGTCGTGCAGATTGCCGTCATGGTTCCGATATTCTTCCGATTGGGGAACGCCCCACTGATGTTTGCCGTAGTTTTTGCCATCGTTGCTATTTTCCTGAGCTGGCAAATCACTCGAAGCGTGATTCGACATAGCAGCCAAGCGTACCATGCGCATCCCTCCGTGATTAGCGACCTGGGCTGGATGGGCTGGTCGTAGCCATTTGCGCGGCAGCATTTGTGGCGAATTTGGGTTTGACACGGGTATCGGAAGTACGATATTGTACGCGGAGTTCTAGGTGTTAATGCTCTTTGACATAAGGGAAAGCGGTCAGCAGTCGGCTCTCGGCGGTCAGCTCACAACCGGGAGCGCCGCGTGGGGGCACGCGGCCTACAAACGACAAGACATTTCGCCTGGGACAGGCGACGCTACAGGTCGACCACACTGCTCAGGGTAAACCCTTCGACTGCGCTCAGGGCGGGCGGGGGGGGGCCGAGAGGGGAAATTGCGACCGGGGATACGACGTGGTCGCTTCCCCACACGACGGGGGATTACCAAACGAACCCAATTCTGTGCACGCCGGGTTGGTTTTCTGTAATTGGCTTTGGGAAAACGAAGCCAATTGGCGGATAGGACAGCGACGACGGCGACCGGGCCGGTCGCCCTACAACCGGATAGGCGGCGCGGTGAGCCAGCACGCCCTACCCGAGCCGTACAAATGTTAAATCAGTAAAACAAAGCCAATTTTTCCGGGTGTTAGCGGTTTTGGATTGGCTTGGTGGGTAAGGTGTTAGGACTCCAAGTGTGCCATTTTGTCGCTTGGCTTTGTTTTGCTAAAACTGGCTTTGTTTTGGGGGTCCGGGAGCGAATTGGGGCGAGGAAATGGGGCAGACGGTCAGGGGTTTTGGTCGAGCCAGCGGTGGATGTCGCGGGCGAGGGGCGAGTTGGGCGCCAGTTTCAGGAAGGATTGATAGTGGTCGCGGGCTTCGGGGTAAGTGGCGCGGTCGCGGGCGTACAGGGTGCCGAGCGACAGGTGCGTGGAAGCGTCGGTCGGATTGGCGGCGAGGATTTTCTTGAATTGCGCGATGGCGTCGTCGGTGAACCCTTGCGATTGGAGCAGGAGGGCGTAGTTGAATCGGGCGTCCGCGTAGATGGGATCAGCCATGAGGGCGAGTTCGTAGTTGTCTAGGGCGCGCTCGGTCTGACCGATGCTGCCATAGGCGATGGCCAGATTGTAGTACGCCTTGGGAAACGACGGATCGGCGGCGATGACTTTTGTGTACTCGGCGATCGCATCGGCGGCCTTGTTCTGGTGTTGCAAATCGGCGGCGTTCCTGAACAGAACCAGCGCTTTGCTTCGATTGCCCGGCTTCAGCGTCCGAGCGGCGACGGGCGTGCGCACCTTTTTGGGCGGTGGCGGCGGCGGAGGTGGCGCGGACGTTGTCGCGGAAACCACGGTCGCGGTGACAATCGTTGCCGGAGGCGGCGGGGCTGCCGGCTTTGGCGCGGCGACTTCCGGAGGCGGCGCGACTGGTTTGGGCGCAGGCGGGGCCGGAGGTGGCGCGGCCGGAGGTGGTTCGGGCGCGCGCGCGGCTTGTTTTCCGGTCGCGGCCAATTCCTGGCGGACCTGGAGCATGGCGAGGTGGACGTCCTCGCGCGGTTCGGTCTTGGAAACCAGGTCGATATACTTCTCGTAATTTGCGAGCGCTTCCTTCTTCAGGCCGAGCTGCTGGTTTTCGAGGTTGGCGAGGTTGAGATAGGCCGTGGCGAATCCCGGCTCGGCCGTGATGCACTGCTCGAACCAATGTTTGGCCGCGACGAAATCATGTTTGCGGGCGGCGACGATGCCGAGGCAGTTGAGCGTCTCGGCGGGATTCGTGTTGCCCGGCAAATGATGCTTGAAAGCTTCCTCCGCCTGACCCCACGCGGAGACGCGCATGTAGGCCAGGCCGAGTTGGTAGTAGGAATCGGCCGGAGCGGCGCCGTTCTGGACGACCTGTCGAAGGTTGGCCACGGCGTCCGGCCCTTGTCCCCGCTCGAGTTGCGCGAGGGCGAGATTGTAACGGGCGGGGATGTAACCGGGGTCAAGGCGCACCGCGTCCTGAAGGTTTCGGAGTCCGGCGTCGGTTTCGCCCTGCTGGAGGCGACACACGCCGAGGAAATTGAGGGCGAGGGCGTTGGTTTGCATGGACGACAGAGCGCGCTCGAAGTCGGCCGCCGCTTTGTCGTATTTGCCGTCTTTGTATTCGGCGAGGCCCCGGGCAAACTCGTGTTCACCCGTGGCTTTGCGGCCGCAGCCAAAGGCCAGCGCGGCGAGCAACGCGAACCAGAAAAATACCCTCCTCATTAAGAAATCCATCCGACACGTGACAAACAATCCCGTGCATCTTATAATCACGGGCAGATTACGCAACAAAAATGACGGAATGGGACATCCAATCTCGCGGGGACGCGTGCACCGCCTGTCAACGGCCGTTCGCGGACAAGGAGGCGTACCACACGCTGTTGAGCATGGACGCGGCCGGCTACGCGCGGCGTGATTTGTGCGCCACGTGCTTTGCGGGCGCGGGGCGGGACGGCGTCATTTCGTACTGGCAGGGAGAATACAAGGTGCCGCCGCCACCTCCGCCCGAAGCAATTCAGAAGGAGACGGCGGAAACCCTGTTGAGGAAACTGGTCGAGTCCACCGATCCATCCCACGCGTCGGCCCGGTATATCCTGGCGGTGATGCTGGAGCGAAAGCGGATTTTGAAACACCGCGACACGATGCATGAAGACAGCGGCGTGGAGGTGCTCGTGTACGAGCACGCGCGCACGGGCGAATCGTTCACCATTCCCGATCCGAAACTGCGGTTGGATCAGCTCGCTCAGGTGCAGGAAGAAGTGTCCGCGTTGCTCCATCCGTCCGCCGAAAGCGCAAAGGCTGAGCCCGTCAACGGGCCTGACCCGCAACCTTGACACTCTTTCGCGTGTACGATAGACATAAAGGCCGCTTCGGCCAGAAAAATTCCGGTGGCTAGGTAGCTCAGTTGGTAGAGCACTGCACTGAAAATTCAACCAAGCCCATTGCCTTGGAAGCCTGAAAAACAGGGTAATGCGCGGCAGGTGAGCGAATTCCGCTCAGAGTCGAGTTGACTGGTTTCGACTGCCCCCGACCGCTTCCAACTGCCGAGTTACTGCAAAAGTTACGACAGCACTTCGGCATGTTTCGAGGGGGTAGAGGGGGAGCAGTTTTCGGCCCCCAAGCGTTGCAGCACCCACGCCCTTCCGTGCTTATAAAAAAAAAACAAAAAGGGCAGGTCGATTTTTATCAAACATTACAAATGGGCCGACTGCCCGCTACACTAGCGGCAGGGAGTCCGACCACCATTTCCGCCCCGTTTGAGGGCGTATCAGCCCGTTTGGCGCGGAGTGTGGGCGACTTCTTGCAAAAGGCTTGTTGCAGGGAAATAGCAAGCCGTATCCCACTACTGGCCAACAGCTGGCAAAATGGGCCGCAGAATTTTAGCAAGACGTAAGTTGTTGGTGTCCAATCTCCCAAAAACCTGCTTGGGGTGGATAAGTCGTTGTGGTGTTCGGGCAGGTCAGTGGTGGGACAGTCTCGCCGAAAGGCAACCCCATTGCCGCATAAGCGCACAGTTTGGGTGCTGGATGCAGGAGAGTCACTTACGCCACACCGCGACAAGTCCCGTTAGCGCGCCTAATATTCCAATGATCAGAGTTAACCACGCTATTAAAGCCTCCCTCTGTTCTTTTCTCTCGGCGCGTATTAGTGCCTTTATCTTGGAATGGCCTTCGGGTTTAAGAAGCCACCTCCCCGAATCCGTCCGTCTCCAATTGGCGTCCTCGTCCTCACCAGCAGGAATCTCAGGAATTGGTAGGTGTAGCCGCTGCGCTTTATCCCGCCGCCATGTCGTTTCAAGCCACTCAAGCTCCTCCTCAATCGGCCCAGATTCATGTTCCATCTCCTCATAAACCTGTTGAAGTGGGTAGGGCTTCATTGTCGTTCGTGCAGCCGCGATTTTTTCTCTATAGAACTGGTTTATGTAATCTCGTTGGAGTCTAAGACGCCACTTGCGAGGGCACAGTGTCATCACGAAAGCCCGCAGTTTTCGCGTCGTAACTGTCACTTAGTAACCTGCGCCCCCCGCTGGTGGTCTCAGGGAGAGTTGATCTGTCTGCATCTTGACCTCTAGGTATGCGAGTTCATCCGACTTGGCAGGTGACAACACAACCTCGACTGTGTTCCAAGTGGCGGGTTTGAGTTCATCCGTAAAGTTCACCTGTTTGTAGTGCAGCGAGTTCTGCCAAGCAACGTTCTCCTTAGCTGCATAACTTGCTTCAGGTGGCTTAGCGCGTGCCCATTTCAAGTCCAGCTTGCACCCGTGGTAGGTTGCCGATGATGGATTTCCGATACTAAGCCGCACCCTGAATCCGTCTAGGTACGGTAGCGCTTCTACAACGGAAATGAAAAAGCTACCAGTATCCGAGTCGATCCGCTGGAAGGCTTTATCAGTTGTATCAAGGAATACCGTCCTGTGGAGGTCGCCTTCCAAGAAGCCGACACGTGTATTAAGAAAGTCAAGCAACTTCATTGCGATGTCAACTCGCGCCTTCACGTTATCGACATGGACTTGGTTGCTCAGCGCGGCGACTTGATTACTCAGGGCAGCAATTTGGTTGTCCTGCCGTCGCCCCTTTTCGTCTGAGCATCCGCAGACCGCGACAGCCCCGAAAACCAAACAGAGAAGTGTCAGCCGTTTCATTTTAACTTTCCTCAGAACCCCGATTTGGAAGTTTTCTTCGCGACAGGAACATCCTCTAACCTGCGCTCTCCCTTGGCGGAAAGAGCCGCCCGTTAAGCATAGAGCTTGCGAACTGGTTGAGGAACTGAACACCAACGAGGGCGGGGAGAATAGCGAGTGTGAACATCCACAGCCCGCCGTTGTCTGCGAGCCAATTCACGGACTGGCACATAAGCCAATAGCCAACTGGCTTGCAGAGGTGACGAATGGCGCGAGGTGAATATCGGAACCAGACCAGAAAGACAATATAGAGCAAGTACAACCCTGACAGCAGACAAAGGGTCACGAACCATTCCCAATGCGTTCCCTCTCGGAACATCTCCCATACCGAATAACCTGCCCCGCAGAGCAGTACGACCCCAAGCAAACCGTACAAGATGGCGATTACTCTTATCACGTTTCTGCCGACGGTGCGTTTCATTTGCCTTTCCGTGTGTTGCATCGCAACGACGCTCGGCCACAGTCATTGTCGCGGAGTATCGCGTTCATGTTCTTCTGCTTCGACACGCCTTCTTTGCCAGGTGGCAACAAGGGGTACACTTAGAAAAAGCAGGATTAGCCAAACCCAATTCGGCCATTCCTTGAATGGCGGGGTCTTTGTGAGAAAGCTGGAGCTGAGCACTAGCCCGAAATAATACACCCACGATCTACGGGGTTTTGTCATCTTCGCGCCACGCTGATCTTCGCGCTGCGCTGCCGCGCCACGTTGATACGCTGCGGCAATGGCCTTCCACCGTCTACGGGCCTTTTTTTCAGGGGTTGTCATGCTGAATCTTCTTTACCAACCTTTCGCTAGCGGGAATCGTTTTCATTGCAGATGCAGGACGACCTCGCTTCCGTTGAAGTTCAATCTCACCGCGTCACGCTCAATGGAAGTAATTCGTGCGCCCTCGATGGCGTCACCCGCCCGAAGGCTCATGCCATTTATCATCGCTTCGCTGCCGTCACGGGCGTATATGATTCCTTGTAGAACAAACTGCGGGTATTCAGTGGGAGGGCGGGTTGTTTGCGCCTGCTTCGCTTGGCTTGCTTCGGCTATAGTGGCCGCCGTCGGCGTCTGACGGCTGGTCTGATACGGCAACGCACTGGGTGTGTAATTCAAGTCGCTATAGGTCGTTTGTCCCGCCACGTCACTGTCAGGGTGTTCGTCGTCGTCGCGCTGCTCATCAGTTGGTGTTACTGCAAACGGCCTTTGGTTGGGCGTCCCATCATTACCACGATAGTCAGAGGAATTCCAAGTGGGAGTCATGCTGAAACTCGTGCCGAATCTTGTGCGTCCAGCAGAGTACGTCAGATTGTTGAATACCGTGTTGCCAATTCTCTGACTCGTGCCATAACCGAACCCGCCGCGAGAGTCTGAGAAGTTGTGAAAAGTTGTGTTGCCGATTTGACCACTTGTGCCGAACAAGTCATTACCAGAGTTATCTGAGAAATTGTGAAAGGCAGTGTTGCCGATCTGTTGGCTGGTGCCAAAGGTGTAATTGCCAGAGCTATCGGAGAGGTTGTGGAAGGTTGTGCCGCCGATCTGTTGACTGGAACCAAAGTGGTAATTCCCATCGGAGTCGGTAAAGTTATAGAAGGTCGTGTTGCCTATCTCTTGAGAGGTTCCTGACAAAAACGCGTCTTGTGCCAGAATAGATCGGTGCGTCGTCGCGATCAAAAGGAGGGCTGCAAGGAACGGGAGTCTCATTGAATATGTCCTTATCCTGCTTGGTGAGCAGTAGTTGTGCCAGTAACGATAACCGTCTGGGTGTACCCGCGCCAACCGCGTGTGCGGCAGGAGCGCACCCGTAGCTGATTCTGGGGCATTGCCACGGCCCGCAACGCGGCGGTAGAATTCACAGCAAACCACGCGAACTTGCGTCGGGGGGTGTCGGCTGACTACGCCCCGCCCCGCCCCGCAACGGAGTCGGACGTTGTGAACGAAGACAAAGAATCGCGGTTTCACGAATTGGCGACATTTCTCCATGTTGCCAAGCGCGGGACTCTGCCAGAGGAATCGGAGCGGGCACGTGCGAATCTGCGGGCGTTTGTCGAAGCCAATCCCGAATATCGGGACAAGGCGAAGCAGGTAGAGGCACTGCCCGCTGACGCCGACTTAGACGCGATTGATCGGGTGATGGGTTACAAGCCGCTGCTCTTGTCGGTTGAGGATGTCGAAGCGTTTGCTGACAGGTTGGAGAAAAACCGCGAGACGTTTCGGCTCGTGCAACCGAAAGGCAAGCGAGGCAGCAACGCGAGGATCGTGAAGCGACTGCGGAGCAACATCTCTTTCCGCGACAAGTACCGCAAAGACTTTCTCGCCAAGTGGGAGCAGGCGATGCCGAAGAACCCCGAAACTCGAAAAAAATACTTTGCGGAATTGTTGAAGCGAGAGGGCATCACCGAACAACAGGCGCGGACGCAATCGGGTTTGCGGCATGATGCCTATAAGCACCTACATGCCTTGGATACCTACGACACACTGCTGATCGGCTTGGCTGAGAAGTACAATGTGAACCTGTGCGACTTGGAAGCCGCGCTAATCAGTCCTCGCGGTCTGAAGGAAGCGCAAGAGAAGCTGGCGCAGGACTCGCCACAGGAGGCCGAAATGCGCGGCAAGGTGAGGCGACTGAATCTGCGGCGTGGAGCGAGCTTGCCGACGCCGGACGAAATGCGGCGCGTGAAGGCGATGCAGAAAATCAGGCATGTGCCGTCACGCAAGGTCAAGCGGGTCGAAGCCAAGGCTGTCGGTATCGAGTTGGGAGAGCACGAGCATACGCACCAGCCCTACGCAACGAAAATGATGCTGAAGCTGAAACAGATTTTGGGAAGATCACGGCTTCCGAAGCGTCTCCATAACCACACGATCTCCAATGTCCTAAGTCAGTTCTGGCGGGCCTATTCACCTGACGGCATTAGCTTCAGCTTAACTGCCGACATCGTGCGCTTCCACCTACGCAAGGCGAAGATTCACCGTTAGAAAGCGGCTTTCCTTAGCAATCCCCGAAGTCCATTTGGGCACGGATGCGCCCTTTACTATCCTGTCTTAAATTACAGTACATATGATTGTATCCATAAACAGTCAGAAGGCCGTGAGTTTGACAGGAGACGGTCTTTTTTTCTTGTCCAGAACCCAAGGAGTCCAGTTATGACCTCAGACACAAACCCCGAATACTTCACGCCACAGGATGCCGCCTCTTTTTGCGGTTGCTCCACGGCAACAGTGAAGCGAATCGCCGACGAGCTTCGACTGCCAGTCATCCGCACAGTCGGAGGCGTGAGGCTATTCAGCCGCGAGCAAGTCGAGCGCATCAAAGCAGAGCGAGAACGGCGGGCAGCGGAGGCGCTCAGACGATGAATACACCACCTGTGAGCGCCCTTGCCAACTCCGCATTCGCGACAGAAGGTAACAATAAGCCCGTCGAAACCCTAGAGACTCCACCTGCTTCTTGCCTTTCTCCCAAGCCCGACACGGGTTCTGCGGTTGGGTTTGCGGAGCGGTCGCCAGCCGTGGACGTGTTGACCGAGCCGACCAAGACCGTGAGCTACGGCTTGCCCAAGCGATTCTGTGACGACCTAGGCGGTTGGATTGGCGACTATTTCGCCTTGTTTGAGCCGCGCACTGAGCCGAGCTATGCCTTCCACTTGGCGGGGGCGCTGGCGTGCATGGACACGATTTTAGGGCGGGACGTTTACTGGCCCTACGGGAACACAACGACGTATCCGCAGAACTACTATCTGCTTGCGGGTCGTGTTGCGGCGGCGCGTAAGTCCACGGCATTGAGTTGCGCGGCGCGGGTGATCCAGTGTCTTGAAACGGAAGCCACACCTTATCGCATGGCCGAAGGCTTTTCGTTTGAGGCGCTGCCCGATGAGTTTCAAGAGTGGCCGTTGCGGTTGCTACTGTTGGACGAGTTTTCAAGCCTACTAGTGTTGGCTGCGAAAGAATACGGAAGCGGAATCTCGCAAGCCCTCAATTCCATGTGGCAAGGCGCGGACAGAATCAAGTTGCGTTTTCGTGGACGCAACGGCGGCAAGGCCGTGACGATAGACAAGCCCACGCTGACGATACTAGGGGCAACGACTTTGGAGTTGCTGCAAGGGAATCTGCGGACGGGCGATTATGGGGGCTTCACGTCGCGGATTCTACCCTTCTACGCGGAAGGCGATTCAAAGGACTTACCCGAACCGCTGCCGATTGAGCAACCCGAAGTCGCGGCACTGGCCGACAGCCTGCGGAAGCTGGCCGAAGGCGCTAAGGGAGCGGCTCACTGGACGCCCGAAGCGTTGGTGTTGTGGGACAAATGGTATCGGCAGCAAAAACGCGAAGCGGCGGCTAACGGCTGCGGCTTTGCATCACGCAAGCCCGACCATGTGCGAAAGATTGCGTTGAAGCTGCAAGTCTCACGCAACGGCACTGCAAACGTGAGCGAGTGGGCGCTGGCCCATGCAATCGAGATTGCCGACTGCGCGGAAAAATCTTGGCGCAAGGTGTTCGGCGGTGGCCCGCTG
This sequence comes from Verrucomicrobiia bacterium, assembly GCA_052146795.1. GTDB lineage: Bacteria > Verrucomicrobiota > Verrucomicrobiia > Palsa-1439 > Palsa-1439 > Palsa-1439. Next base: position 44,786 of record JBKQMH010000188.1, read on the forward strand.
ACGAGTGGGTTCATCGCGTCGAAGGCGATGGAGCTTTTGGCCTACATTCAAACCCATGCCTGTCTAGAGGGAGTTCCATACTGGCGGGCGAGCCGCGAGTTGAAGATGGACAAGAACACCTTTGACAAGGCGCTGCAAACTCTGCGGGTGTGGGAGCAAATTCACGTTGCCGAGCACGGCACCAGTGGACGGCCCGCAACGCTTTTGTGGCCCAAGAAGGGGGCGCAATGACCGCAACCCGCCGAGGCAAAAAGCAAGAAGCCCCTGAAATCCCGAAGAAATCCACACCCTTCTTGCCTTTTGCTTCTCGCACACGAGCATGATCGCCCCGATTGCCACAGCGACCGTACCGCGCTCCCCGCGTGGCGGGCAATCCCTCTCCACAGCCACGGAAACACGTCCGTTGCCCCTTGGTGTGCGTTATCTGACCGTGAAGGGCGCGGCGGAGTATCTGGGCATGACTGAGGGGGCGGTGTATGCGGCAGTGGCACGGCGACAGATTCCGTTTCGACGGCAGGGGCGCAAGTTGGTGTTTGACGCGGTGGAACTGGATGCCTATATGCACGGGCTAGAAGGCGTGGACGTTGCGGAAGCCGTTGCGCGGCGATTGCATAACGGCACGGTGAACACTCTGGCGAATTGAGGGCTTGACTTGAATAGTATCTGTGATACCATATGGCTTGTGAAGGTTTGGACACCGAACAAGATTCGCCAGCTTCGGGCAGCAGCGGGTCTGAATCAGGCGCAGTTGGCCGAGTGGTTGGGAGTTGACCAGAAGCATGTCAGCCATCTGGAAACAGGCTTTCGGCCCGCTGGCCCGCAAACGGTGCGGTTGCTGACGATGTTGGAGAAGATGCACAAGGGCGAGCTAAAAGCCGTCCAGTCTCAGGGGAGAAAGGGCAGACATGAACGAAGCTCAAGACGTAGCAGCGCAAGCACCAAAGCAGGAAAAGCGTAGGCCGCGAGGCTCACACCATATCTATCCGCGTGGCAAGAGTTGGTATTATCAATTTACGGTCAAAGGCAAACGGTACCAAGGTGCGATTGGCGAGGTGAGCAAAGCCGTAGCGCGTGAGGTTGCCGAAAAGAAGCGCGTTGAGGCATTGGAAGGCAAGCTTGTCGAGCGACCGCTGAAAGCCCCGTTATTCGGGCATTACGACGCGGAGAAGGGGCAATTCACCAATGCTGTCGGTGAGTACCACAAATACTATCGGGAGAATCACAAGGCGCGGTCAGCGGAGCGTATGACGTATGCGCTGCAAGCGTTGTGCGACGTGTTCGGCTCAAAGCGTCTGGATGAGATCAGTCCCTTTGGCGTCGAGCAGTACAAGGCACAGCGCAAGGCGGCAGGTTATGCGGACGCCACGACTAACCGCGAATTGGCGTGCCTGAAGAATCTTTTCAACATGGCAATCAAATGGGGTTGGACGGTGGACAATCCAGTGCGACAGGTGCGATTTTACCGCGAGAACAATGCTCGGTTGCGGTGGTTGACATTGGAGGAAGAAACCGAGTTGCTAAAGCATTGTGACCAGCGGTTGAAAACCTTGGTGTTGGCGGCGGTGGACACTGGCTTTCGGGCGGGTGAGCTTCGGTCGTTGCGCTGGCAGGCCGTGGACTTCGCACGCGGCACGGTGTCCGTAGCCAGTTACTACACCAAGAACGGCGACCCGCGATGCAATCCGATGACCAAGCGGCTAGAGCAGGCATTGCGAGAGTACAAGAGCGCGGCAGGGGACAGGGCGGACGGGCTGGTGTTCGGGCCGCAGCAGTGGCGCAAGGCGTTTGAGAGCGCGAAAAAACTTGCGGGATTAGGCAAGGACGTTGTATTTCATTCCCTGCGGCACACGTATATTAGCCGTCTGGTGATGGCGGGAGTGGACATTCGCACCGTGCAAGAGTTGGCAGGACACAGGACGATCACAATGACGATGCGTTACGCGCACCTTGGGCCGGAGCAAAAGAAGCGGGCGGTGGCCAGATTGGACGCCGAAGTTACTGCAAATGTTACGACAGTGGACTTTGGCGCTGTACGGGTGGCCGCTGTAAGTCCCTCACTTTGAACATGGTGGCTAGGTAGCTCAGTTGGTAGAGCACTGCACTGAAAATGCAGGTGTCGTCAGTTCGATTCTGACCCTAGCCACCAGATTTACCTCACCGGGCTGGCGCGACGGAGGAGGCAACGGGATTTGTTGAGCTACTTTAATTTCCTCGCGGGAATTGCGTTGATGCTATTCGGCATCCGCAGTTTGCGCAAGGGCACGGATCGGGTGTTTGGCGCCCGGTTTCGCAAGCTCGTCCAAACATCCACCCGGGGAAGTGTTCGCGCGATGTTGGCCGGCTTTCTCATTTCCATCCTGGCCCCGAGCAGCACCGCCATGGCGTTGCTGTCGGTCGACGCGGTCAACGGCGGCTACGCGACCTTGCGGCAGATTCTGGCATTGATGCTGGGCGCGAACGTGGGGTTTACGGTCACGGTGCAGCTTCTGGCGTTCAAGTTCTACCTCTACAACGCCATTTTTATCGCCATCGGGGTTCCGCTCTACCTGTTCAGCAAACGGCAGAATGTTCTGGGGGCGGGGCAGGCGATCTTCGGGATTGGGTTCCTGTTGTTGGCGATTCAGGTGCTGTCCATGGCGGTGGCTCCGATCAAGAATAGCGCGGACGTGCTCGAATTGATCCGGGTTCTGGAAAACCATCCGGTCTGGCTGGTGTTGCTGGGAATCCTTCTGCAGGTGGCCACGCAAAGTTCCACCACGACCATCGGCATTGGAATCGCGCTGTGCTCGCAACAGGTGATTCATCTCGGAGCCGCGTTGGCGATCGTCATTGGGGCCAACATTGGCATTGGCGTCACCTCTCTTCTCGCGGGACTTGCCCAGGGCGATACGCGGCGCATGGCGGTGGGGATTCTGTTCGTGAAGTTGGTGGGCACGGCGGTGGTCGCGCCTTGGCTGCCGGAAGTCATTCGATGGCTGGAGCCGCTCAGTTTTGCCGGGGAGACACACGACACGCAATTGATCGCCAATTTCCACACCGCGTTTAACATCGGTCTTGCGCTGGTATTCCTGCCGCTCGTCCCCCTGCTATCGAGTGTCTTGGAGAGGATGATCCCGGCGGGACCCTCCACCGAGGACAAAGCCGGGGCCCGTTATCTCGACCTGACGGCACTGGAAAGCCCGCCGCTCGCATTGGGGCAGGCAACGCGGGAAATCCTGCACATGGCGGACATCGTGCGGGAAATGTTGCGGAGCGTCTATCGCTGTTTTCAGGGGGGAAGTGAGGCGCTGTGCGAGCAGGTCCGGAAAGAGGATGACAAGGTCGACTCGCTTAACAACGAGATCAAAGCCTACGTCACGCGGATTTCCGAGCAGGCCCTGAACACCGAGGATTCGCGCCGTGAAATCGCGTTGCTCACGTTTGCGACCGAGTTGGAAACCATCGGCGATATCATCGACGAGTACCTGGTGGAATTGGCCGAAAAGAAGATTACGTTGCACGTCGGTTTCTCGAAGGAAGGGTGGGGGGAACTGGATGGCTACTTCCAGAAGGTGCTGGGGAACTTCGAGATTGCCGTCTCGGCGTTTGCGAGTCAGGACAAGAACCTCGCGGAGCAGTTGCTTCGGCACAAGCAACACATCAACGAACTTGAGCGCGATCTGCGCAACCGCCATTTCCACCGTTTGCGGGAGGGCCTCCAGGAGTCATTTGAGACGAGCGCGATCCATCTGGATGTGTTGACCAATCTGAAGGCGATTAATTCCCATCTCACCGCCGTGGCCTACCCGATTTTGGAGAATGGGCGGGCGACCTGAGCGGATCGCTTCGGGTTCGTCGAGGGGAAACGAGCCGCTTGTCACGCGGGCGTTCGGCCAATAAACTGAGGTCGCGATGAAACCCACGGGCCAAACTTTCGGCGCGGCAGAGCCCGCGTCGTCAAGCCGCCCCGTCCGGGGCAATGCCAGCTCCTCGGTCATTTACAAGCCCGCCAATTGGTTTGAACCACTCGATTGGCGGGCGGTGTTTGAGCGGGACCAGCCCATTGAGATCGACCTGGGCTGTGGCAAGGGTTCGTTTCTGCTCTGGGCGGCGACGACGGATCCGACGCGGAATTTTCTGGGAGTGGAACGGCTGCTTCGTCGGGTGCGTCGAGTGGATCGGAAAGCGGTGCGGGGCGGCTTGAACAACGTGCGGCTCGTTCGCTTGGAAGCGACGTACCTCGTGTCGAAGCTCATCCCCGAGGCGTCGGTTTCGACCTACCATATTTTGTTCCCTGATCCCTGGCCGAAGCGACGCCATCATGCGCGGCGGCTGATTTCTGCGGACTTCCTGGCCGATCTGCATCGCACGATGACACCCGACAGCGCAGTCAATTGCGCCACCGACCACGAGGAGTATTTCGAGTGGATTCAACGAGCGTTCGAGGGAAGCGCCCGGTTCACGGAAGCGGACCCCGTCGTCTTGCCACCGGAAGCGCGGACAGATTTCGAGAAGGAGTTTGTGGCGGCGGGGAAACAGGTGTATCGGTGCCGGTGGCTGAAGCGGTGACGGACTGAGAATGTTTCGCCGGAATGATAGGGATTCTTGCGGGTTTGCAACACCGGAGTTGTTCAGCGGGGTTTACAATATTTGGTCATATCTGTTCAGCGGTTGGACAGACGAGCGGCTTTCGGACCGGGGCAAGTCGTTGGGGCGGGAGTAGTAGTATCGACGGCTTTCTCAGCTAGGTCTTGGCATGCAGGGTGGCAGCACTTGCTGGTAGATGGCAAGTCTCTCGGTATCAAGGTGAACGGGCACGAAAAATGCATAAAATCGACGGTGGACATTGGCAACAGGCGTGATATGGTCAAACGAGGTCGCACTATCAAGGAGAAGAGTTGTGAAACTGCTTAGCATGATCGCCGTCAAGTTCGGCAGGCTGGTTCGCGCCCGAAGCGGAAACTCGATGGTGGAGTTTGCGCTGATTCTGCCACTCTTCTTATTGCTCACCCTCGGAGTCTTGGATTTCGGAAGGCTTTTCTGGACACAAGAGACGTTGTCGTACGCGCTTCGCGAGGCCGGTCGATACGCGGTGACCGGTCAGCACATGAGCAGCACCAACGGCGCGCTGTCGCGGGTGCAATCAATCATCAACGTCGCCAGGCAATACTCGGCTGGAATTGACGTTTCACAGATTACCGTGAGTACCCTTCCATGCCCCACCTGCGCCGTGGTCAGCAACTCTGCCGGCGGTAAAGACCAGACGGTGGTTATCTCTTTAACGACCGCGCTGAAACTGCTGACACCGGTGGGTGCGTTCTTCCCGAACAACACGTACACGTTCACGACCAGTACGGCATTCCGAAACGAACCGTTCAACCCCGCCATGGATAATTAGGTTCCGGCGATGAGATTGACACACAAATGGATGTCGATGGGACGAAACCAGTCCGGCCAGGCATTGGTTGAGTTCATGTTCGTTGCGTTCATTGTTCTATTCCTGTTGTTTGGGATGATCGATTTCTGTCGATCGATCTCCACGGATCAGGTGATCATCAACCTGTCTCGCGAGGGAGCCAATCTCGCGGCCCGTGGTTCGGTTGCGAGTAGCACGGACGCCGCGATCTCGAATGCTATCGCGGGCGTCATCGCCGAGGCGAGTCCCCTCAGCATTACGTCGAACGGGGAAGTGATCATCTCGGCGGTAGTCAACACCGGCAATAGCTATGTGATCTCAAATCAGGTTTCGGAGGGAAAGCTAACGCTCCCCAGCAAGATCGGGGTCCTGAATGGCACCGCCAAGCTGCCCAATGTTAGCGCGGCGAGTAGTGCTTCAGCCATCCCGCAATCCAATCAAACCACGTTTGTGGCCGAAGTGTTCTACAACTTTACGCCGGTGACTTCTCTGGGCAACGTTCTGGTTGGCAATCTCCACGGCTTCGCGGTGACGAACCAGCTGTACGATGCCGCGTATTTTTAGGGTGTTATCATGCGTGCTATGCGAAGAATAACGGATCGTTTCCGACAGCGCGAACACGGACAGACGTTGATTATGTTCGTTCTCATGCTGGTCGTAATGCTGGGCTTTGTTGGATTGGGAGTTGACCTTGGTTTTGCCTACATCACCAGGGCCCGGCTGTCCAAAGCGGTGGATTCCGCCTGTCTGAACGGCATGCGCAACTATTGGCAGGGAACGACCCAGGCCAGCCTGATCGCCAGCAACACATTCGCCCTCAATTACGGCACCTCCGGACGCGATGTCGCCCCGCCGTCGCTCGCCGTCAGTTTCGTCACTTCCAATAACAACACGGTTCTCAATGTCCAGGCCAGCGTTGTCATCAACACCTTTTTCATTGGCGTGTTGCCGGCGATTGGCGGGAATTCGTGGAAGACGCTGACGGTGGGCGAGAGCGCCCAGGCCACGCGCACGAAGGTGATTCTGGCGCTAGCGCTGGATCATTCCGGGTCGATGAATCCAGATGGCGGTTCGACCGGGGGCGGCGCCGCTCTTCCCGGTGCCGTTACGAGTTTCATCAATTACTTTAGCGACACCATCGACGAGGCGTCCATGGCGAGTTTTGGTTCCACGGCCACAAACGACGTCATCATGGAACAACCCTTCAAATCGGCCATCACAACGGCAGCCAACAATCTGCAGTGGTGCGGTGGCACCTACTCCGTGGGCGGCCTGACCAACGCTCTCATTCAGGAAAACAGCGTCACCATTCCTTCGAGCGAAGTCGCCCTCAAGGTCGTTGTCTTTTTCACCGATGGTCTGGCCAATATGGTCGGGCAACCGTTCGTTTGCGGCGGGACGACAAATACGCTCATCTTTGGCGGTATAGATCCTCCGGGGAGTGGCGTATATTTTTTCAGCACAAATACGCCCTACACGTGTAGCGCGCAAAGCGGGAGCGACAACGCCTACGGGTGCTACATCTCCGACGATGGCAGTGTTAGCGATCCAAGCGGTTCCAGCGGTTGCACACCGTGGTGCGGCATCAGCCAGTTTTATGCGACCGGGAACACCAACATGGAAAGTTTCACCCGCGCCAACGTCACGGCCGAGGCGCTGGCTCAGTGCATCCAGGCTGCCAATCTCATGCGAGCCAATGGCATCCTCGTCTATTCGATTGGGCTGGGGGGTGCCGATGTCAACATAGATTTCCTTGCACAAGTGGCGAATGCGACCAATAGTGTGAATTACAATTCGCAACAGCCAACTGGTTTGGCCCTCCTCGCCGACACTCCAAGCCAGCTCCAGCCATACTTCACAGCTGTAGCCAACGACATTCTCTTCCGGCTCACCCAGTAGAGCCACATCGGTTATTCACAACGTGTTCCTTAGATCAAGATAGAGTCTGCGGCGTGCACCCCCAACCACAGACGTTTCGCGTCGTCAGCCTGCCAAAGGGACGCACGTCAAGTTTTGGGTGGCCCCTCGCGAGAACAGAATTCTCATACGAGTTGACGGTCAAGAGGGGGTGGCATTCCAGCCCTTCGGCTGCGCTCAGGATAAACTCCGCGAAATCATCGCGGACTGTTCGTCGTGTGACAGCAAATCCCTCATGTTCCCTGGTTTGCCAAACGACCGCGGTCCTTCCCCTTCGCGGACTCAGGGCTTCGGCTCACTGCGCTCCGGGAGACAGTCTGGTTGGACGGATCTGGTTCATTTCCTCATCTTCTGAGATGACCGGGCGTTCCAGCCGAAACGTGCGGGGAAGAAAGACCCGGGTGTACGCCCCGTCTTGTCGCCGTAAATTTCTTCCTGGAGTCGGCCTTGAACCTAGTGCGCAATCAGCGCAGTTTTTTGATAGGGGAGAGGGGTCGCATTTTTTGCGAAACGAACACAGATCGTACGCCGTGTGGTATACACATCAATCTGCCTAAGCGACAGATACTTGGCGAGCGCCATTAGAAAGTTATCGGGCCGAACAAGGAATGAACTCGAAGCGGAAACGTGGACTCGTTTTTGCCCGCCGCTACGAGCGCAGCGAGGGATCGTGGAACACGTCCCGGAGGCCGCTGGTGACTTCGTGGCCGAGATCGATGGGAATCCGGGACTCGCCCCGCGCCCGATCTAGGATCGTGGCGACTTGCTTCACCGCCCGGGCCGAATAGAAACGCACCAACCCCAGCGTCGTTTTCGGACCGAAGACGGTCAGCAACATCGCTTCGTCCTGGATGGAGCAAATGAGAATCTGGGAATTCTTGCCCTGCTGGTGCAATGCGGAAAACTCGGCTTCTCCCACGCGCAAGGCCAGCTCACGCGTCGCCGCAAAGCTTCCCGCCGCCAACGCGGAAAGGGTCGTCACGTCCACCGACGGAGGAATCTCCCCGAGCTGGCTGAGGATGGCGCCGCCGCGATCGATGATCAGCGCATAGGACGCCTCGGAATGGTCGAGGTATTCTTCAAGCGCTTTGAGGAGGCGCTCAGCCGATTCAACCGTCAGGATTGCCAGTGCCTGCATATGTGTCGCCTACGAACTGATCGCGTTGGTCGCGTGGTTCAACGGCGCGCCGCGGCGGCCGCAATCCCCGACAGCGCGGTCGATGCCGGTGCGGTCGCGGTCTGGGATGACTGCTGCTTCGCGGACGCGGTTTCGTTCTCATGCGCGAACTTCTGCAACAAGAGCCGCGAGATGGCGTTGAGCGTGGCGAACACGCCCTGACCCGAAGTGGCGATGCCCACGAAGCTCGGCACGCGCACGCTGCGGTTGTTCAGCACGAAATCAAGGTAATGCACGGGCGCGGGATTCGACAGGTCGCGCTTGTTGTACTGGAGCACGTACGGAATTTGATCGAGGCTCGTGCCCTGGCGCACAAGGTTTTCCTCGAGGTTCTTGAAGCTCTCGATGTTCTCTTCCATCTTGTCCCACTGCGAATCGGCGACAAACACGACGCCATCGACGCTGCGCAGCACGAGTTGGCGCGTGGCATTGTAGATGACCTGGCCAGGTACCGTGTATAGTTGGAATTTCGTTTTGAACCCCCTGACGACGACCGCGTTCAGCGGCAGGAAATCAAAGAACAGCGTGCGGTCCGCCGCGGTGGCCAGTGACACCAGTTCGCCTTTGTGCGCTTCCGCCACCTGGCTGTGGATGTAGGTCAGGTTGGTCGTCTTGCCGCACAACGCGGGACCGTAATAGACGATCTTGAATTGGATTTCTTTGTTGACGTAGTTGATGATCGACATGATGTGGCTCCCTTACTCGGCGGTCCGCTGCCGGCACAGCCGGGCGAGTTCCTGGCTGATGCGTTCGCAACGTCGCAGCAACGCTTTGCTGAAGTGACGGTTATCGTGCAGGACGATGAGGAAGATATCGCCCGCGCGCAGAATGCTGATCGGTTGCTGGTCGGTGAACACGGACAACCGCGTGACCTGTCCGGCGCGCAGTTCTTTCATGTAGCGCCCGACCTTGCGGAACAATTGGGGCGCGAACACGCTGATCGTTTCGCGATCCAGGTGCGGCGGCAATTCACCGGTCAGGAACACGCCATCGGACATGGCCAGAATGCAGCCGGCCACACCCTTGAGCTGGCTGGTGAGCCGCACGATTTCCTGCAGCGTAAGCTCTTCGTTGTGCTCGACCCCGAGCAGCCGGTTGAGGCCACGGCGCGACGGGCTGGCCAACGTCCGAAACAGCCGGCGACCGACACCGGGAATCTGGTGCAAGTCTTCGATGGACTTGAATCCACCGTGGGTATTGCGAAATTCGATGATCCGCTGGGCGAGGACAGGACCGATCCCTTCGATCCGCGCGAGATCGGCAAGACTCCAGCGGTTGAGGTTCGCGAGGACTTGATCGGGAGTCGACCCAACAGTCGACGCGGGCGCTGCTGGCTCTGAGATCTGGGCTTCCTGCCCGGCTTCGGTCGTCGTCGCCTCGGCCGGCTGGGACGGTGCCGCAGCCTGCTCGGTCGTCTGCTGCGTTTCGGCAGTTGTCGGTTGTTCGGCGGCGACAGGTGCAGGCGTGGCGACCTCCGCCGCAGCTTCCGCCAATTCTGCTTCAGCCTGTGTGGCCGGTTCCGTTATGGTCGGCGTCGGCGAAACGACTTCGGCAATCGGTTCGGAGAACGCTTGCTCAACGACAGGCTGCTCGGTGGACGCGGGTTCGCCGGCCTCGGTCTCTGCGGTGGTCGCGGTCGTTTCGACTGCCTGCGGGGCTTCGGCGAATATTGGTTCTTCCGTCGCCTCGACGAGAGGAGCAGCAGGCTCGGCAACGGGTTCGACGGTCGTCGGTTCCACCGATGTCGGCGATTCGACATTCGCTTCCACGGTGGCAGATGGTTGCTCAATCACCGGCTCGGCGGCGGCCGATTTCTCCGCGAAAATTGATACAGCCTCGTCTTCCAGCGCGCCGGAAGACACTTCGACAGTCTCCGCTGGTCGTTCGGGTTGGACGGGCGCATGAGGGGGCGGCAGTAGTACGGACTCGGGAGCGCGAATTTCGACGGTGGCTGGCGTGAAGTTCTTCTCGGCGAAGGGGGTTGGAATCTCACTGTCGCTGAAATCGATCTCGTGGAGGTCCGACTGCTTCGTTTGACTGGCAAAGAGATTCAACGGCAATTGCGGCACGATCTCCTGCAACGCAATCGGGATGGTCTCATCGGAGATGGACGGTAGCGGCGAAGCGAGGATCGAGCGCGGTATCAGGCCGACGGCAACCGCCAGCGGAAGGCGTACGCGCGCAATCTTCAATTGCGGCACGACCAGGTCCGCCGGGAGCGCGATGCGGGTATCCAAATCGATGCGCCGCCACAGGTCGGTGCGTGGGCAGATGAAATATTGGTCCGGCATGACGGCGACAAGACTTCGCAGGCTGACGGTGATCCCCTCGATACCATCGGACGAGGGCTGCGCCGCGGCGGATCGTGCCGGAGCTTCGTTGGCAGCGGGAATGGGCTTGGCCATGTTCCAAGCCAGAACGCGCGGGGCTGGTTGCTCTTCTTGGTCGGGGGCAGGAGCCGGTGCCTCGGGCACCAGTGTCTCTTCCGGTGACCGTGCACTGACGTCTGGCGCGGGAGTCTGCAACTCCTCAGCAGCGGCGGAGTCTTGAATGGCGGGCTTCTCCTCAGTGGCAGTTTTGTCGGCGACATCGTCGATGAGATTTGGGAATTGCGCAAATTCGGGAGTGTCGAGGTCAACCTCGGTCTGGTTCTGAGGCTGCATCAGGTCAACCGGCAGCGCGCTCACGATGTCCGCCAGAGGCAGTACGATGGCATGTTGGCTGTTGCCCGCAGGAAACGGTCGGCGCTGGAGGTCCTCGGGCAGCAACGGCATCAGGTCGGCCAACGTAATGGTAACGCGGCCCCTTGCCAACTGCGGTAACACCCAGTCAGCGGGTATATTCACGACGACGCGGCGGAGGTTCTCCGTTCCCACCGTGGCAAGGAAATTTCCGGGCAATTGCTGAGAAATGGAGTTCAGCGACAGGGCAATCGTCTGTCCGTTTGTCGAAGCTGCAGGCCGACTCTCACCGGTGGGGGTCACCAGCGACTCCGAATCTGCTTTCGTCGCATTCACATTCACTGGATGTCTCATCAATTGAGTCTCGGCCAAGTGAAGGTTTGTACGTGACGTCGGAGTCGGTGGCGGATTGGGGTTCGGCGGCGTAAAACGCGGCGTCGAGGGACGCGGCGGGGCGGCCACGGTTACCTTGGTAGTCTCGACCTTCGAACTGCGAAAAAACGGCAATCTCATGTTGGCTAATCCCTGTTTGTTACCCAAACGTCTTTCGCTAAGTTACTGAGCAGCCGGTATGCCACGGCCAACTTTTCGGGCTGAAAAGCACAATCCTGTTATCGGAGACGCCAAAATCTCAGGTTTGCGACGGGATGGCCGGCGGGGAACGTCACGGCGCATGGTTTCTAGACCTCGCTGCCTGAAACCCGGAGCACTTCGTCCAAGGACGTTAGGCCCGCTTTGGCCTTTTCCAGTCCCGCCAAGCGAAGCGTCTTCAGGCCTTCCTTAAGTGCCAGGTCCTTAAGGACTTTGGCACTGGTGTCGTGAAGGATTTGCTCGCGGATGGCGTTGGTAATGGCGAGAACCTCCAGAATCGCCAGACGTCCCAGGAAGCCGGTTTCTTTGCAGCGTGAGCAGCCGCAGCCACGATAATAGGTGTTGGCAGACACGTCTTCATTGCTGAGGCCGAGCCGGGAGGTCACGTCCGTCGGGACTTTGAAAGCCTCCTTGCAATGCGGACAAATCTTACGGAGCAGACGCTGGGCGCATATCATGAGCAGGGAGGAACTGACCAGAAACGGCTCGATTCCCATGTCCACCAGCCGCGCGATGGCACCGGGCGAGTCGTTGGTATGCAAGGTGGACAATACCAAATGTCCCGTGAGCGCGGCCTTCACCGCGATGTCGGCGGTCTCCGAGTCGCGGATTTCGCCGACCATGACGATATCCGGGTCCTGGCGCAGGATCGAACGCAGCCCGCTGGCAAACGTCAGTCCGATCTCGGGCTTTACCTGCACCTGGTTGACCCCGACCATTTGGTATTCAACCGGGTCCTCGACGGTCACGATGTTCACGTCACTGGTGTTCAACTGCGTCAGCACGGCGTACAGTGTGGACGTTTTTCCGGAGCCGGTGGGGCCGGTCATCAGGATCATCCCGTGCGGCGCGTCGATGGCGTTCTTGAATTTCTCAAGGTTGTCAGGGGGAAGCCCCAAGCCGTCGAGATTGAGGCTGAGGGTGCCCTTGTCGAGCACGCGCATGACGATCTTTTCGCCGTGGACGGTCGGCAGCACCGAGACGCGCAAATCGACTTCGCGCCCGGCCAGTTTGATGCGGAAGCGGCCATCTTGCGGCAGACGGCGCTCGGCAATGTCGAGATTCGCCATGATCTTGATGCGTGACGCGATGGCGGACTGTAATCCCTTCGGCGGTGCGGTCGAGTCATACAGCACGCCGTCCACGCGGTAGCGGAGACGAAGTTGTTTCTCGAATGGTTCGATGTGAATGTCGCTGGCCCGGTCTTTGATGGCTTGGACGAGCATGAGGTTGACCAGTTTGATGACCGGGCCTTCCTCGCCGCTTTCCACGAGTTGGTCGAGGTTGATTTCGTCCTGTTTATCCTTTGCCAACTCGATCTCGGAGTCATCGACTTCTTTGAGGATCGCGTCGATCCCCCCGCCGACTTGTGTTTGGGCGTTGTTGAGGAAATCGGTGACCGCTTTCTCGGTGCTGATCAGCGGGACGATCTGTACGTTCGGCCGAACACGGCGCAGATCGTCCAATGCGAGCACGTTCAACGGGTCGGCCATGGCCACGAACAGCCTCCGCCCCAGGCGGGCGACGGCGACCATCTTGTAGGTTTGGCCAAGATCTTTCGGGATGAGGTCAATGACGTCCTGGGGAACGCGCATCTTGGCGAGTGTGACCGGGTGCGCGCCGAGACAGCGGCCCATGCTGACCATCATGTCCTGCTCGGTGACCAGTTGCTTTTCCAACAGCAACTTCAGCAGCCGACCGCCCTGTTTCTTCTGAACGTCGAGGACTTCGTTGAGTTGCTCTTCGGTAAGCAACCCATCCGCCAGCAATGTGTCGGCGATTCTTTCTCCGAATGATTTCATGGTTTACCAGGAGCGCGGGCGCCCGCGGGATGTTTGGAATCGAGCCCATGGGCGCGCCGCAGTGCCGCATGGATTTCCTCGGGCGAGGTCACGTACCAGAACACGTTATAGGCCAACATGACCTCCGCCTGGCTGCGCGCCGCCGTGTCGAGCGGGTTCGCGGTGGCAATCAATACCGAGCGGCTGATCAGGTCGAACGGGACGATGCACTTTTCGAAGCAGATGTCCCGTGGCAGCAGGCAGACGGCGTCACGATCCACGTCGTAAGTCGACAACGGCAGGTACGGCAAACCACTACGGTCGACCAGTACCGTCAGGATATCGTCCTGCTTCACCAGTTGTTCTTCGATCAGCAACTGGGCAAGCACGAAAGGCGTCGGACTCTCGCCGGAGTTGGCGGGACCTGATGTGAGGCGTTTCACCAGCGGTTCGACCGCCTGTGGCGTGAGCAGTTTCTCCGCGATCAACACATCAATCAGCGCCTTGTTGCCATCTTCGTGTGTGAGCGGTGGCGGAGGAGAAGGGGGGGGCGCCGCTGTCCCGGCGGCCAGCGCCGGGGCAAGTGGTGTCGGCTTGGAGTCCTCACGCAGTGACGGCGCCCCAGAGGGTTGTCGATTTGCAGCCAGTTGGGAAGTCTTCGCCTCGAGTTCCTTCAGGGCTTTGAGCACCTCCGGATCGTTCGGGTGCTCTTGAAGGATACCCTCGTACTCGAGGATGGCTTGAGAGATTTGACCGAGAGAGATGTGGGCTTTGGCCAGCTTCTTGGAGGCGGCCAGGCTTTCGTCGAGGCGGCCCAATTTGGCGTACGCCTCCTTCAGAATCTCCCAGGATTGATAATCCTCGGGCTGAGATTCCGTAATCGCTTCGAACATCTCCACGGTTCGGAGCAACTGCTGGATTTCGTCTTCTGAAATACTGGCCATGCTTTACGAGCACTCCAAGCTCCAGAACCATGGAAGCACTCAACATGCCATGCCAGAAGGCGGCGGTCAGGTGAGGATTGGCTGCCCGGCCTGGACTCGAACCAGGAAATACGGCTCCAAAGGCCGCTGTGTTACCAATTACACTACCGGGCAGACCGAACGACGCTGCTCAGGGCTTGCTGTTAACGGTTGCACGCGGATGCGAACCGCGTCACCTTTGTCCACATGCTTGGCCCAAATTGTTCACGGACTCTTAGAGCTGATTTTTCCGCAGCTTTCGGGTCGGCAAACAAACCGAAAACCGTGGCGCCGCTGCCGCTCATGAGCGCGCCGCTGGCCCCGTTGTCGCGCATTGCGTTCTTGATCAATTCCAGAACGGGGAACTTGCGGATCGACGGCGCCTCCAACGAGTTGAAGAGGCATCGTGAAACCCCGGCCAGGTCGTCCTCCGCCAAAGCGCGCAGCAGCAGACTAACTTGTGGCGGGGACACTGTCAACCGTGACTCGGCCGCCGCTTTGGCCCAGGTCTCATAAGCCCATTTGGTCGAGATGCCGAACCCCGGATTGACCAGCAAGACGGACGCCGAAAGCTTGCAGGGGATTGCCTCGATTCGTTCGCCACGACCGCGACACAGCCCGGCTCCACCCGCCATAAAGAAATTAATGTCCGACCCCATGCCAGCGGCCAGTTCGTGGAGAATCGAGTCGTCGGCTTGCAGTCCCCACAATTGCTTGAGACCGAGCAACACAGCTGCGGCATTACTGCTCCCGCCACCGAGCCCGGCCGCCAGCGGTGTGCGTTTCGTCAAGGCGATCTTCGCTCCCCGCTTCACGCCGCATCGCTCCGCCAATTGTCTTGCTGCGCGCAACGCCAGATTCGAATCGTCCGTCGGCAGGCTCGGGTTGTCGCACTCGAGCATCAGACCGTCTTTGTGGGGTCGCAACGTGATCTCGTCGCCGAAACCAAGAGGCAGCATCAGGGTTTCGATCTCGTGATAGCCATCCGGTCGCTTTCCCAGGATGCGCAGATACAAATTGATTTTTGCGGGAGAGAACACCGTCAACGGAGCTGTCCCTTGCCGTGGTTGCGCGTGTGCGGTCACGAAGTTTTCCCTACCATGCGGGTTGGATGAAATCAAAGCTTATCGTGGCGCTGGTTTACGTCACGCGCGACGTCGTGGATGTGTTCAAGGTCGGGAGGCAGTTGTTCACGCGTGTCGGGCCGCAAATCGTCGAATCCTTCCATGGAACGGGGCAAGGAATGTTTTCTCAATTTGAAGTTCCGTGACATTCTCAGCACGGTGGAGCTCCCCTCAGCGTCCCGCGAAGACCGAGTTGGGTGATCAACGACGCGCGATAACGCCCGCCGAAGCCATCATCGCGGGCGCCGACTACGTTGTTGTGGGAAGGCCTATTATTGCGGCAAAGAATCCCGCCCACGCAGCGCGGAGAATCGCTAAGGAAATCGTATTCGCGGCGGGCGCGGGCTAGCTTGTGCGGACACGCAACTGAAACACGCCTTTCTTGATTTCAGTGATGTCGTTCATCATCTGGTCTTGATTCTTCAGGATTTGGTCCTGGTTCTTCAGGATCTGATCGTTCGAGTCCAGAAGTTTCTGGATGCGCGAGTCGGGTGGCAGTGGTTTGTTGTCGGGTTGCGCCTGGACCATGAGAAGACTACCTGCGACAAGTCCCACCGCGAGAGCCAGGATGGCGACGAATTTTGTATTCATCGGTGACGTTCCTCCGCTGTTTGTTTCGTTCGGTTACTGCAACAGTTCCAACAACTTGTGTTCCCGTACAAAATGGCGGGCAATCTGCTTGCCGTCAAGCAGGATGACGGGGATATCATTGCGGTAGCGCTCGAAAAGTTCTGGATTCTGTGAAATGTCGATTACCTCCAATGCGAAATCGACCTTCTTCCGACAACGCTCGACGACGTCCTTGGCGAGGTCACACAGATGGCAATCGGGTTTGGAATAAATGGTGATGGTCATGAAGTTCTGCGCAAGAGCCCACGTGACTGCCCTGCCCGGCCGGCCTCACAACGACAATCACCCTTTGCGGACGGGGGAACCCGGAACGATTCAGTACCGGTAATGTTCCGGCTTGTAGGGTCCTTCGACCGGCACGCCGAGGTACTCAGCCTGCTTCTTCGTGAGTTTCGTGAGCTTGACGCCAATTTTTTCCAGATGCAGACGAGCGACTTCCTCGTCGAGTTTCTTCGGGAGACGGTAGACGCCAACTTTGTTCGTGTCCTTTTTCTTCCACAAATCCAACTGGGCCAGGCACTGATTGGTAAAACTGTTGGACATCACGAAACTGGGATGGCCGGTGGCGCAACCGAGGTTCACGAGACGGCCTTCGGCCAGCAGGTAGATGCTATGGCCGTCGGCGAAGGTGTACTTGTCCACCTGTGGTTTGATGTTGAGCTTCGTGACATCCTTCGCGGTGCTGAGGCGGTTCACCTGAATCTCGTTGTCGAAGTGGCCGATGTTGCAAACGATGGCTTGGTCTTTCATCTTCGCCATGTGTTCGAAGGTGATGATGTCGCAGTTGCCGGTTGTCGTGACGTAAATATCACCCTCGCCGAGCGTGTCCTCGACGGTCGTAATTTGAAATCCCTCCATTGCCGCCTGCAAGGCGTTGATCGGGTCGATCTCGGTGACAATCACGCGGGCGCCAAAACCCCGCAATGAATGCGCGCTGCCCTTGCCCACGTCGCCGTAACCGCACACCACGGCGACCTTGCCGGCGACCATCACGTCAGTCGCGCGTTTGATGCCATCGGCCAGTGATTCGCGGCAGCCGTAGAGGTTGTCGAACTTCGACTTCGTGACCGAATCATTGACGTTGATCGCCGGCACAAGCAGTTTGCCGGCTTCGAGCATCTGGTAGAGACGATGCACGCCGGTGGTGGTCTCTTCGGAGACACCCTTCCAATCCTTCACAATCGTATGCCAGAAACCCGGTCGCTGCTTGTGCACGCGCTTGAGGAGGTTTTTGATGACCTGCTCCTCGTGGCTCGCGCTGGTGGTGTTGACCCAATCGCTGCCGTCTTCCAGTTCGTAGCCTTTATGAATCAACAAGGTCGCATCGCCGCCATCGTCCACGACGAGTTGCGGGCCGAGATTGCCGGGATGCGTGAGCGCGTCAAGCGTGCAATCCCAATATTGCTCGAGTGTCTCGCCCTTCCACGCGAAGACGGGAATCCCCGCTTTCGCAATTGCGGCGGCAGCGTGGTCTTGGGTGGAGAAGATGTTGCAGCTGGCCCAGCGCACCGACGCGCCGAGTTCGCCCAGCGTTTCAATGAGGATCGCCGTCTCGATGGTCATGTGCAACGAGCCGGTGATGCGCACGCCGTTGAGCGGCTTCGACGGGCCGTATTTGGCGCGGATGGCCATGAGGCCGGGCATCTCGTGTTCGGAGACCTGAATGGTCTTCCGTCCCCACTCGGCCAGCGAGAGATCGCGCACCTTGAAGTCGCCTTTGGTGCCGTTGCCGGTGGCCTT
The DNA here is from genome assembly GCA_052146795.1 of Verrucomicrobiia bacterium. Lineage (GTDB taxonomy): Bacteria > Verrucomicrobiota > Verrucomicrobiia > Palsa-1439 > Palsa-1439 > Palsa-1439. The sequence goes on from JBKQMH010000188.1 coordinate 62,784, forward strand.
GGTGAGTTTCGTACGCGAGGGAGGAAGTTTGATGGTTGCCATGGCTGCTTTGTCGTCGCAATTGCTAGTTCACGTACCTCTGAGAGTCAGGAAACATACAGGCCGAAGGGCACCAAATCAACGAAATACCCGTCGATTTTGTTGATCGATTGGTGTGCCAAAATAACCCTCCCACGCCATGGCCAGGATGTCGTCGGTCAACGTAAGGTCTTGATGCTCAAAGCGACACAAGTCCGCTGCCCGAAGGATCAAATCGCGCGGATCGCAGGCGTTTGGCGAACGTCCCTCAGCTTTGTATCGCTTCACAAGCTGCTCGATGGATCGCTCCTCCACAGACAACGCGAAGTCGGCGGCGGTGCGGCGGAAGATCTCCGTATAGACTGGCCAAGTCGGACGGGAAATTGTCATCCGATACCCCATGCGTCGCATAAATGCTTCGTCCACCAAATCGGCATCCGCCAGGTTGGTAGCGAACACGATGATCTGCTCGAAGGGAATGTCGATTTTCTTGCCGGTGGTCAGGGTCAGCGAATCGACCCGATTCTCCAGTGGAATGATCCAGCGGTTCAACAATTGTTGCGCGGAGCAACGTTGCCGCCCGAAATCATCGACCAACAGCACGCCGCCATTGGCCTTGAGCTGGAATGGCGCTTCATAAAACCGCGGGGTCTCCGTTGCCGTCAGGTCCAGGCTCTCGATGGTCAGCTCGCCGCCCACGACCAGCAACGGCGGTCGAATTTTCACCCAGCGGCGGTCAAAACTGTCTTCCCCATGTTGGATTGCATGGTGCACAAGCTTGTCGAACACGCGGATGACCTGCCCGTCCACTTCGATGGCGTAGGGGATCCAGAGCGGTTCGGCGATTGCATCGACCAACGCACGGGCCATGGCGGTTTTCCCGTTGCCCGGCGGTCCGCTCAGAAACAGGCTGCGCCCGGAGCTAACCACGACGCCAAGCGTCCGTTTGACCTGGTTGGGTAACACCAAGTGCGACAACGTTTTTTCCAGCGCCTCCTTGGCGACTGGGGCGCGGCTGCGCATCTGATCCACGATCATCTTGCTGTACAGTTCCAGCGTGACGGGAGACGGGCCGACATAGCTGCAAATGGCCATCAATTGGGAAACCCTGGCCCAGCCTCGTTCCAACATCGCATACCGATTGTTGTGCAGCGCGATGCTGCCCTTCACCTCGATCAGGTGTTCGCGATACAATTGCTGAAGAACGGTGTCGGTGATCAGTAATCCAAGTTTGATGCGCTCGCTGACGCTGGCGGTCGTCCCGGTTGCGTCGATTGACAAGGCCTTCAATGCCAGATCGGTTACAAACCGAAGACTCAAATCCAATTGGTCGGGCGTCTCGGGAAACGGCAGGGTGATCCGCCGGCCCAATGGCGCGACTTCTGTAACACCCGACAATCCGGCGTGCGTTTGTTCCCGTATGTTCGGCACCAGCCCTTCTTATCACAGGGCTAGCTCGCGTGCGAGTAGTTTTGCGGTGGGTGGAGCGGTCTGGAACGCTACGGCACCAACCACACCCGGTAAAAGAGGAGGGGATTGTTGGTGGCAGCGCCGTAATCGGTCTGGTTCGTGGGTGAGCCGGTGCCGAGGGTGATGGAACCGACATTGTTCCAGGTACTGTTGGTGCCAGGAGCGCCACTGCTCTGGAGTTGATTGGTCTTGTTCGGCTCCGTCGTCCACGTGATCTGGACGTCACTGCCGACGATGCTGATGTTCGTGATGCGGAAGGCGGTGCTCGGATCGAGCGGGTCGGTGCCCGCCAGATAGTCCTGCAAATTGGAAAAGCCAGACCCATCCGCGTCATCGCTGGCCAGCGAATTGTCGTTGGACTGGCCGGTGGGGTGATTGAAGTAGCCGAGCATCCACCAATCCGGGATGCCGTCGCCATCGCTGTCGAGATCGCCAATCTTGCGAACCTGGATACCGGAGGCGCGAGCATTGTCGGCGGCGCCGGGCACAAAGTCCATATCAACTTGCGCGTTGTTGACGGCGGCGGTGAACACGAGAGTGATGGGGATATTCATGCCACCGGCAGCGGCAAAGATATCGAAGTTGGTGAGCACCTGTTGGCCTTGGATGAACAAATTAAACTCACGCTTGCCGTTGGTGCTCCAGTACGTCTCGGCTTCGAGCAACTGGATTTCATACATGCCTTCGGGACAATCGAAGAGATAACTGAAGCTGCCGCCGGAGCTGTAGCGTTCCCATTGATACAGACGGTACGCATTTGAACAAATGCCCGTGATCGCATTGTTGACGAAGCCGGTGAGGCTGTCGCCCGTATAACCAAAGGAATTGAAGTTGTAGGTCTGATCTTTCACCCACACGTTGGCGGTGCAGTCGGTGACCGTGTACGGGTCGCCGGGGCTGATGCGGGTGAGGTAAGCACCCGGCACATTGAAGACGTTGACCGTGACCGACGGGATGGTCGACACGTTGCCCGACGTGTCGGTCGCCTGAGCATAAATGGTGTGCAGACCGTTGAGCATGTTCTGTGTGTTGAGTGAGAAGGACCAACTGGTGGTGCCCGAGGCGGTGATCCAAGCGCCATTGTCGATACTGAACTGCACGCTGGCGACAGCGACATTGTCGGACGCAGTGCCCGAAATCACGAGTGTCCCCACGACCGTGGCACCATTCGTGGGGGTGTCAATTGACACCGTCGGTGGCGTCAGATCCACCGCCGTGTTGGTAGAGGTCACGAAATAGGTATCGAACGCCCCATACAGCGAGTTGCTGGTAACAGAGTCCATCGCGTTCGTGCCCAGATGGACCAGGTTTGTCGTCGAAGGTGACCAGCCGCCGCTGGGTGTGAACGTCATGGTGTCCTGCAACGCGTCCCACGTGAACGAGCCGTCTATCGGCGGTGTGCTCGGGGAGGCTTGCGCCGAGCATACGGTGAGCGACCCAGCGCTGATGCACACACACGTCGCGGGCGTGACCGAGAACGCCGCCTGCACTGAGTTAGTATTCATCGGTTTGCTGAAGCGCAGCACGAAGGACGCCGCGATGGACACGTTGGTCGCCGCATGTGACGGGATCTGATTGGTGATCACGGGATCAAGCGGCAGCACCAGCGACTGGGCGATATAGATCTTGGCGGTCATGCTCGGCACGGTGATCGGTGGCGTGGCGTTGGTGCCAGCGGAAGTTGTCACGACAATGGTGTCGTTGGTGTTGAGCAGGTTGACGAGCACGGTGCCGGGAGCATAGGTGGTGGGGCGATTCGTCAACGTCTGGCTGGAGCTGGCAGTGTTGAAGCAGACAAAAACCTCCTCGTTGCTCAGGACGCGAGAGTAGGCAAACAGACCTGGACCGCTGGGGTTGTTCCACAGATTGTTGTGCACGCCTGTGCACAATGCGGGATAGAGACGTCGGAAGTTGTTGAGTTTGGCCACCTGCTGAAACAGCGGCTGGGTCTCGTTGAAGTTGTCGCCCACGGAGGGAGAATCTGGTTGCCATCCCCCCGCGAACATGTCTTCGCGGTCATCGTTGTTGTTGCCGTCGCCTTCGAATCCCTGCTCGGTGCCGTAGTACAGGCACGGAATCCCGCGCGACGTATACAGGAACTGCAACGCGACGGTGAGGCGGTTGGTGGTAGCGCCACTGTTGCTAAGGAAGCGCGGCTGGTCGTGATTGTCGAGGAACGTGACCAGGCGATACCAGGAGTTGGAATCGTAATACGTGGCGATGTTATCGTAGTGGGACTCGATCTGCTGCGTGTTTCCCGACGCTGTGGCAAAGACCGAGTTGATGCAGTTGTAATACAACGCGTAGTCCAGTGTCGCATCGAATTTGAAAGCCCCGCCGCCTTCGGTCCCTGTGTAGGAACCGATCTGCTGTTCGTTGCCGCTGTCGGCCTCGCAAAACATGAAGAAATTGGACTTGCCCATCGAGGTGCCGGACTGGTGAAGCTGCGGGCACCAGTACTGCCAGAAGCCGTAGTCCACTTCGATCGCCGTGTCCACGCGGAACGCATCGAAGTCGGCGATCCCAACCCAGTTGGTATAAATGTTCATCAGGTTCGTTTGGACGTAGGTGGTCTCAGTCCGCAAATCGTCCAGGCCGTCGAGTTCCCCTAACACGTCCTCATTGGTGTCTGTGGGATAATTGAAACACGTACCGCAGATATCGCCATTCGTGTGAAAAATGGTTGAGAGCTGCGGCGGGGAAACATTTGTGGGGTTAAATGGGAACGCATGCTGGTTGCTATTGTTGATGTACTGCAAGTTGTAACCACCGGGCGGAGCCACGTAATTCGGCCAACCCGAGCCGGTGCTGGTGATCAGTGTGCCCGTATGATTGCAGACGAGATCGAGAATAACCTTGATCCCCCGGGCGTGTGCGGCCTCGACCATGTTTGACAGATCGGTCATCGTGCCCCAGTGCGGCGCCAACTGGTAGAAATCCTGCGCGCCGTAGCCATGATAGGCGGAAGTTCCGCCGACATTGAATACAATCGGCGAGATCCAGATGGCGCTTGCGCCGAGCGATTTGATGTAATCGAGCTTCATCTGGATGCCTTGGAAGTCGCCTCCATTGATGCCGTTGTTGGCTGTCGGCGCGTACGGCGAGCCGTGACTGGCCTCTACATTGTCGTTCGATGGATTGCCGTCGTAAAAACGATCGGTGAGAATTTGGTAGATGTTCTCGTTTCGCCAGTCAGTGGGCGACGGGTAATGCTGGGCTTGCGCTGTGGCGGCGATGCCGAATAGGACGGTGATGAGAAGGATCTTCATGACGACCGACGCGCTCCGCTGAGGCTGAGTCTTTTGCGGGCCACGAATGGGAACGATGACAGCAAAGCCCGCGCGGGCCCAGTTGCGGACATGACAACTTGGTGGTACAAACCCATTCATCCCGATTTCGTACAACATACGCTCTTACCCATGCTTCCGTCGATGAAGCGCGCAGGTCAACCGCTTTACATATTCGGCCAATCCAGTCGCCCAATTCTTGATTCGGGTATCGGCTCGGACTAGCGAGTGGCCTTTTTCAGCGCGTCAGCCTTGTCGGTGCGCTCCCACG
>JBKQMH010000189.1:0-16028 GCA_052146795.1 Verrucomicrobiia bacterium
TCAAGCACTACAACCGGCTCATCGCGGACGTGTCGACGCAGTACCACACCCGCGAGAGCAAGGTCAGCGCAATGATTCAGGAAGCGCTCTCGTCGATCCGCACCATCCAGGCGTTCGCGCGCGAGGAAGACGAAGTTCGCCGCTTCGGTGAAGGCGCGGCCCAAAGCGTCGACGCGAACGTGCACATGACGAAAGTCCAGGTCGTATCCTCGTTCGTCGTCGGCCTGATCACGTCCGTCGGCACCGTGGCGATGATCTGGATCGGTGGCCGGCGCGTGCTGGAAGGCCGGCTCAGCATAGGCGAATTGCTCGTGTTCATCACCTACGTCGGCATGCTCTACGGGCCAATGAGCACCATCAGCGGCATCGCCACGGCGATCCAGGGAGCGCTCACCCCGTTCCGCCGCGTCATCGAGATTCTCGAAACCAATCCCACGATCCACGACGCGCCCGCCGCCCGCCCGCTGCCGCGATCGAACGGCGTCGTGCGCTTCGAAAACGTCTGGTTCGGCTACGACCCGAACCGCCCCGTCCTCAAAGGCATCGACTTCGAGGACCAACCAGGCCAGATGGTCGCGTTGGTCGGACCGAGCGGCGTGGGAAAATCCACGCTCCTGAGCCTGCTGCTCCGGTTCTACGATCCGCAGAAGGGACGCGTGCTCCTCGACGGCCACGACATCCGCGAATTCCAATATCGCACCGTCCGCCGCCAGATCGCCGTCGTCCCCCAGGAACCCGTGCTGTTCTCGACCACCGTGCGCGACAACATCGCCTATGGCCGGCCCGACGCGACATTGAACGAGATCATCGAAGCCGCCCGCGAAGCTGAGGCCGACGAGTTCATCCGCGCGATGCCGCAAGGCTACGATTCTCCCATCGGCGAACGCGGCGTGACGCTCTCGGGCGGTCAACGCCAACGCCTTGCTCTCGCGCGCGCCTTCCTGAAAAATTCGCCGATCCTCATCCTCGACGAACCGACCACCGCGCTCGACGCGGAGACGGAAGCCGCGGTGCTGCGGTCCCTCGACCGCTTGCGCAAAGGGCGAACTGTATTCGTTGTCGCTCATCGTCTATCAACCGTCCGTCAGGCCGACCTGCTGCTTGTCATGCACGACGGCCAAATCGTCGAGCGCGGACGCCACGCCGACCTGCTCGCACGCGGCGGACACTACGCCCGTGTCTGCGAACTCCAATTCACCGGCCCCGCGTAAGAGCAATACTCTCCCATGGATAAAATCATCGTCACCAGCACATGGGGCGCGGGCTATGCCGATGGCGGCGGCATGCAATGGCTCAATCTCCATTATATCGCCGGCCTCCGCGCGCTCGGCTTCGAAGTCTTCTGGCTCGATGTCCTCGGCCCGCCCGGGAAAAAGGCGACCCACTCCACCGCGTCTATGGTCGACGCCTTCCAGGCCCAGTGCGAACAATTCGGCCTCGGCGAAAACTGGGCCGTCATCTATGACGACAACCGGCAAATCTTCGGTCTCAAAGAACGTCACGTCCAATCCCTCTGCGGCGATTGCGCCCTGCTCATCAATCTCTGCGGCGCGCTCAAGAACGACGATCTCCTGCGCCGCGCCAAACGCCGCGCCTACTTCGATCTCGATCCCGGCTTCACGCAAATCTGGGCCCACGAATGGGACATGGGCCTGAGCCAGCACAACCTCTTCTTCACCGTCGGCCTCAACGTCGGCCAGCCGGACTTCCCCATCCCGCTCCGCGGCATCCAATGGCAGACTTTCACCCCGCCCGTCGCCCTCGAGTATTGGCCCGCGCAAACCGACCTCACCGCGCCGAACTTCACCACCATCGGCCAGTGGCGCGGCCAGTACGCCGTCTGGAACAACGAGATGTACGGCCCGAAAAGCGACGAGTTCCTGAAGGTCGTCGAACTCCCGCGCAAGACCTCGCAGCCGATCGAACTCGCCCTGCTCATCAGTGAATTGGAGGTCGACGATCTCCCGGCCCTGCGAAAGAACGGCTGGCAGTTGGTGAACCCCCACGAGTCCGCCGGCGGACGCGACGGGTTCCGCGCCTACATCCAGAAATCCCGCGCCGAGTTCAGCGTCGCCAAACACGGCTACGTAAAAACCCGCAGCGGCTGGCTCAGCGACCGCACGGTCTGTTACCTCGCGTCGGGCCGGCCCGCGCTCGTCCAGGAAACCGGCATGAGCCAACATCTCCCCACGGGCCAGGGCCTCGTCACCTTCTCCACCATCGACGAAGTCCTCCGCGGTATCGAGTCCATCAACGCCGATTACCCGGCTCATTGCGCCGCGGCTAGGAAGCTCGCCGAGGACAAATTTTCCGCTCCCAAAGTCCTCCAATCCATCCTCGAACGCGCCGGCGTGCTCTAACGCATCTGACACCGACCTACCCCCTGAATTTGGGTTCGTTTTCAATCGACGAGTGTAAAGTTTTCCGACACCCGATTTCTGTAACCAATTGATTATCAGTTCCTTGTAAAAATAACGCCCCTCCAAAGCTCGGGTTCGTTTGGTAATTTTCACTCCGTGCACCCCCCCTTCCGTAGGGGCGGGCTCCCAAGCCGACCCTCCCGCCGCGTCGCCATCTCGTCGCCGTACTTCCCGGTGTCATGCTGAGCCTGCCTGCCGGCCGTAGCCTTGGCGAAGGCCGGTCGAAGCATCTCTGTCGTATCGTCATCCCCTCCTTCCACATCAGCCATTTGCCATCGACCATTTCTTCAACCTGCCCCGATCCTACCACAAACACCCCGCCAACTCCAGCACAAATATCTTTTCAGGATAAACGATTTAATCGACGATTTTGCAGCGCCCTGCGGCACGCCGTCGTTGCCGTTCCTTCTGTAGCGGCGCTCTACGAGACTCGGTCGTTCAGATACTGCCCTCCCTTGCCGCCGTCTCCGCCCGCCGTTGTAGCCGCGCCGCTCTGTCGGCGCGTTCCCAAAAATCCTCCGGACTTGTCGAACGCACGCCGTCCGACTACACTTCGTTCCCGTCAAGGCAAGCACAATGGACGCAAAGATCATCACAGCACGATTGCAGGACATCAATGAGGGCTTACTCCGCCAATTGGGTGGCATCACGGAAACTTACTTCCGCAAAAGTAAGCGCCTTGGCGCGGCGATCCGCATCTGCAATCTGATCAAAGGTCGTGACGTTATCAGTCAGTACGACGTGCTTTGTGCCGCCGCTGGCGAACTCGGCATCCCTGCGGATACAGTCGACAAGGCGCTAAACGAACTGGAGGAAATCGGGTACGTCTCACTGACCAGAAGCGGCGGGGAGGTCACTAAGATCGAGGAACGAGTTCCGTTGCTTGATGCCCAGTACGCTCAGATTGGTGAAAAACGGAAGGCGAGCAAACCCAGTGAGATTGAACAGTCAACAATCGAATTGGTTGACGACTTGATCGTGTCCCCTCGCCGCGAACGCGACCTCATAAAAAAGCACGGCCTTGATGCGAAGACTTTTGAGTTGATCACTGACGTGGGTAAGGCGGGGGTGTTCATCGCTTCGTACAAAAGCCCCGCTGACGGCAGCGAGATTGCCTACTCGCCACTCTACCACGACGAGAATCCGGAGAAGGCCCTTAAGCTATTTGACGAGTTCCCTGATGAGAATGTGAGCGAGAAACTCAGGTCGATCAGGAAGTATCAGGGTATGCCGACCGATGCGGTGAAAGACCCGGTGATCCTACAGGCGATTAAGATCGGGTGCCTGCCTACGCCATCCGTACGCTCGTCAAAAGGGTTAAAGCATTTTGCATTTACGCCGCTCGAGGGTGTCGGGAAATTCGAGAAGGGGTTGTTGGAAAAAGCACGCGCCATTTTGGCCTGCGTTCGATACGGACAACATTTCGCATCGATTACAAGAATTGGCGACCCCATGCTAATCCTTGGCGCTCTCAGGACGCGAAAGCGAATTGGCTCGCATTCAGAGATTCTTAAACAATACGCGTTGCTCCATAAGCTTGGAGTTGGACGAATTTCGCCTGATCGTTCCAGCCCGGGCCGGTACACGTTTCACATGATCGATACACCTGAGAACATGAAGGCCCTCGAAATGGCCGTGCAATACCTGACGATTACAGAACCCTCACGAACAGATTCGAAATTGGATTCTGCCATGCAGCTTTTCCTGCCGGGCATCGCGGGTGCATACGGCACGCCCGCAAAAACACGTTATGATGTCGTACGTGTTGAAGCGACCGGTTTGTCTGAGGCGAGCATTAGCAAACTCAATCACCTGCTGATCGGAGGTTCCAGTGGCTTCTAGCGACAAAGATCTGAACCTGAAGCTAAAGGTGTCGGCGCTTTGGCGTCGTATGGCGTACGTGGTATTTCAAGAGGTGGACCTTTGCACGTTCAGCTACCGACCAAAATACTCTCGTAGACAGGTGACCGATTTCGACGTACTCGGAGTTCATTTCGAACCCGATTTTTCGTGCCAGATCGCTGTCGCCGAATGCAAGTCTGGCGATGAACAGGCAATGAATTTCCTCCTGAAATTGAATGGATTGCGCGTATTCTTTAACGCGTACAAAGCGTATTTGGTGCAAGCTCGCATCGACTCGAATGCCCGGGAAGTTGGCCGGCAAACCGGTATCTGGTGCTTGGACGAGGCCAACCTTGAGGTGTTGCTCAGGGGTTGCGGTGTCGAAGAAGCGCACATTCAAATTGAGCGGAGCGCGTACGCAAAGAAGGTCGAGCTTGCCGAATCGCAGAAGAAAGCCTTCCCCAAGTCCGTTGAGTACCTGAAATACGATTTCTGGACTCTCCCCGACCACCGCAACCTTGTAAACCTGATGCGGCTGTTCTCGTTGATGGCAAAGAAAGTTGACCCGAAGAATCACTCTGACAGGGTGTTGACGAGGCAGATGGCTGTTAATCTCGCGCTTTCTGTTTCTCAAATCACGGCTGATGTCCTACGTCACGATGTGAGTGACGTTCCAACAGGCCTCCTGAACCGCGTCCTCGGGGGCGCACGGGAACGAAGGGATAGGGAAGCCCTATTCGATACCATTTCGAAACTCGTGCCTAAGGAAAAGCTGAGCATCACGCCCGATTTTTACGAGCCCTTGACCGAGCTTGTTCTACGATTTGTGAATGCAGCGCGAGAGGCTTGCTCCGTGGTCAATTGCCTCGATCACTTCGTACGCCAAGAACTAGCTCCGGATTTCGATAAGGTATGGGGGTCGCCGGAGCAGAACTACGGCGAACGAACCGTCAAGCTAGCAAGAGACGTTTATCACTTCGTGAGCCGAACCAACGGCATTCCTTTGGCTGCCCTCGGCATCGAGGCCACAGCAACGAACGGCCAGCGCCTGCCATGACGGCGGTGACAATTCTTGCGCTGCCACTGACCAAGAAAGTTAACTGCTCAACGTCCGAGAAATCCTCGACGAGCAGATTGTGAGGAAATTGGCGTAAACGACTAATACCCGGCTTGGAGGAGAGCAACGAGATGAACGAAAAACCCGCTTATGATGCGCTTAAAAAAACCGAAGGAGACAACGCTGGATTCGTCATCCGCGTCTCCGTTGCCAACACACTTGCTTACCTCATTGCCACCATCGTACCAATGGTAGTCGACCCGAAGCTCCTACACCACGTCCGATACGGAGCACGCACCTACGCAATTGGGTGGTGGGTTGCTCCGATGGGCATCGTAGTATTGTTGACAACGATTTTCGTAATGAACCGCTCCTCAAAACGCAGTCTTGTGTTTTGGAATTCCTTTCCCCTGCTCGTCGCCGGCACCGTTACATTGCCCTTTTTTCGCCCGGAATTTCCCCATGTATACGTCTTCGGGATGATCATTGGTTGCTGTGCACTCTCGATGGTCGCCACTTGGATTCGATACTGGCCCATTGAAGGCGACTACGCAAGTAACCGAAAGATAGATCGCACCGCACGGTTGGAGCGCGCTAAAGAAGAGATCGGTTTCTGGCGAGGTGGGATGTTTGCTGTCCTCGCGGTGTTTCTCGCAGCGTGGATTGGGTGGTATAAAGTCTCGGCGGACTACAATCTGCGAATCGACCCCGATCTAAGCGAGCAGTCTCTGATAGGGGTCGCGTCAATGTTAAACATCACGTTTATGGGGCTCTGGATGTTGTTCGGGCCTCTTGCAGAAGCGGCGAAAAAGACCCAAGAAGCTTTGGGCTTACTGCTGAAAATAGAATCGTAGTCTCCATCCGTGATGGTCTAAAGTTATGTGCAGTTTTCACACCGGAGAATATCAGTACGGACTACATCAATTTGGGCAAGAGCGAGTTGAAGGTGTCGCGGGTGTTGCGCCCACCTAGAACTGAAGCAGCCGGACCCTCCGCCTGACGCCCCGCATCATGCCCGCCGGGTGCCAGCCCAAAACGCGGATCGCGCCGCCCCGTCACTTGCCCATGTCGCCCGCTGGTTTGCTCCCGAACTGGAACCAACTGTTATCGAGCGTGAATTGGTGGGCCACGTAGCATCGGAAGATCGTCGGACCGTCAATCGACCGGCCCGCGTGCAAACGCGTGAATCCAGCGCTCCGCTTGTCTAGTTCGCAGGCTGGAAGTCTTTGTGACCCGTCTGCCAAAGGAGAAATGCGAACTGGCCCGCGAAGTTTCTGAAGGTGACAATCTTCTCCTCCGTGAAGTGGCCGTTGTCGTAGTTCACCTTCATCAGAATGGGATTGCCCGAGGCCGTTGCCGCCTGCAAGGCCGCCACGAATTTGCCCGGTTCCCAGGCGGTGACTCGGGGATCATTCCAGCCGCCCACACCCATCACCGCTGGGTACTTCACACCTTTCTGGACGTGCTGGAGCCCATCCATCTCGAACAGAGCCTGACACTCAACGGGGTCTTTCACTGTGCCAAATTCCGGCGTGTTAATCGGGCCATTGGCCGAGAACTCCAGTCGCATCGCGTTCGCGCACCCGACATTGCAAACTGCCGCCGCAAATAAATCCGGGCGTTCCGTGATGGCACGGCTGATCAGGATCCCGCCCGCGCTGGTGCCGGTTCCTCCGAGCTTCTGGGGACTGGTATATCCCTTCTTCACGAGGTACTCCGCGCAGGAAATGAAGTCCTTCCACGTGTTGGGCTTGGTCGTCTTGTAACCGGCCCGGTACCATGCCTCGCCCTTTTCGCCACCGCCCCGGGGGTGCGCAACGGCAAGCACCACCCCCCGGAGTGCCACCGAATTGCGAATACTGAAGTACGGAGTGGCACTGATCCCATAAGCACCATAGCCTGTGAGGATGCAGCAGTTTGACCCGTCCAGCGGAATACCCTTCTTGTAAATGATGGAGAGCGGAATCATTGTGCCGTCGTGCCCGGGCACTTCGACTTCTTCGGAGACCAGGTTCTCGAAGCCTGGATACGACACGTCCGTGTTGAAAATGCTCTTCGCGAAGATGTCCTTCTGCGCATCGAAATCATAGATCGTCAGGGGAGAGGTCCAGGAGGTGATATACACCAGACAACGATCCGTCTTCCAATCCGGACAACTGACATCCACGGTCCCGGATGCCGGAAGTTTGATCTCGGCGGTCTTGCCAGTGGTCAGGTCGTATTTGACGAGACGGCCAACAACCCCATCTGAATAAACAACGAGGAGATAGTGCTGGCTCTTGGTGATGGATTGGATGGAGTCAGTAGCCTCGGGAATCACGGTCTCGGCGTGCTCCCAGTCAGGATGCTTCACGTTCGTCCGAACAACCTTGTACTTTGGCGCACCGGCATGTGTGACGGCGTAGACGTAATCCCGATGGAACGTGAACCCTCGGACCAGGTTGTCCGAGCGTTTACACAGGACATCCCATTTGATTTTCTTGTGCTTCAGCTCGGAGATGGGAGCATAGAAAATCCGCATCTCATTTTGATCGGTCACCACTCGTCCGATGATGTAGTCTGGGTATGATTCATGAACGGAAGCAAGAGGCCACTCCTTGGCTGTGATCTCCAGCTCGGGGTTGCTCTCGTTGCTGAAGATATCTCTGTCCGTGGCGGTCTCGGTGCCGAGCTTGTGCACTTTGGTTTTGCGGTTCAGTTCGATTTCGAGACTCTTGATGTCAGCGACCTTGCCAGCGTCATAGAACAAAGACTGGTTGTCCTTCATCCACCCGTAGAGCCATCTGGAAGGGTAGATAGTCTCGGGCAGCAGAGTTCCCCGCTCTACGTCCAATACCCGGATCTCTGACCATTCAGCGCCGCCCGAAGAAAGCCCCATGGCGACGTATTTCCCGTCCCACGAAGGGACAATGCTTTGGATGGTCGTAGTCACACCGGCTTTGTACGTGGCGGGATCGAAGAGCAGTTTTTCCGCCCCATTCCAACCTTGACGAAAATAGAGCTTACCCACGTTTTCGCCACCCAGCGTCTTCTTGTAAAAGACTCGTCCGTGTTCATACCTGATTGCCGAGTAATCCGCAGGTTTGAGCTTGTCCAACGCCAGCCATTCCTGCACCAGCGCATCCCTCCCCGGAATCTTTGCGAGCAGGCCATCCGTCAGTTCCGCCTGGGCTTTGAACCAGGCTTCGACATCCGTATCCTTCATGTTCTCCAGCCAGCGGTACGGATCGTTGTACGTCTTCCCGAAGTAGGTGTCCGAGGCATCGACCGTTTTTGTCGGGGGATAGTTCCACTGGGCTTGGCTTGGCATCGCAACCAGGACTGGAAGAACGAGGAAAAGGAATCTCTTCATCATGGGAAGCCCCAATTAGTTGTTGGTAGGAATTTGCGTTTGACGTTCCGCGAGCAAGGCGGATTTGCTCTGGCTAAGGAGCTCACATCTCAAGAGTATTTGGCCCGGTTCTTGGGGTTGTCAAGGCCGTTTGGAAGAAACGAGGGACGCATCCCTCCCAAGTTATAATATTACTGCCCCATCACAAACACTGCGCGAGGCCGGAACTCCAGCATCCGCGCCATCCGCCCGACCTCCCGCATCACACCCGCCGCGTGTCAGCCCAAATGCCGATCTCGCCGCAGGATCATTCGCCCGTCTCCCCCGCCGGCTTGCTCCCGAACTGGAAAAAACTGTTATCGAACGTGAATTGGTAGGCCACGTAGCATTGGAATATCGTCGGACCGTCAATCGACCGGCCAGCGGACAACAGCAAATGATGCTGGTCGCTGAAATCAATCACCGTGCCGATATTGAACGCGGTGCCGACGTTGGGAAAATCCACTTGCAACTGCGTTTGATGATACACCTCCGCGCCGATGAGGACATTGGTCAGCACCTGCTTCTGCAGCACCCCGCCGACAAACTCCCAGTTCCTGCGCCCATCAAAGGAATTGATGCCGTAGCCGCCTCCGCCATACGCCGTCCAATCACCCCAACTCTTTTGCAGCCACACGGGCACGAACCCCTGTAGATGGCCCGTGCCGAGATTCTCCCGGCTGCTGCCGGTGGGAACCTCCAGCAACGGGAACACACCCACTTGCGGCAGCCAATTCGTCTCCTCGATAAAGCGAAATTTCACGCCCAGTTCCGTGTCGCCATAACCGTAATGGGCGGCGCCGACCGACGGCGCGTCGTACGCCAGCGGCGCGATCACATGCAACTGCACGTTGGAAATGACGCCGTAGTTCAGTTCGAAATGCGGCCCCGTGCCGGACCAGTCGCCCGGCACCTTGGTGTCCTGCGAGGCCACATAAAACTCCCAATGCTGATAATCCACCGGTTCAGGGTCGTCGGTGACAAACGGCGGGCCACCGTACGCGGTTCCGACAAAGGTCACGCTGAGAATTGCCAGTCGTGCGACAACGGCCAAACATCGGGTGGTTCGCATGTCGTCAATCGCCGATCAAATAGAACCCCACAATGACGAGCCCGCCGATCACCACTCCCGCCACGAGCATCCCGATCAATCGGTTGACCGTCATCTTCAGCCCCTGACCGCCGTTGGCCCGCGCGAACACCCAGCCGAAGAACCCAAACACAATGAGAACGATGGCACAGTGGGTCACCCATTGGTGACCGGTGATCTTTTGCATCCCTGCCAGCACCGCTTGATTCTTTTCTTTCGCGACCACCAGCACCGCATTGACCGCGCTGGCCAGCGCCGCGGACAGTCCGAACGAGATCGTGTGTTTCGAGACGCTGGCGGCTTCCATGTTCGGGGTCATTCTTTGGCGCTACCTCGCCAGTAACGCCACTTTCACTCCCATCGCAATGATTGCTCCCTCGCCCTCCATCATCAGCGCAATCAGGGCAATCATGCCCGCCACCCACAACACCAGCCGGCGCGCGTCCTTATTCACCGCCAGGTTGTTGCCCGCCGCGATCGGCAGATAGGTGACCAGCACCAGCAGCATGATGACCAGATGTTCCTTTGTTTCCATGAAGAAATTGTGGGCGAACGGCCACGGTCCCTTCAGAATGATCGCTTTATCCACCTTGTAGAAAACGACGTACCAGTAGCCGCCAATGCAAAACGCCAGCCACATGAATACCGCCGCCGCTCGACTCATCCTTCTGATCCGCGCCTGGTTCATCTCAGACGCGTGCAACACATCGACGAAAATCCACACGGCCGCGACGATGCAAGCCACCCCAAACAAAACATGCGCCATCAAAATCAGTTCCGTCATGGTCGATGTAGCGCCAAATCTTGCACATCCGACCTCAGAAGCAACCGCAAAATCACAATCCTCATGATCTCAAAGCGCCGCCGACCGACGTGAAATCGTGGTATGTTTGTTCCTATCGACTGACCATGTTCGGATTCAAGACCAAACGCCGTCTTCGCCTCCGGTCGCAGCCATTCCCGGCACCCTGGCTGGCGATCATCCAGCGCAATGTCCCCCACTACGCGCGCCTGACCCCGGCCGAGCAACACGAGTTGCAGTCGACCATCCAGGTCTTCATCGCCGAAAAAAACTTCGAGGGCTGTGGCGGTTTGGAAATGACCGACGAAATCAAGGTCACCATCGCCGCCTACGCCTGCATTCTCCTGCTGCACGTCGAGCATCACGACTACTATCCCCGCCTGCAATCGATTCTGGTCTACCCCGATGCCTACCCCGTCCCCGTCACGCGCTGGGGTCCGGGCAACGAGATTATCGAAACCCACGAAATGCGCCTGGGCGAATCCTGGCGCACCGGCGCCGTGGTCATCTCGTGGAACCATGTCCTCCATCGTCCCTCCGATCCGAGCGGCGGACGAAACGTCGCCCTCCACGAGTTCGCCCACCAGCTCGACGGGGAAAACGGGTTCGTGGACGGCGCGCCCGTGTTGCCGAGGACATCAATGTATCGGGCGTGGGCCCGCATCCTCGGGCGGGAATACCAGGCGCTCGCCGAGGCCGCCGATGCCGACCGCCCGACCCTCCTCGACAAGTACGGCGCGACCAATCCCGCCGAGTTCTTCGCCGTGGTGACCGAATACTTCTTCGAGCAGCCCCAGCAGCTCCAGCAACGCCATCCGGAACTTTACGAGGAGCTCAAACTGTATTATAGGCAAGACCCGGCCCGAACCGGCTCCGCCACAGGATCGGCCCAGCCAGCGGGCGGAGAATAGGAGTGCACCATGCCATACCTGAAAATCACGACCAGCCAGCCCATCGGCGCCGAACGAAAACACCATCTGTTGAAGGCCGCCTCCAAAATGGTTGCCGCGGAACTCGGCAAGCCCGAGCAATACATGATGGTCTCGGCGGAAACTCCGGTCTCGATGTTGTTCGCGGGGACGGACGCGCCCTGCGCCTTCCTCGAATTGCGCGGCATCGGTCTGCCGGAATCGAAAACCGGCAAGCTGTCACAATTGCTCTGCGGCCTGATGGAATCCCAGGCCGGCGTCCCGCAAGACAGGGTCTACATCAACTTCGCCGACATCCCGCCCAGCCTCTGGGGCTGGAACGGCGAAACCTTCTGACGGCGCTTTTCATTGCCAGCGGCTTCGCGCAACCGCTAACATGCGTCGTGCACATGGTGACGAACGCCCCGCCCCAAGTTGTCTTCGAAGACGACGACATTCTCGTGGTGGACAAACCGGGCGGCATGGTCTGCCATTCGGCGCAACGACCCGAGTACGGCTCGCTCGCGGACTGGTTGCGCGACCACGGCGTACCGACCCCGCGCATGATCAACCGCCTCGACCGCGAAACGAGCGGCCTGATTGTCGTCGCGAAAAACGAGTCCACCGCCAAAACACTCGGCAAAGCGGTCCTGCGGCGCGAAATCGAAAAAGAGTATCGAGCAATTTGTTGGGGTGAATTCAAACATGACCATGGCGTGATCGATCAACCCATCGCCGTCAGCCAAACTTCGGTTGTGTACACCAAGCGCGTGGTGGATACCGCCGCCGGCAAACCGAGCCGGACCGAGTTCGCCGTCGAAAAACGGTTGCGCGGATTTACCGTGGTCCGGCTGACGCCGCGCACGGGCCGGGCCCATCAGTTGCGCGTGCACCTCGCGTGGCTCGGTCATCCGATTGTCGGCGACAAGGTCTACGGTCCCGACGAAACGCTGTATCTACAGTTCATCAAGGACGGCGTGACGAACGCGATGCTGGACAGGCTGCTCATGCCGCGCCACGCCCTGCACGCCGAGCGCGTTTCCCTTCTTCATCCGCGCACGCGGGAACGCGCCACTTTCGCTGCTCAGTTGCCCGAAGACATGCAAACCTTTATCGAGGAGCACGCGTAGATGCTGTCTCTGCTCGACAACAAGGGCTTTCGCCGACTGTGGATCTCCCAGATCGCGTTAGCGTTGGGCGACGCCGTAATGCAGATGGGGTTGCTGGAGTACTTCCGCGCGCACGGATATAGCGAGCGCACCGAGACGGCAAAAATGTTTTTCGCGGTCGCCCTGCCGGGCCTGCTGTTGGGGCCGTTGGCCATCGCCTATGTGGACCGCTGGCAACGGCGACACGTGCTGATCGTCAGTGACGCGTCGCGGGCGGTGATTGTCGGCCTGATCGCCGCGTGGCTCTTGCCGGTGCTCATGGGCCGAGTCCCGTTCCGCAACCTGTTTGCCGTGTATGCATTGATCCTCGTGATCGGGTCGATCACGACCTTTTACTATCCGGCCCGCTACGCGCTGATTCCCAACCTCGTCGGTAACGAGCGTCTGATCCAGGCCAATACATTGTTCACCACCAGCCTCGCTATCGCCGGCGTCGGCGGCCGGGCCGTCGGCGGGTTCGTCGCCGAGAGAATCGGTGTGGAATGGGCGATCCTCTCCAACGCCGTCGCGTACGTGGTCGCCACCGTCCTGGTCTGGCGGATCCAGATGGACCCGCATGCCACAACGGGCGGCCCCGATTCGAAAGAACCCGGTGGTTGGGGCGATCTGAAAACCGGGCTGGTCTACATCTGGCAACACCACAGCGCGCTGTCCCTGGCCCTGTTGTCCGCCGTGTTCGCCTTCCTGGCGGGCGTGTTCGCCGTCGAAATCGTCGGATACACAAAGGACACGCTGGGGTTGCGAACGGGAGGGCTTGGCTACCTGTCGGTCGCCGCCGGCGCGGGCGCGGCTCTCGGCATCGGCATGGTGGGACGCGGCAAACCGTGGACGAAAGCGACTTGGTTGCCATTCGTCCAATTGTTGCTCGTCGGCGCGGTGCTGATCCTGATGGGCCTGACCGCGCGCGTGTGGATCACGGTCCTGCTCTTGTTCGTGCTGGGCGCCATCGCCGCGACCATCCTGATTCCCATCGACGCCAAGCTGCAGGAAGAGGTCGACGACAAGCAGCGCGGGGCGGTGTTTGCCGCTCGCGGGATGCTCACCTCGGCCACCATGATCGTCGCGTTCTGGCTGGGATTCGGGAACGAATGGTTTCAACACACACCCGCCCCGCAGATCATATTGTGGCTCGGGTTTGGCTCGATTGCTGCCGCGGTTCTGACACTGGCGACGCTGCAACTAGGACGCCACAAACCGCAGTCGGGGACTGTAGCTTGACCGGCTTCCCGCGCGTCGGTACAGTTTCGCCGCGGACAACCGCGACACAGGACATCTGAGGAACGAATGCTGCAATACGTACTGCGTTTCGTCGCCGGCAAGGACCAGGGCAGGGAATTTCCCCTGCCCCAGGACTTGTTCATCGTGATCGGTCGCGTCAGCGACGTCGATGTGCTGTTGCTCGACGAAAAGGTGTCCCGCAAACACGCGAAAATCTCGACCCACGGCGGAAAGGTCATGATCGAGGATCTCGCGTCCCGCAACGGCACGTTCGTCAACGGCGCCCGCATCCGCAATACCGAACTCAAAGAGGGCGACCAGATCATCATCGGTTCCTCGACCATCAAGCTGGTGTCGGTTACCGATCTGAAAGTTCGGGCAACACCATCGGCCGCGCCCGCCGGGGCGCAAATCCCGGTTGACCCAGCGGCCGCCGGGTCGGCCCTCATCTCGGGGTCCATTCGCGAGATGCCGCTGCCCGATCTGTTGCAACTGTTCGCCAACTCGCGCAAGAGCGGCGTCATGACGATTCGGTCCGATCGTGGCGTGGGCAAGCTCTACCTCCGCGAGGGTCAGGTGTACCACGCCGAGATCGAGAGCAACCCGATTGTGAAATCACGCAAGGCGTTTTATCGCATGTTCGCCTGGACCGATGGCGCGTTTGACCTGCGGCCCGCCGCCGATCATCGCGTGACGGAGGAAATCACCGAGTCCACCACCTCACTGGTCCTCGAGGGCGTCCGCCAGTTGGATGAAATCCGCATCCTCGAACCGAAACTGCCGCGGCCCGGGGCGCGATTGCATGTGGCCGAACCGCTGCCCGGCAACCTCCGCGACCTGGCGACCGAGGAGATTCAGTTGTTCCAACTCGTCCTCCACCACAACACGCTGGAGACCGCCGTCGACAATTTTCCGGGAACCGATTTCGAGGCCTACACCTGCCTCATGGACCTCCTGCGCCGCGGATTTATTACGTCCGGGTGAGAAGCCGGGGGGGGGCCGGCTGCTAATGGTTGACACTTTCGTCTTAATGCACCCCGCGCTGATCAATTGCATAATGAAATGGACCTGACCCTATGTCGTTTTCGGGGTTCTCCGTTTAGCTGCGCTCAGACTGAAGAGGCGTCAGACCCGCAGAAGCTGTCTTGCCGCCAACCAAGGCAAAAATCCCACCGAGCACGGCAAGGATCATGAAGAACGCCACCAATGCGCCGCCAAAAAACATGCCGAGGATGGAACACCCGAGAAGGATCCATCCTGGCTTTTGGCTCTTGCTACATAGCACGACTATGCCCAGTACCAGAGCCGCGAATGACGCCAAAATCCCGACCCAGCCATAATTCATAATCCTATCGGACTGTGCCGAGGTCTCCGCTGCTTGAAGGTAATCTGACCCGGACACGCCTCCGTGTGTCAACGTGTAATCACCCGCCGCTTTGCCGACAGCACCGAAAACAACAGTTATGAAGCCGGCAATTGTACCGCCAGTTGATGCGACTAACGCCAAAACTCCGCCGGCGATCCGCATACCCTTAGATTTCATCTGTACTAAAAGTTGTCTTTCATCCGCTGGTTCTGTTGCTGTTCTCTCTCCTGCGCTTCGCTCTTCGTTTTCGCTTCGATTTCTCGAAGGGCTTCATCTTGGTCGTGAATAATCCGCTTAGCAGCTTCTGCGTCGTAGTAAATGACGACCGCTACCGCTCCCCGCCCCTCTTTAGTCATAAGAACATTCTTACGCCATTGGTAGATCTCGTACGGGCCGGATTGGAAAGTAGAATCTCCAGTGATTCTGTAGAGTTCGTCCGACTTCCCCGGCCACTTCTCTTCTACGGTTTGGGCCTCACCATATTTCCCATTGAGAGCATCAACCACTTTATCGACGTTGTCTCCGAGAGCTACGGCGGCTCCATAGGAGACCAGACTATTTCCCTTGTTTTCGCAAAAAACTATAATCCCTTGGATTCCGTCGTTCTTCATTTCATCCGACGGCAGGAGCACAAGCCCGAATGCTTGGTTCAGGCCGGGAATGACCGACGAAAGGAAATATGTAGTGCCCTTATATGAAAAGGTTGGATTCTTTAGGGTCATGCAAAGCTTCTGAAGAGCCTCGATTGAGCTTGCAGCACTCACGCGAGCTTTGTCTGTATTCGAT
>JBKQMH010000190.1:0-24025 GCA_052146795.1 Verrucomicrobiia bacterium
GCCGGAAGTACTGAGCCGTTTGTTTGTCCGTCAGCATCGCTAATGATCCCCAGAATGCTGGGGGTATTATCGCATGGTCGTCAACCATTGGGAAGCCTGAAATGGAATCGGCGCGGCAGGCGATCCGGTGAGCGGAGAGGAAAAGGTGGCGGGAGGATCCGGATGGCAAATGTTGCAATGTTGAGACCTGACCCCAAAATCCCAGAATCCCAGGGTTGATGGGACAAAGTCATTTGTTGAGACCTGACCCCAAAATCCCAGGGTTGATGGGACAAAGTCATTTGAGAAAGAGGCGGGGCGTCGGCGCGGCACGCGATCCGGTGAGCGGAGGGGGAAAGGGGCCGGAAGACAGGAGCCAGAAGACAGAGTTCAGGAGTCAGAAGGCGGAAGGCCCCCCGCCCTGTCGAGGACGCGACGAGGGGCGAGAGAGGCCGGGTGGCAAATGTTACATTGTTTAGATGTGGCTCCCGAAAACGCTACTCGATGCGCGAACACCAATGCCAGCATGCCAATGACCACAAGCAGGAGCGGGCTGGGTTCAGGAACTGGCAGGGCCGACCCCGAAGCACCGACGCCAAAACTCCACGAGCCGCTTGGATTTTGGTCAGTGGGGGGATAAATAAAAAGATTCCCACCGCCATTCCAATTTGCAAACTGAACTAAGCTACCCTCCAATTGGCTTACTTGGGCAACGAATTCAGTCGAGTTTGTCGGAAAGTAAGTCCCATATGAAGATGATTCAGCGCTTTGCCCTGTCGGCAGATATGTGAAACCGGCACCATCTACGGTTAATACGTAAATTGACCCATGTGGGTAATAATTAAAGCCGAAATACACATCCCAAAGGCCAGATGGTGAGGTGCCCCCCTGTCCGATACTTTCGTCGCCAGTCCCGCTTGCGCCCCAGCTAATCGCTGTGTTATTGTCGGAACCCCAAGAAATGCTTTGGGAAAAACCATCGTTAACGAAGTGCGATAAGAACAGACACACTAAGATGAACCGTATGGTTCTCATGATGCTCCTCAAGTCTGAGCCGGCTGGCTATGATGGTATGGGGAGACAGCGTACGAGTCAAGCCAGTTTTGGGATTCAGGACTGAGGGAACAGCCGTCCGGGGGGTGCTTCGCCGCAGTTGGTCGGCATTGGCGAGATGCGGCGGGCGTAGTGGTGGGGTGAAGGGGAGTAGCGGAGTCCCCTGCTCTACCACTGAGCTAGCACCAAACTGATCCAGACTTGCCACCCCGAAAGCTTTCGGGGCTGGCACTAAGCGGGAAACACGACAGAGACCGTTGCGTCAGCGGCAGACCCTTGACGCGTGTCAGTTGCGCCCAAGACGGCATGGGCGCGTCTCGCCTGCGGCTCGGCTTGCAACCTGGGCACGACGTGGTTGCGTCAACACTTCGTTTCGGCTCCGGCGGACCAGGCTTCCGCCTTCGCCATCCACCTTCACCAAGGCTACGGCGGACAAGACGGCGGGGCGGGCGCGCGATCCGGTGAGCGGAGGGGAGAGTCGGCGGGAGGACCGGATGGCAAATGTTACTTTGTTTAGATGTGACCCCGAAACCCCCCAAGAACCCGTTGGCGCATGAGCCAGATTTGTGTTGACACCGGTCAGCTCAGCCGCCTACGAAACGTCGGCGTATGCTGCAAAACACGAAAAACGTAAAGATGCAGACAAGGCTTTTTGCAACAATCTCGCTTGGTGGTCTTTTGCTAAGCACACTGCTGTGCGGTTGTTCCACCCCGAGACTGACGGATTTTCATCCCGACGCAACGGCGTCCACCGTGCGGATCGGGCGGGAGGCGGGAGTGGAAATCGCCCTGGACCCCTTTGTCGAGCCCCAACGTACGCGACAGTTCTTCGGAATCGATGCGGTTGCCAATGGCATCGGAATCGTGTTCGCGCGCATTTCCAATAACACGACCGACCAAATACTCCTCGTTGAGAAAAAGGACTTTCAATTCCATTTCGCGGGGGTCTCTTCCGGCCAGAACGCGGACATCGGAACGAGTGAGCGCTATGGTGCAGCCGCCCAACGCGATCGGGATGCAGCAGCTACTGCCAGGTCTTCCGAATACGACAACGTCGTGGGCGCAATTACGGCGGAAAATCCAACTCCGGTAGCCCTCATCGATTTGGCCAAGGCCACAGAAGTCCAGCGAAATCTTCTCGGCAAAGAGATGCCGGACCAAACACTTGCACCCGGCCAAAGCATGGAGGGTTTTATATATTACAGGATCGCTCCGAATGAGCGTGAGTGGTTCCGCGGGGCAACGATGCGAATCAATCTGACCGACACCACAAGCCACGAACCCGTATCACTGACAATACCGTTGTCCCAATAAACCTCACCTGTAATTACAACATATCATAACGTATGAAACACAAGAGCTTGTTAGTCAGGACATTTCTCTGCTCTCTCTCGGCCTTGGCCACCGGTTGCTCCGACCTTACCATAACTGTCCGACCAACCGATCTGCCAACGGGCGACAAACTGCCACTACATGCCGTTCTGGTGCAGGATCCCGCCAACTTTACCGCCTCTATATATCAGCTTCCTAACGGCTTTGTGTATAGCTTTGGCCGGTTTTTGGCGGATTACGAACAACATGTGGTCAGTGCTTCTTTTCAGCAGGTTGACTATACGGCGTCCCTTGAAAAGGCCTTCAGCAATACATCTGCCGACATTGTTCTTATCCCGCGCTTTGTCAAGGTCGAGAAAAGCCTTGGATTGTATATGTGGGATACAAACAGTTTCACAATGGTGATGGAATGGACAGCCAAGGATCGAGCCAGTCAGGATACGGTTTGGCTAAAAACCATTACTGCAAACGCCTCGAAAAAGATGGGGGACGACGCCCTTCACCCGGGCCCTTTGGTGCAAAAACTGTTCGACGATCTGAATATAAAAACCCTCGAAGCCTTTCAGAAGGCTCCCGAGCTTCGCAGGAATGCGCATTAATTCCAAAAGGGTGGAAGCGGCCAAAACGAACAAGCGTCACGCCAATACAGGGGTTCGTGTCCATCGCTAATCCAGGAGCTAAGCCGATCTTCGAGTCGCAAAAAGGCTTGGTAGCAGTGTCAGAGGGGATAAAATGTTAGTCAGCGAGGCTGAACAGCCCACGATGGTCGCGGCGCGTGGGTCAAATGGGAAATGTCGTGTAGTGCTCCCCGTGAATCAAGCGGCGAATTTGAGAGTCTTTGGGGTTGACGGTTTTGGTTCAAACGACGCTTCGAATTGCTGTGGGGTCTGATAGCCGATGACCGAGTGCGGGTAGTCGGTGTTGTACCGGTCGATCCACCAAGCCAAGGCGACGCGCAGTTGTTCGACTGTCAGCCACTCCCGAGGCCAGACGAGGTCCTCCTTGATCGTGCGGATGACCCGTTCCGTGTCGGCGTTGCCTTTGGGATTGTCGTAGCTGGTGAAGATCTGCTGGATGTTCAACGCCCGACACTCCCGCAGGAAGCTCTCCGAGGACGGCTGGCAACCGTTGTCGCTGACCAACCGTAGCGCGCCGGTCTCGCGAATGCCGCCAGGCTCCAATGCGACGAAATACATTTGCCGGCATGAGCACATTCGAGCACATTTGCCGTCAATGAAATTGTAACTAGATACCCGCTTAATTTGGTGGCAGAGGCATTGAGTTACTTAGCCGGTATGTTTTTAGCAGCTCGCGTGCAGTCGCTTCCTTCTCTGTATTAAATTCGATACTACTGAAGCTTCCTCCCCCAATCAAATTAAGATTGTAATGAATCTTTGTCGCATAGAAATAGACCTTATTCGGTTCCGCATTTAACGCCAACTCTGTTCCTAGATACCTGTCTGTTCTGCCATACATAGGTCCATTTGGAAATTTGTCATAGGAACGGATCCCGATTATGTGTCGTCCAGGTTCGAGCACCGCCATATAATACGCACCGCATGCTAGTAACCGGACCTCTTTATAATTTAGTCGAACCACCGTAAAGAAGTTACCAGAATCCATGGCAGGTTCTTGGAGCACATAGATGACGGATTTACCTGCGGGAACGGTTAACTGTTTCGCAGCATTATCGTCTTCGACCGACGCGTAAAACTGCAATTGTGAATGCGTGAACGGAGTCTGGCAACCAGCGCAGATGAGGCAGATTACCGCAATGAATAAACGCGCGATCTTGGCAGTGTAGAAGTATTTTTCCTTCATCTGGCATTTTCCATTTGGTTTCTTGCCCACGACCAGCGTGGGCCTTTTCGTGATTTTCTTCCTGCTCCACAGATTTGCAAGCCCTTTTCCAGTTCTTTTTCCGGTCCGCCCTCGATTTATCTCTGGCAGAGGGAGAGCTTCGTTGACTTTTGCGCCTTGCCACACGCTTTTCCACGCCATCTGAAGACACTTCCTCCGTGCTGGCCGATGTTTTCATGCGAGTCCTTTCACTTTTCATTCATCCGCCGGCCCCTGCGGGCAAGGCTCAGGGTGACGACCGGGGAGTACGACACGGCCTACAACTGCGATCTCTGGAAGCGGCCACGCAGGCTGAAGCTCCGACAAGGAGTCGCGAGTCCTTCTCGGACCTGCGGCTACGAGAGCGCCGCGTGGGGGACGCGGCCTACAGGGGCGGACGGCGCGAAACCCGGCCTCCTTCGCCATCCGCCTTCGCCAAGGCTACGGCGGACAAGAGGCTACGGCTGGCAGGCAAGGCGCAGGGTGACAGACGGGGCGGCCGCAGAACCCCTCACCTTAATCCTCTCCCCCAAGGGCGAGGAGAGTTGGCGGGAGCGGTGAAGCGGCCTACAGGGGCGGGCGGCGGGAAACCCGGCCTCCTTCGCCAAGGCTACGGCGGCCAAGCCGGGCGTTCGCGCCGTACAATCCGGAGGGGAGAAACGCGCCGACAGAGCCCCGAAAGGGATTCGGGGTAAACGGCGGGGTTACAATGGCGACCACAGAAGGCGAGGCTCGCAGGCTAAAGCCTGCGGCTACGGTGAATAAGGGTGAGCAAGGGTGAGTGTCAGTTTGCACAGGGGTCACCGTGGGTGAGCGTAAGCGAGGGAGGTAACGACACCAACACCCCCTCACCTCAATCCTCTCCCCCGGAGGGGCGAGGCGGATAGCGCCCTCCGCTCAGGAAGGGCCAACCCGGGCGGGTGACGTGAATCGCTTTTTGATTGACAGGCTATCGTGGTGTGATATACTACGCGTGATGGTTGAAGGTCGACATGCGAAACTGGTATGACGAGGTGAGCGAAGAACCGGAAACGACAGAGATGCTTCGACAGGCTCAGCATGACAACCGGGGAAATGACGCGGCGGGCTGGGCCAGCCCGCCCTACTGGGGAGGGCGTACACCGAGACAAGGGGGCCTCATACATTAAAATTACCAAACGAACCCAAGTTTATTCAAGCCGGCGTGGAACTTTGTCCGGACGAAAGCCAAAAACGAACCCAAGTTTTTGGGTATAGAGCAGGCGTACGAGCCGGTTCCTGCTATGTGTCGTGGGGCAACGATATCAGGCCGACAGGTGTCGGAGGGCAGGCGTGGGAGCCTGCCCCTACGGCAAACCGCGATCAGGCGGTGAGCTTGAGGAAATTGACGAGGATGCGCTTGCCGTTTTCGGTGAGGATGGATTCGGGATGGAATTGGACGCCCCAGATGGGGAATTGTTTGTGGCGGAGGCCCATGATTTCGCCTTCGGGTTTGGTTTCGGCGGTGATCTCGAGGGTGTCGGGCAACGTGTCGCGTTTGACGAGGAGCGAGTGGTAGCGGGTGGCGGTGAAGGGGTTGGGCATGCCTTCGAAGAGGTCGCGGCCATTGTGGTGGATGGGCGAGGTTTTGCCGTGCATGAGGCGGTCGGCGCGGACGACGTCGCCGCCGAAGACGTGGCCCATACATTGGTGGCCGAGGCAGACGCCGAAGGTGGGGACGGTGGGGCCGAAGGTTTTGATGATGTCGTTGGACAGGCCGGACTCGCGGGGCGAACAGGGGCCGGGCGAGATGACGATGCGGGACGGGGTGAGGGCGCGGATCTGGTCGAGGGTGATCTCGTCGTTGCGGAAAATTTTCATGTCCACGCCCAACTCACCGAGATACTGCACGAGGTTGTACGTGAAGCTGTCGTAATTGTCGATGACCAGCAGCATGCGCGTGACGGTACGATAAACGGGAGCGTCGACCAAGTCAAAAGACAGCCCCGCTTTTGCTCTTGCGACGGTGTGGATCGTCGTGCAATGTACTGACCATGAACTCGGTGCCGCCTTATCTAGTCAACCAGCCGCCACCGCCGCCGAGGCGGACGGGGTGGATTGTGTATGCCGTGATTGTGACGTTTTTTCTGTTTCTGAGCGTGCTGGCGAATCTGGTGTTGTTTGCCGCGGCGTTTGGGGCGGGCGGAGCGGATGCGATCACCGTGACGAGCCATCGCGGGCGGTACGAGGAACGGTATCTCGAAGGGGAAGAGGACGCGAAGGACAAGATCGCGGTTATTTACGTGCAGGGAGTGATCAGTTCTTCGGAGGACGGCTATGCCAACGAAGAAGGCATGGTGTCGGACATTGAAGATCAGCTTCAACAGGCGGTCGATGACAAACACGTGAAGGCCATTATTCTGCGGATCGACTCGCCGGGCGGCGAGGTGGTGGCGTCCGATACGATTTATCAGGCGGTGGTGGCGGCGCGCGAGAAGAAGCCGGTGGTGGCTGACATCGACACGATGGGCGCGTCGGGCGCGTACTATGTGGCGGTCGGGGCGGACTACATTGTGGCGAATGAATTGAGCATCACGGGAAGTATCGGGGTGATCATGGAGAGTTTTACGTTCAGCGGGCTCGCGGACAAAGTGGGGATCAAATTTTACACGTTCAAATCGGGCAAGTACAAAGACATCTTGAACCCGACGCGAGAACCGACGGAAGACGAGAAGGCGCTTGTGCAGGGGATGGTGATGGAAGTGTACGACAAATTCGTGGGCATCGTGGCGCAGGAACGCGATATGAAGGTGGACGATTTGAAAAGCGGGCTGGCCGATGGGCGAATTCTTTCGGGCAAACAGGCGTTGGACGCGGGCTTCGTGGATGGCCTCGGGTATTTCGACGACGCGATCGACAAGGCGGAGGAACTGGCCTCGATCAAGAAGGCGCGGGTGATTCGGTATGTGCAGCCGTTCAGCCTGCGCAACCTGCTTCGGTTCATGGGCAAGAACGACAACGCGAAAATCCAGATCCAATTGACGCCGGATGTGCTCAAGTTACAGGCGGGGCACATGTATTTCCTGCCGTCCTACATGTTTCACTGAACCCGACTAGGATTTCGGTTCGTCTTTGAGGTGATCGATTTTTCCGCCCCACGAAAGGACGGTGGCCAGGCCCTTTTCCTTCTCGGCCATGACCTTGTCGCCGGCTCGCATGTAGTACATCGACAGGCTCGTGTGCGCGAGCATGTCGTTCGGACTGATCTCGATCGCGCGTTTGCCGGCCGCAATCGCGTCGGGGATTCTGTTCGCGCGCAGGTAGGCCATCCCGAGCGCGTGCCAGGCATCGAAATACGATGGATCGATCTCCACGGCGTTCCGGTAACACTCGATGGCCTTGTCATATTCGGCCATCGCGAATTCGGCCATGCCCTGGTCGTAGTGCTCTTCTTTGGTCATATGCTTTGGTGCGTTGGCGCGGCGTGTGTTGGCTTCTCGGCAATGATGGGAATCGCTCCGATCATTTCTTCGTCACCAGCGTCAGAATTGCTTCCACCAAGCCGGGCACGGTATGAACCTTCGCTTCGATGGCGACTTCCAATCCCTTCTCGCGCGCGGCCTGCGATGTTTGCGGTCCAATACTGACAAATCGCATCTGCGGATACTGTTTCATCAACGCCGGAACATCCACCAGATTGCAGAAATTTACCACTGTAGACGAACTGGTGAACGTCACGATGTCGGCGCCTTCGCTGAGCAATCGCGCGCGATGGCCGTTGCGATCCTCGGTGTCGGGCACGGTTTGATAGGCATCCAAATCGTCCACAATAGCGCCCAAGTCCTCCAACCCACGGGCCAACCGCTGGTCCGCCAGATCCGCCCGGGGCATGAGCAGTTTCAGGTTCTCGCAACTTACCGATTTCTTGAATTCTGCCAGCAACGCCTCGGTCGTGAACTCCTTGGGCTGCAAATCCACCTCCAAGTGCAGCTCGGCGAGTTTCTGTGTCGTCACCGCGCCAACGGCCGAAATCTTCACGGGACCAATCTCGCGAATGTCCTTGTGGTGCGCAAAGAACTCCCGAAAAAACGCGTCCACACCATTTGGGCTGGTGAAGACCAACCAATCATACTCACCCAAGCCGCTAACAGCTTCGCGCAACGGCGCAAGATTCTGGGGCGGCTTGATGCGGATCGTAGGAATCTCCAGGACATCCGCACCAAGCTCGCTGAGTTGACGCACCAGTTCACTCGCCTGCTCGCGGCTGCGCGTGACAACAATGCGCCGGCCGAACAGCGGGCGGTGCTCGAACCAGTTCAGGTTCTCGCGTAAGCGCACCACCTCGCCTACCACCGTGACGGCAGGCGGTTTGAAATCCGCTTTAGATGCGATGGCGGCGATTGTGGCCAGGGTGCCTTGAATTGTATGTTGCCTTCCTGTGGTGCCCCAACGGATCATGGCGACCGGAGTTTCCGGCGACGCGCCGTGCCGGATCAATTCCTCGGCAATGGTGCCGATACGTTCCACCCCCATGAGGATGACCCGTGTTCCGAAGAACTTTGCCACGCCCGCCCAATCCACCTGGGCTTCTTCCTTTGTCGGGTCTTCGTGTCCCGTAATGACTATAAAGGCCGTAGCGACCGCCCGATGGGTTACCGGGATTCCCGCGTAGGCCGGCGCCGCAATGGACGAACTGATTCCTGGGACAATCTCAAATTGGAAACCGGCCTTGCGCAGTTGTTCCGCCTCTTCCCCGCCACGCCCGAAAACGAACGGATCGCCGCCTTTCAGGCGCGCCACAATCTTCCCTTCACGCGCCTTCTCGACGAGCAGTGCGTTGATCTCATCCTGGGTAAGAGTGTGTTGTTTGGACGTTTTGCCCGCGAAGATGATTTCCGCATCTGGTCGCGCATGCTTCAGGAGCGACGGATTCACCAAATTGTCGTAGACGATCACCTCGGCGAGTTGGATGCACTCCAGGCCGCGCACGGTGATCAGGCCGGCGTCACCGGGTCCAGCTCCCACCAGATACACTTTACCTTGGTTCGTCATGTGAGAACCTGCTTCGCGGCCCGCTCACCCAAATCTGCCGGGTTACTCATCGGCCCGGCAATATCCACGCGATGAACGTCGTTGCCTTCAGGACTAAACGTCGCGCCGATCAAGCACAGTCGCCCGCTTTCAACCGTGGCATGCGCGGCGTACGGCACCTGACAACCACCGCCCAGTGCCCGCAGGAAAGCTCGTTCGGCGGTCACGCAAGCCGCCGAGTTCGCGTCATTGATGCCCGCCAACGCCGTGCGTGTCTCGGTGTCCGCCTCGCAAACCTCACACGCGATGGCACCCTGCCCCACTGCCGGAATCATTGTGTCGAAGCCGATCTCCTGCCAGTGAAAGGTTCCAAATTGCTTCCAAAGTCCTAGCCGTCGCAATCCAGCAACCGCAAGGATGAGGGCATCAATGGCACCGTTCTCTGCGAGCTTGCGCAGGCGTGTCTCCACATTGCCGCGGATTTCCTCGATTTGCAGGTCGGGCCGTTGCGCTAGCAGCTGTGCGCGACGACGGATGCTGCTGGTGGCGACGCGCGCGCCGTTTGGCAACTCCGAAATTGATTGGAACGCTTTCGAAATGAACACGTCATGAGCATCCTCACGCGATGGCACGGCGCCGATAGTCAACCCGTCAGGCAAGATGGTCGGCAGGTCTTTCATGCTGTGCACGGCCACGTGGATATCGCCATTAAGAAGCTGTTCCTCGATTTCTTTGGTGAACAGCCCCTTGCCACCACCGGCAATGAGCGAAAGATTCACGAAGTTATCACCGCTGGTCTTGATGATCTTGGTTTCCGCCCGGAGCGACGGGTTCGCCTTCTGCAAAAGCCCGCGGATAATCTTCACCTGCGCCAGTGCCAACGGGCTCCCACGTGTGCCAATGATTAACGGCTTCATGACACCTGGGGGCGGGCGGGATTGCGCACCGGCGCGTCGGCGGCACGGCGGCGGTATCGGTCTTCGACAGTGCCACGGTTGCTCTCCAACCAGTCCGCGAGACGACGCACGTGCTGGGCAATCAGCACCTGGCACGCGGTGATCTCGCGTTCGCGCGCCGCCATGTTCTCTCGCGCGATCTGTTGCAGATCATCAATGTCGTACAGGTACACGCCGTCCAATTCGTCGCACGCTCGCTCGATGTCACGGGGCACCGCGATATCGATGAGAAACAGCGGGCGCTGCCGCCGTATCCTCATCAATGGAGCAAGCTTCTCCTTGGTGAGGATCGGGTGTGGCGCCGCAGTCGAACTGATGACGATGTCAACCTCGGGAAATTCGCCTGGCCACTGGTCGTAGGAGATTGCCCGTCCCTGAAGTTGACCGGCCAGGGCTTCAGCCCGTTCGTTCGTTCGGCTGCAGACCAATATTGCGCCCGCGCCGCGACTCTGAAGAGCGCGCGCGGTCGCGGCACTCATCTCTCCGGTGCCGATGACCATCACCGTGCATTTGCCGAGTTTGCCAAAAATCTTTTCCGCGAGGTCGACCGCAACCGTGCCGACGGAAGTCGAGCCGCGCGTAATGGCCGTGGTGGACCGGATGTGCTTGGCGGCGGAGAACGCCTTCTGGAAAACACGATTGAGGACCACCCCTGTTGTCCCGGCGACCTGCGCAACAGAGTACGCGTCTTTCACCTGGCCAAAGATCTCGGTCTCGCCGAGCACCATGGAGTCGAGCCCGCACGCCACTTCAAGTAAATGTTGGATGCAGGAGTCGTCACGGTGCTCGTAGAGATGGGCGTCGATGCGATCAGTCAAGCGGTGATGGTCGTGGAGAAACTCCCGTACGGAGCGGGCGGCTTCACTGACGTTCTCCGCGAGAGCATACACTTCCACCCGGTTGCACGTCGAGAGGATCACTGTCTCGTGCAGGGGGCTGGCGGCAAGCAACCGGGTGTGCGCGTCGGCGAGGCTCGTCTTGGCAAACGCCAGTTGCTCGCGCACTTCCACGGGCGCGCTTCGATGACTCAATCCGATGACAATCAGGTTCATCGCTGGAACAGGTTTACTCCCCAGAATCCGATAAGCATCAGTGCAAAGGCTGCCATCGACGCCACCGCCACCTTTCGACCCCGCAATGTCCATAACCCCCGTGCGGCAACGAGTGCGCCGTACAGCACCCACACTGACGAAGCCCAGATAATCTTCGGGATCGTCCAGTGCCCCACGATGTGATACGAGACCATGCCACCCACCATGCCCACGGTCAGCATCGCGAACCCCATGATCAACAACCGGAAATGGATGACGTCGAGTTGTTCAATTGATGGCAGGAGCAGAAACGAGGAAGTCAGCCGTCGCGTCTTGAGTTGACGTTCTTGAAACAAGTACATCGCACCGGTCACAAAAGCCAGTGCGAAGGCGCCGCAGGCAACGACGGCAATCGCTGCATGAAATTCGATCCACGCGCTATGGCGTGGCGGTGTAGCCTGCACGACATCCACAGGTAACAGCAGTGCTGCCAGGCAAATCAGAAGCACCAACGGGGCCGTAAACGCGCCAAGAAATGAAACACGGTACGACGGACCGATTAACAAGAAGAACAAAACCGCCGCCCACGCGATAAACGCCTGCGTCTCGAACAAATTCGTCAACGGACACCGCCCGTCCGCTTGTCCACGCATGTATAGGAAAATGGTGTGGAAGAAGAACCCGGTGATCATGACGAAGTAATTGGCGCGTTGCAATGCCGCTCCGCCGTCGCCCGCGCGAAGGCGACGGAGGGTCACCGCGCAGCTGGTCGCGTAGAACACCTGTGCAATCCAAAGAAACGTTCGATCAGTAATCATGTTTTATCAGCGCGGCGCGCCGCGCTCATTCTTTTCAAGAGTTCAGGATACCCGTGACCGAGAAAGCGTTCAAGATCGCGGCGCAACCGCTTGGCAAACGCCGGACTGGCTCCTCCCGTCGAAATTGCGAGAGAAATTCCGCCGCGACGCACGTGGGACGGGACGATGAAATTACCCGCCGACGGCGGGGCAATACAGTTGACCAGCACACGGAGCCGCTTCGCTTCGGCGCACACAGACTCGTTGACGGCGAGATCGTTCGTGGCGGCAATCGCGAGGGACGCGCCGCGGAGGTCGCCCCGTCGGTACGGTCTACGCACCCACCGAACCCGCTGGCTTCGTGCCAACCGGCGGATCGTTGCATTGCTTTCGGGACTGATGACGGTCACCCGCGCTTTGGCCGCAAGCAGCGTGCGGATCTTGCGTGCGGCGACACTGCCCGCGCCGATGACGACGACGGGTCGGTCCGCGAGATCGAGAAACAGTGGATAGTGCATCGAAGAAAGTGGCAGCGGGGATGACTTGGTAGTCACCCCCGCCATCCGTTCATTGGAAGGGCCGTAAGCCAGATTCTGTTTCTGATAGCCATTTATCTATGCGACCGGTACCCGCGGCTTTCGCCCCGAATTGCTTCGAGGCACTGATGCGGGCCACATCTCGCCGCCTATTTGGTCTTGCTCCCGATGGGGTTTTCCGTGCCGCCGATATCGCTATCGACGCGGTGGGCTCTTACCCCGCCATTTCACCCTTACCCGCCCCAGAAGCTGACGAGGCGGGCGGTTTGTTTTCTGTGGCACTCTCCGTCAACCCGACGTTACATCGGGCTGCCCCCGCTTGCGAGGGGCATCGCGCCCTGGGGAGTCTGGACTTTCCTCCAAGCCCGTTCAGGCTCAGCGGCTATCCGCCCTTCCAAATCGAATTCAAATCAAACAACACGCCGGCCATCCATCATTCCGGCTGCCAATATAAGATGCGTCCGCAGTAATCGCAACTGGTCAACTCGGTGCCGTGCTTGGCGGTATGGACCAACTGCGGTGGGATATTCAGATGGCAGCCACCACAATTCCCATTGCGGATCGGCACAATCGCGAAATCGCTCTTGCTGCGCATCAGCCGCTCATAGCGGTTCAACGCGTCCGGATCGATTTCCTGCGCGAGTTGTTGTCGCTCGGCCACCACCTGCTTCAATTCTTGGTCGATAATGGCAATGCGTTTCTGGAGATCGGCCCGCTCGACCTCCACTTTGGCCGTGATCTCTTTCAGGGTCACCTGCTCCGTCTTCACCGAGGGCTGAAGTTGGTCACTCTTCTCCATCACTTCCAGCTCGTGTGTCTCAATCTCATCGATTTCATGTTCGACCTTGGCGATTTCCTTGAGCAACGCCTGGTATTCGGTGTTCGACTTGATCTGGGAAAGTTGTGTCCGGTATTTCGCAATCTGCGTGCGCTTGGACTCGGCGTCGATCTCCCATTTCTTACGCTCGGCCTCAATGTGTTTCGCCTCGTCTCGCAAGCCCTCCAGACGACCGGCCTCCGCCTTCAGGCGTTGTTCGGCCGCCGCGACCTGCTCGGGAATGCGTATCCGTTCCATCTTGAGTTGAGCAATCCGCCGGTCACGGTCCTGCACTAACAGGAGTTTTTCAACAGCTGGCAGCATGACATTCATAATCAGTGTAAAGGGCCGCGCGCAATGTGTCAACGCCGCGCCCGGCCCCGCTTTCCCATGAGTTGGTCGACGTATTTGCCCAGAATGTCCGCCTCCAGGTCCACCAAATCACCTTCCCCGCACGCCCGCAAGTTCGTGACCTCCCTCGTGTGCGGGATGATCCAGATACGGAACCAGTTGCGATTGACCCCCGCCACAGTCAGGCTGATGCCGTCGACCGCGATCGACCCTTTCTCCACCACATACCGCATCACCGCTGGCGGCGCTTCGACATCCAGCACGTAATCTTTGCCCTCCTGTTCAAACCGCCGCACCTTGCCCCGCGCATCCACGTGGCCGAGCACAAAATGCCCATCGAGCCGCGCATCGGCGCGTAGCGGCCGCTCCAGATTAACCAAGGACCCGCGTCGGACGAATTCGAGGTTTGTCCGCCGGAGCGTCTCGGCGAGCACATCGAACTTCAAAACGCCCCCACGCGATCCGACTACTGTCAGGCACGCGCCATTGACCGCCACGCTGTTTCCGACGCGAAGCGACCGGCCAATCTTCGCCGCGCGAATGGTCAACTCCGTCGACCGTTTGCCCGCGTGGATCTTCTCCACGATGCCCGCTTCTTCAACAATTCCCGTAAACATGCCTCAAACGATAAGGATGCGTTTCTGATGTGTCGAGCAAAGTCTTTTCACATCCGCGAGTCGTACAAAACCTGGCTCCACGGTCATGGCGTTCGCCGCGCCACAAGCGATACCCAAGCCGACGGCTTCCATCATCGCCACGCCACGCTCCAATCCCACCGCAATCCCGGCCATCATCGCGTCGCCGGAACCGATTGGGTTCCTCGCCTTCACGTGCGGAGGCGTCAACATCGCCACCATGCGCCCGGGCTTCTCGGATGCATACACGCTCTTCGCGCCATCGGTAATCACGGCATGTTGCGGCCCTTCCCTCACCAACTTGCGCAGCGCGCCCAACATGGCGGACGTTCGCTCGCAGTTTAATCGCGTTGCCGCCGCCAGTTCATCGCGATTGATCTTCACGAGAAACGGTCGGCTCTTCAATGCCTTCCGGAGTTGCGCCTTCTGCGCGTCGATCAGCACGGGAACCCCCAACCGTTGAGCCTCGGCGACCAACCGCGCATAAAAGTCGTCCCCGCAACCTTCGGGCACGGTTCCCGTTAGGATGACCAACCTCGCTTTCCGCACCTCCGCTCCAAATGCGCGCCGCACATTCCTCACCTCGACCGACGTCAACGCCCCCGATTCCTCCACCAGTTCCGTGGCACCATTGCCACCCAGCAACGTCTGGCAAATCCGCGTCTCGGCTTTCACTCGCACGATGCGCGTCCCGAATCGTTGCTGTTCCAGTTTCGCCCGTAACGACCTTCCCCGAGCGCCACCGGCCACCGTCAACAGCCGCACGTCCGCTCCGAGAATCGACGCCACCCGCGCGACATTCACTCCCTTGCCAGACGCCGCTTCATCGACGTGCGTCGTGCGGTTGACTTTTCCGGGAATGAGTTCTTCAAACGCGAGCGTCCGTTGCCACGCGGGTGACAAACCGACGACGAGAATCATCGCGTCACGCTCGCTTCCAGCAGCATCTCGTCCTTGCCGACCCGCCGCCAACGACAATCCCGAAGTCGCACAGCTTTCCCGATCCTGGCAACACCTTTACCCGCGACCGCCGCGACCGCACCGCGTCCGCCGATGATCATCGGCGCATAGAACAGCGCCACCCGGTCCACCAGCCGCGCATCGAAGAGCGACCCGAGCAATTCGCCGCCGCCCTCGACCAGCATGCTCGTGATCTCCCGCCTCCCGAGGGCCTTCAACGCCGCGCGCAAATCAATCCGCCCGCGCTTGTGCGGCAAGACGATCGCCTCGACGCCCTTCCCCGACAAATATCGCCGCCACGCAACCGACGACAGGCTCGTCGTGAGAACCAACGTGCGGCGCCGCCCCTCGTCCCGGAAAACTTTCGCCGTCCTCGACACGCGCCCTCGCGCATCGAGCACCACCCGCCACGGTTGTTGGCCGCGGACCCCATGCCGCACGGTCAATTCCGGGTCGTCGCGCACCACTGTGTTTGTGCCTACCAAAATGGCATCGACCCGCGCCCGCAACCGGTGCCCCTCGCGCCGCGCTGCCTCGCCTGTGATCCACTTCGCGTCGCCCGTACGCGTGGCGATCTTTCCGTCGAGACTCATGCCCGCCTTGGCGATCACCAACGGCATCCCCGTCGTGATCCATTGATTGAACCCCGCATTCATCCCCGCCGCTTCCCCGGCCAGCAACCCCGCCTCGACGCGAATCCCGGCGTCCCGCAACACTTTCAATCCGCGTCCGTTGTGTCTCGGATTCGGATCACGCGCCGCAACCACCACCCGCTTCACACCCGCCGCGACAATCGCCTCCGTGCACGGCGGCGTCCGACCCCACGTGCTGCACGGTTCGAGCGTCACGTATAGCGTCGCGCCATGTGCGTTCACTCCGCGCAACGCAAACACCTCCGCGTGCGGTCCACCCGCCCGCTTGTGCCATCCCTCGCCGAGGACGCGTCCCTTCCGAACGAGCACCGCACCGACCGCCGGGTTCGGGCTGGTCTTTCCCAACCCGCGCCGCGCCAGTGCCAGCGCCCGCCGCATGAACCGTTCATCCTGTTTGCCGAAAGCCATGGCTCAGACTTTACCAGTTTGCCATCCCCAGCGCACCGAAGAATCCGCCGCAATCCGATGGTTACGCGAGTGTCCCGCCTACGGCTGTTTCATACCCCCCCGCGCTTTTCAACCGCCCTCTATACCGTAATAGTCGCCAGCAAATGAACAAAAGGCGGAAAGGGCTTGCACAGCCCTCTCCGCCTCGTTCTAACCAGATTCTTCCGCGCGGATACGACTTGCCGCGGCTAGATTACCCCCTGCCAAGAAAGGCTTTCGTCTCGATCAAAGGCTCGAGCACGTGCCTTGGCACGCCCCGTACGTCGCCGTCACCGTGAAGGTGAAACTCTTGCAGTGTTTCCCCTCACAGCCTTTCCCACCACCTTTAACCGTCGCGCTGACCGGCGCTCCATCGCTGAGGGAAAGCTTGGACCACTTAAGGCTCTTGACGGTAGCTGTAACCCCGGACAGGTCGGTTTCAATTAGGCTGGCGATGTAACTCTCCATCGTCGCCGTCTCGCTCTTACTCGAGGTGACTTTGGCCGTCTTGCCGTTCTTCGCCACAGTGTATGTACCCGCGAACTGAAGGCCGTTGGTACCGCCGCCAATCAGACTAAAGCTTCCGTCGCTCAGAAAGACAGCCGTTCCTGATACTGATCCGAGCGAGCCGGTTGTTTTGCCGACCTTGTACGAGATGGTTGCGTCTACAGTATAAACCGCGGTGGTGGTTTGTCCGAACGCGGCCACCTGCCCCATGAATCCCGCCAGACATACTGCCATGAAAAAAACAACTGGTGAACATTTCTTCATTATTGCGTTTCCTTTTTGATGGTGCCAGATAAGAGGCTTGTGTGTGTGCATTACACGGCGCCTCGCTGCGGATCCGGCATCTTATTATAAGTTTTTTCGCGCCTCGTTCGTGAGTGCTTTCACAAACCCAGGACCCCGTCAAGACATTCCGGAAGCCCGTTATTTCGCAGTTATCAGGCACCGACAAAAACCGGTTACCCGACCCCAGCCCCGTCGCTCGTCAAAACGACGACAACGCTTGGTAACCCGCTGCGGACGTCCTCATCGCGATCGGTCAGGAACGGCTGAAGTAATGGGATGGCCCGCTTATCACCCAAGTCATCCAGCTCCTCAAGCGCCGCCGCATGGACCTCATCCGGCTGGCGTTGATCCAGCCCCGCAACGATCTGATCGTAGGCCGACGGATCCTCCAGGTTGCCCAATTCGTTCAGGATATCCGTCTTGACCTCCGTGCTGTTCTCGTCCCGGAATAGATAGCCCAAGGCGCTGGCAATCTGCGGTTTGGGAATCCCGGCATCCGCCAGCTTGGTCATCGCAGTGGCCATCGCCGACCGCTGGACCCGGTCCCCTGTGGTGTGGAAATTGCGGAGCATGTCCTGCAACCTGGAATCCAGGTTCTGCACCGCGATGTCACCCGCCAACGGCGCCGCCGTAAACGCCTCCGCGTGTGTCGGACCGTCTGCGGAGATTGGCTGCTCGACCACGTTGGAATTGTCACCGACCGTCGGGCCCGTCCCCTCAACCTTCGATCCCGAACCCATGGCCAGGGCCGACTCAGCGTTCTCCGTGTGACCGGTATCCTGTGCAGTCTTCGAAGGAGGAACCGCTGTCTGTGTCCTGCCGCAGCCGCTGGCAAGAAAGGTGAGAAGAACCAGACTGGTAAGGAAGGACTTCAATCTATACATCGCGTCTGAAAACTTCCCAGCCGTTTCAGCCCGAGTTGACCTGATCAAACCAATCGCCATCATCGCCCCGATACTGGCCAACACCAGAATCCTTGTCAAGGAGCCGCTCCCCCACACGCTGAGCAATGGCGATTTCCGTCCTCGTCACAATGTTTCCGACCAGGGAGCGTCTCCCGAATCATCACGCGACCCTTGGCCCCATCACGGCCACGAATACTGCTTGATACCTCCCGTTTGCCCGGCTTCCCGGCTGCCTTTCAGGAAGTAACAAGAAGAGTTCTCCTCATGAACCGCATAAATGGTGGAAACCGGCGCCGAAGCCATGGGCGTTGGCTGCTGCGCACCACCCATTGCGTAGGCCAGACCACCACCGCCAACCACTCGTGCGCCACCCTTCCCCCCAGAAAGTATGATCGTCCCCGGTTGGACCTGCACTTGGAGTTGTTGTTCCAGTGGATCTTGTTGCGCATTCCATTCCGCATACTTTCGACTCGCGTCCTCCAGGTATCGTCGGCCGTCCTCGTCAAAGTGCGCGCAGACGATCGTATGATTGGTCAGCGCCAGTTGCGCGACATAGCCCCCCGTCGGGAGAGCGTTGATCGCGCCATCGACGTGGAACACCGAAATCACCTCCGCACTATTTGCGTTGGCCATCTGGTTGGCCCGTTGCTGTTCCCTCGCCAGTTCCTCCTGGGCTTGCTGCTGCTTGACCGCCGTCGCTGCCGCCTCGGCCTCGTGCTGTTCACGGAGCCGTTCCCTGGCTTGCATCTCGACCATGTGCTGTAGTTCCGCCGCCGACTCTTGCGCCCGGTAAGCCGCGGCCTTCTGGGGATCGTAACCGAATCGCCGCTGAAGTTCCGGCGGAAGTTTTTCCAGCGGAATCGACGCCACGCCTGTCTCGTGAAAGATCGTAACCGACGCCGAGGTCGCCGTGCGCCACGTGACGTTCGAATACGTAACGCCGTCAACCGTGATTGTCGTGGGCAACGTGTTCGTGTCCTCAGCAAACGATGCGGCAACAGCGAACACAAACAGCAGGACTGCAACACGGACGGCTTTCATCGCGGTTTCTTCTTTCGGCTACGACATTGACACGGTAACACCGGGCGATCCGCCCGGCAAGGCTTCACAACCCGCGCGTCTCTGGGCTCTCTGCAAACAGCGCTTCGGCGAACTGCTTCGGCTCGAAAGGCTGCAAGTCATCCGCCTGCTCACCCAAGCCGATAAATTTCACCGGGATTTTCAGTTCGCGGGCAATGGCGACGACGATGCCGCCTTTGGCCGTGCCATCCAGCTTGGTGACGATCAAACCGGTGATGCCAAGCGCCTGATGAAACTCGCGGGCCTGGTTCAGCGCATTCGTGCCCGTCGTGGAATCGAGCACGAGCAGAACCTCGTGTGGCGCAGTC
Source organism: Verrucomicrobiia bacterium (assembly GCA_052146795.1). GTDB lineage: Bacteria > Verrucomicrobiota > Verrucomicrobiia > Palsa-1439 > Palsa-1439 > Palsa-1439. The sequence goes on from JBKQMH010000190.1 coordinate 19,440, forward strand.
GGCGCCTTCTTCTGGAGCGAGCGGTGCATCTTCTTCATCTCCTCCATCAGATTTTTCTTCGTATGCAGCCGCCCGGCGGTATCGATGATCAGGTAATCAACCTTCCGATTGATCGCCGCTTCCAACGCGTCGTACGCAATCGCCGCGGAATCGGCGCCGTACTGTCCCGCGATCACCTCGCACCCGACGCGCTGACCCCAAATCTTCAACTGTTCGATGGCCGCCGCCCGGAACGTGTCGCACGCCGCCAGCAGCACCGTATTCCCCTGCTCCTTCAACACATGCGCCAGCTTGGCTGCGGACGTCGTCTTGCCCGTGCCATTGACACCCGCCAGCAAAATCACCGTCGGCGCTTGCGACGCTTTCGCCAGCCCCGGCGTGACTACGCCCAACTCGCGCTCAATCTCCCCGCGCGCAATCGCAAACACATCGACCTCCCCGGATTGTTTCGCCGCTTCCTTGGTCAACTCGACGATCTTGACCGCCGTATCGACTCCGATGTCTGTCGAGATCAGCGTGGCTTCGAGTTCTTCGAGCGACTCGGCATCCAGTTTCGGCCCGCGCGTGACGATCCGTTTGATTTCAGACGTGAGTTTCTCCTGCGTCTTGCGCAGTCCGTCTCGAAATTTCTGAAATAGCCCCATCAGGCTTTCGTCCCTAACAGCAATTTGAGGGCCTCGACCCGTTCATACGGCACCTTGATCTTGCCGAGAATCATGCCGTCGCGGCCGGAGGAACCGTGACAATCGCTGCCGCCCGTGGCGCACACGCCGAGCGTCTTGGACATCTTCAAGTACCGCTCGGTCTGCGCGGGCGAGTGGCGCGAATGCCACACCTCAATCCCCGCCATCCCTTGGGCGACCATGTCGTGGATGCGTTCGTCGAGTGTGTTCAATCCCGGATGGGCCATCACCGCCAGGCCGCCGGCCCGGGTGATGTGACCGATGGTTTCCGCGGCTTCCATGCGATATCGTTCGACGTATGCCGGCTTGCCCCGCTTGAGAAACCGCGCGAACGCCTCATCCACGCTCGACACATGCCCGCGTTTCATCAGCGCCATCGCCACATGCGGCCGACCAACGGTGCCGGACTCCGCGCAGGTGCGCACGTCCTCAATCGTCAGCGCAATCCCCAGCGCATTCAGTTTCTTGACGAACTCCTCGGCGCGCTCTTCCCGCACGCGCGTGGCATGATTCAGCACCGCGCGCAGGTTTGTGTCCCTCCACGCGTCGCCGAACAAATACGCCAGCATGTGAAGCTCCTGCGCCCCGCAACGGCTGGTAATCTCGACCCCGGGGATCACCTCAACGCCCAGTTCCTTGCCCGCCGCCAGGGCCTCGGGGAGTCCGTTGATCGTGTCGTGGTCGGTGACGGCGATGGCGGTGAAGCCAAGGCGCGCCGCGTGTTGGACCAACTCGCGCGGCGTGAACGAGCCGTCGGAGTAGCGCGTGTGCAGGTGCAGATCCGCAAACTGCGGTGGTTGCGCGGCCGAACTCATCGGGTGGACGTGGAAGTGCGCGACGGACGAGTCAGATCGGCCTTCAGGCGGTCGAGAATCCCGTTGACGAACGCGCCGGACTCGCGCGTGGAAAATTTCTTCGCGATATCGACTGCTTCATTGATGCTTACGATGGGCGGGATATCGTCGCGGAACAGCATCTCGTAGATGGCGAGCCGGAGAATGTTGCGGTCGACCGCGGCCATGCGCGGCAGGTCCCAGTTTTCGGTGTACTTGGCAATCTTCTCGTCAACCGCGGCGCGTTTCTCCAGGACGCCACGCACCAGTTCCTCGGCGAATTTGTGGCCCATCTCTCCCACTTCCCCTTGCGTCTCCCAGAACAACGCCAACGCGTCATCCAATTTACCGCCGTTCATGTCAAACTGGAAAAGGAACTGCACAGCCAGCTCACGGACCGCACGACGTGTGACGTATGGCTTTACTGACTTTTCCATACCCGTGCCATCTCGATCGCGGTCAATGCCGCTTCGCGACCGCGATTGTGTTCCTTGCCGACGCAACGCACCCACGCCTGCTTCACCGTCTCGGCAGTGACGATGCCAAAAACGGTTGGTACGCCCAAGAGAATCGAAATGTTCGTCAGACCGTGCGCGACCGCGTCACCAATATGCTTCGCATGTCGCGTTTCGCCCTGTAACAGGACGCCCAACCCGATCACGCAATCGCATTTGCGGCTTCGGGCCAGTTTCGCCGCCGCGGCGGTGACTTCGAAGCTACCCGGCACTTTCAACACCTTAATGTTGCGCATATCAGCGCCCGCCTTGGCCAGCGTATCGAGGCAGTTCGCCAGCAACGCGTCGGCCAGGTCGGTGTTGTACCGCGCCGCGGCAATCCCAAATCGCAGCCCGCCCGCGGAAAGATGTCGCTCGGTTTTGCGGGCGCGAAGCATGGTTACAACGCGTGCCCCATTTTCGATTTCTTCGTTTCGAGGTACTTGGCGTTGTGCGGCGTGGGCGCGGCGCGAATGGGAACCTGCTCGACAATCTTGAGGTTGAAGCCCTCCAGGCCGACAACTTTCTTTGGATTGTTCGTAAGCAAACGAATGCTGTGCAGACCAAGATCGACGAGGATTTGCGCGCCGAGTCCGTATTCGCGCAAATCGGGTTTGAACCCGAGCTTCTCATTGGCCTCGACCGTGTCGAGCCCCTTTTCCTGCAAGGCGTAGGCGTGAATCTTGTTGGCGAACCCGATCCCTCGTCCTTCCTGCCGCATGTACACGAGAACGCCTTCACCTTCTTGCGCAATGCGCTTCAACGCGTCGTGCAGTTGCGACCCGCAATCGCACCGCAGCGAGCCGAACACGTCGCCCGTGAGACATTCGCTGTGGACGCGGACGAGGACGTTCTCTTTGCCCCGCACTTCCCCCATGACGAGCGCCGCGTGATGCTGGCCGTCCACGAGGGAGCGGTAAAGATGCAGCTTGAACTCGCCGTGCGCCGTCGGTAGCGACACTTCCTGCTCTTTTGCGACCAGTTTCTCCCGCATCCGCCGATACTGGATGAAGTCGCGAATCGTACACATCTTCAGGCCGAACTTTTCCTTGAACTTCATCAGGTCTGGCAATCGCGCCATCGTGCCGTCTTCGTTTAGGATCTCGCAAAGCACCGCCACGGGAAACAGTCCGGCCATTTTCACCAGGTCCACCGACGCTTCGGTGTGCCCGGCCCGACGGAGCACGCCGCCTTCGCGCGCCTGGAGCGGGAAGATGTGGCCCGGCGACACCAGTTGTTCGGGCGTCGCATTTGGATCGGCCAACACGCGAATGCTGCGGGCGCGGTCGTGGGCGCTGATGCCCGTCGTGACGCCGTCGCGCGCATCGACGCTGACCATGAAATCGGTCTTAAAACTTTCCCGGTTCTCCGCGACCATCCGGCCGATCCCGAGCACCTTGAGGCGTGATTCCGTCGTCGGGACGCAGATGAGGCCCCGCCCATGTTTCGTCATGAAATTGACGGCCTCCGGGGTGACCTTCTCGGCGGCCATAATGAGATCGCCCTCGTTTTCGCGGTCCTCGTCGTCGGTGACGACAATAATCTGCCCCTGACGAATGTCTTCAAGGCATTCCTCAATCGAATTGAAGTCGACCGACGGCATCTGGGATTTATCACTCATGACAACTGGGTGAATGATACCAGTAACCGTCGCGGAAGGCAAACGCGGTGCGTTCAGTCGCGTGCCGGTTCGAAACGGACACCTTTGACGTGCAGCAGCACCACCCAGAAGCGATAGAGGTCGAGGTGGTCGCCCAGACGGGCGTAGTTCTTGTCGATCAGATCGCGGATGATCGTATCCATCTCGGAATACTGCATGGCCGTCTTGATGGCAATGTCTTGAAGGTCAATCTTTGCCTTGAGCCCCTGCTTCCCGTTCAACGCCCCAAGCAAAAATTTCACGGTGCGCTGGTTAAGCCCCATCTTTTCCACGTGCTCGTATAAATCTTCGGGAAACTGCACCAGCTCGAAGAAGCGCTCGGGCACGGACGCGGGAAATTTCACCTTTCCCACGAATGTCTTTTCCACAACGACCGCCGCGACAGAGATCTTCTCACTCATGGGCCGTACGGTAGTAAGTTCAATCCGGAGACTCAACCAAAAAAAAGCCAACTCCGACTTGCATGCGCGTGCAGCCTCCAGATGATGCAGCCCTTTCCGCAAGATGCCGCACGTCATTCCTAAATTGACACGGTTTCACCCCCCCGTTAACGTAACCCCGCCATGAACGGCACCGAGTTGCTCAAACGCACACCGCTGTACGCCGCGCACCTCGAATGGGGTGCGAAAATGGTGCCGTTCGGCGGTTGGGAAATGCCGCTGCAGTACTCGGGGATCTTGGAGGAGCACGCGGCGGTCCGCGAGCGGGTCGGCCTGTTCGATATCTCGCACATGGGCGAGTTTCTCGTCGCCGGACCAAACGCGGAGCGGGCGTTGAACGACTTGACCACGAACGACGTCAGCAAAATCGCGGTTGGCCAGGCTCAATATACGTTGATGTGCAATCCCCAAGGCGGCATCATTGATGACCTGATTGTGTATCGGCTGGAACCAAGCGTCTATCTCGTGATCGTGAA
>JBKQMH010000191.1:0-5278 GCA_052146795.1 Verrucomicrobiia bacterium
GTTGTTCAATGACGGGCACGTCGCGTGGCAGAATACGTTGCCATTCACGTGTGGCACCAACGACTCGCCGAATTCGTCGAACGTGCTGCGCGCCGAAGTCACCCCGTCGTATTAACGGATCAACATCCGGACACTAGCGAACGAGCCTCGGCGCCGTGGCGCCGGACACGGAAGAACCGACGTCACGAGCGGGGGTCTGGCCCGGAGACTGCGGATTTTGCATGTTGTGAGGCGTTGCTCTCTCTGATCGGTCATACCTGGTAGCATCAGGCGTCAGCCCGCCGCACCATACATGGCAGAGTCATGGATTGCGTTGGGATCCGTAGCGGAGTGGAGGGTGTGCAGCGGCTTGCGGACGGGTTGGCGGGCGGGTACTGTCCTGTAAACAGCGGTCGTGACGTTTACACAAGCAACGGAGGGGGTACCATGCAACTGAATCCGTATTTATCATTCATCGGCCAATGTGAGGCGGCGTTGCAGTTTTATGAACGGTGTCTGGGTGACGAGTGGTGGCCACGTTGAACAGGTTCCAAATGCAAGAGCGAAGCGGTCGAAATGCCACCGGGCATGTGAAGCTGAAGACATTACTATTGGGTCTTGGTTTGTCACTGATGTTGGTTGAGCAGACAGTCCACGGCCAGCAAGGCGAAGTTGTCGACCGCAACCGGCTCGCCGCACTTCGCGCCAACGCAGAAAGTGGCGGTGCCAAGGTCCAGAATGAACTGGGTCTGCGCCTCGCCAAGGGCCAGGGCTTGACGACGGATGTGTGGAGGCGGTGAAGTGGTTTCGCAGAGCCGCCCGGCAGGATTTCGCCGCGGCTCAATTCAATTTGGGTGTTTCCTACGCCACCGGCCAGGGCGTGGCCAAGGATGAGGCGGAAGCGGTCAGATGGTTTCGCAAGGCCGCCGTACAGAATTTCGCCAAGGCTCAATTCAATCTGGGCCTGTGCTACGAGGGGGGCCACGGGGTGACGATGGATGTGGTGGTGGCGGCGAAGTGGTTTCGGCAAGCCGCCGAGCAGAATCTCGCCGTGGCACAATACATACTGGGCGACTGTTACGCCAAGGGCCAGGGTGTGACCAAGGATGAGGCGGAGTCGGTGAAATGGATCGCCTTGGCGGCGGCGCAAGGCATGGAGGAGGCGACGGCCGACATTCCCTGGATCAAGAACAGCGTGCCGGAGAGGCAAATTGCGGAAGGGAAACGGCGAGCGATTGATTGGCTCGAACGGCGGAAGAGGGCGATCATCGGCAGTGATTCCCAACCTTGACTCATTCCCGCTGCCGCTACGACGGGCGGGGGCGAAAGGCTGCGTTGACGCGGGGGGCGGGTTGGTGTACAAAGGAGGGCGTGGGGAAGGTGGGGCGAGTCTAATGGCTTCTTCGAACATTCATTCTACCGCAATCGTTGATGCGCGCGCGCAGGTTGGGCCTGGGTGCGAGGTGGGGCCGTATTGCGTGGTCGGGCCGAACGTGACGCTGGGTGAGGGGTGTCGGCTGCATTCGCACGTGGTGGTGGACGGACTGACGACGATCGGGGCGCGGTGCGAGTTTTTCCCGTTTGCGTGCATCGGGCTAAAGACGCAGGATTTGAAGTATTCTGGCGGGAAGTGCTACTTGGAGATCGGGTCGGACAACGTGTTTCGGGAGCACGTGACGGTGCATACGGCGACGGGGGACGGATTGAAGACGCGGATCGGGTCGCACAACAGTTTTCTGGCGTATTCGCATGTGGCGCATGACTGCGTGGTGGGGAATCATGTGGTATTCAGCAACAACGGGACGTTGGCGGGACATGTTGTGGTGGAAGACTTTGCGATTGTGGGCGGGCTGGCGGCGATCCATCAATTTTGCCGGATCGGGACGATGGCGATCATCGGGGGATGCGCGAAGGTGGTGCAGGATATCCCGCCATATATGATCGGGGACGGGAACCCGGCGGAGACGCGGGGAGTAAACAAGGTGGGGTTGGAGCGCAACGGGGTGTCCGAGGAGGTGCATCGGAGCCTGCGGGAGGCGTTCAAGATAATGTGTCGAGCGGGGTTGACAGTTGGCAATGCATTGGATAGGATACAGTCGGAACTTCCGCCGAGCCCAGAGCTCGAACATTTCATCGACTTCTGTCGCAAGTCTGAACGCGGAATAGCCCGATAAGTTTTAGTAGGTGATACCCATTCAATGGCGAAGTTGAATCGTAAGCCGATTCAAGATTTAGAGCGCATCGTCGAGTTTGATCTCGTGCGAGCCACGGAAGCCGCGGCGTTGAATGCGGCGCAGTGGTTGGGCAAGGGCAACAAAAATGCGGCGGACCAGGCGGCGTGCGACGCGATCCGGGGGATGTTTGACCTGTTGCCGTGTTGCGCGGAGGTGGTGATTGGCGAGGGGATCAAGGATGAGGCGCCGGGGATATTTTTGGGCGAGCATCTCGGGACGTGGGAGCCAGGGTCGATACCGTTGGACATCGCGGTCGATCCGCTGGACGGGACCACGAACATCTCGAAGGGGTTGCCGAATGTGATTTCGGTGCTGGCGGCGGGGAGCGCCTTCGACGGGTTGGGGCAGTCGCTCAGGAATTTGCCGAGCTTTTATTGCGAGAAGCTGGCGTACGGGCCGCGGGTGCGGAATTACATGCTCAAGAAGGGCGTGGAGCAGGTGAAGGTGGAAGCGCCGATCGAGGAGAACGTGCTCCTCATCGCGAAGATTCTCAACACGCCCGTGCACGATCTGACGGTCACGGTGCTGGACCGGCCACGGCACGAGGAGTTGGTAGCCCGCATTCGCAAGGTGGGCGCGCGACTGCGAATGATTGGAGACGGCGACGTGGCGGGGGCGATTGCGCCGAGCCTGCCGGACAGCGGCACGGACCTGTACGCGGGAGTGGGCGGTTCGCCCGAGGCCGTGCTGGCGGCGTCGGCGTTGCGGTGCCTGGGTGGCGATATGCAGGCAAAGATGTGGCCGCGTGACGAAGCCGAGCGAAAGAAGTTGGAGAAAGACGGAGTGAAAGAGGAACTAGACCGGGTGTACTACGCAGAGGATCTGGCGCGGGGAAGCGGGATTGTATTCTGCGCCACGGGAATCAGCGACAGTCCGTTGCTGCCCGGCGTGCGCTTCATCGGGCACACCGCCACCACGCACTCGATCGTCATGCGCGCCAAGACACGGACGGTCCGCTACATCAAGTCGGTGCACGACCTGACAACGAAAACCATACGCCTGCGCTCGACGCGGGCGGAGCAAGAATTGTGAACGAGACAGAACAGCCGCAAACACAACCACAGCCTCCACCACAGCAACCAACCGAGAGTCAGGTCCGTGGCGTCCTGGAAGTTGGCGAGAAGGGGTTCGGTTTTCTCCGCAACCCCGCCCGCAGCTTCCAGATCAGCCCGAACGACATTTACGTGTCGCCGGACATCATCCGCAAGTTCAAGTTGCGGCCCGGCCTCGAAATCGAGGGACGCGCCGTGCCGCCGAAGAAGGGCAGTCCGCAGTTGGCCGAGATTTTCAAAATGAACGGCCAACCGCCCGAGAAATGGGCCAGCCTCAAGAAGTTTGACGACCTGACCAGCCTGAACCCGAATGAGCGGTTCTTCCTCGAAACAGTCCCCGATCGCTACACCACGCGCGTCGTGGATCTCATCGCGCCCGTCGGCAAGGGTACGCGCGGGCTGATTGTGGCCGCGCCGCGCACGGGCAAGACCACGTTGCTGCATCACATCGCCGATGCCGTGATCTCGAACCATCCGGATGTCCATACGATGGTGCTCCTGGTGGATGAGCGTCCGGAGGAGACGACGGATTTCCGCCGTTCCGTCAAGGGCGGCGAGGTCATCGCCTCGACCAACGACCAGACCATCGACGAGCATGTCCGCACCGCCAAGATGGCCATCGAACGCGCGAAGCGGATGGTGGAATTCGGCCGGGACGTCTTTATCGTGTTGGACTCGATCACGCGTCTGGCGCGGGCGTTTAACAATTACATCGGCTCGACCGGTCGCACCATGACGGGTGGTCTCGACGCCCGCGCGATGGAACAACCGCGCCGCATTTTTGCATCCGCGCGCAAGGCGGAAGAGGGCGGCTCGCTCACGATTATCGCCACGGCATTGGTCGAGACGGGCTCACGGATGGATGAATTGATCTTCCAGGAGTTCAAGGGCACGGGAAATTCGGAGTTGGTACTGGACCGCAAGATCGCCGAGCAACGCTACTGGCCGGCGGTGGATATCAACGCCTCCGGCACACGGCGCGAGGAATTGCTGCTGGCGCCGAAGGATTTGGAGGCCATTACGCGGCTGCGTCGCGCGCTGAGTGGTGCGCCACCGGTCGAAGCCCTCCAGAGACTTTTGACGGGTATGTCAAAGTTCAAGACCAACAAGGAATTCCTCAAGGCGATGGCCTGAGGCGGGCGGGTGCCGGTTGTCACGACGGGCACTCTGTGCGATAACTTCCCCGTATGGGGCGCGTTCGTGATTATCGCGAGATCGCACAACGACTGCACGCGTTGCCAAAGCGCGAGTGGCGCGTCGAGCAGGTGGGCCGCGTGTGGGGTTACCCATTCTACCGCGTCCGGCGGCAAACCGATCAGCGGGCGCCAACGATTCTGGTCACGGCGGGGATTCACGGTGAAGAACCGGGCAGTGTGGAAGGCGCGCTCCGCTGGATAGAGGGCGGTGAGTGGGCGAAGTGGCGCGTGAACTGGTTTATCCTGCCGTGCCTCAACCCCTATGGTTGGGAGCGCAACCAGCGACGTAACGCGCAGGGCCGCGACATCAATCGCCAGTTTCGCAACCCTGCCGTTTGTCCCGAAGCGCAATTGGTGAAGCGGCTGGTGAAAGGGCGGCGGTTTCTGCTCGTTGTCGATCTCCATGAGGACGTGGATTCTCCCGGGTATTATCTGTACGAACTTCGTCAGGAACCGCCGTTTATTGGCGAGCGAATCGTCGCCGCGGTTGGGAAAGTGATTCCCATCAATCGTCACCGGGTGATCGATGGCAACCGCGCCACGGGCCTTGGGCTGATCCGCCGGGAAGCCGACCTGTCCCGCCTGAAGCAACGCCTTCGCTGGCCGATGGCGTACCATTTGTTTCTCAACGGCTCCGAGCACATCGTCGGCAGTGAAACTCCCGTGCATCTTCCACTCCCCGAGCGCGCCCGGGCACACACCGTGGCGCTGGCAACGGCATTATCCGCGCTGGGTGATCTTCGCCGCCGGAGGCATTTTCCTTGTTAATAGAATGCACAACATGACAGGAAGGATTTAAGAGGAGAAGGTTTTAGAG
>JBKQMH010000192.1:0-27350 GCA_052146795.1 Verrucomicrobiia bacterium
AACTTCACGTCCTGCCAGGCGGCGGCGGAGCCTGCGGTTTCCGAGCCGATGACGATCCCGCGATCCTGCGCGCGCAGTGCGCCGGCCAATGCTTCGGCGCTGCCCCGCGTTTGCCCGTTCACCAATAACATCAACGGCGCGGAAGTCAGATCGGTGCCCACGGAAAGGCCGGATTTGACCGCCGACCTTGCGTGAAAGATCTGCGCACCCTTTTCCGAACTCTTCAGCGTGAACAACTCCTGACCGTCGGCCAGAAATCGGCCCGCGACCTCCGCAGCCGCCGCATAATTCGTCCCGTCGGCAAATCGCAGATCGAGCACATAGCCCGTGACTTTCTCTTCGCCGAATTTTTTCAATTGCGCATCGAGCGCCGCCGGAGTCCCGTCCGTCACGTCGCTCAAGCGGATGTAGCCGATGTTGGGATCGATGACCTCGGCGCGAGCGAGGTCGGGCGACGGATGGGGTTCGGCGGCGACGATCTTGGCGGCATTTGTCGAGGGCGCTGGCGGCGAGACGATCACCACGCCGTGGCCGAGAGCGTTGATGAGGCCGTCGACCGTGGCTTCGTTTAGCAGTTTGTCATTGAGCTGGTCGTGGTCGACGTAGTTCGATTTGAGGACGCTGATGACCTCGGTTGTCTCTCGCAACGACGAATCGGCGGCGGCAGCGCGGCAGAACAATGCCCCGCCGGCAATCACCAGCAAACCAACTGTACGAATTCTCATGGCCATTATTCTCATCGTTCCTCGTTACCAAACAACTTCCGTTGACCGACCCGCCGCAACACCGTCACTTCCGCGTCGCACGGGCGGCAATATCGCGGCGAAAATGGGCGCCGTCAAAGTGAATTTGTTCGACAGCTCCGTACGCGTTGCGGGTGGCATTTTTGATCGTATTGCCCAGCCCCGTCACGCCCAGGACCCGTCCGCCGTCCGTGACGGTCCGTCCGTCATCCGACCGCCGCGTGCCCGCATGAAACACGCACACTTTATCCGAGTTGGCTGCCTGTTTCAACCCCGCAATCGGCCGGCCCCGTTCATACGGGCCCGGATACCCGCCCGCCGCCATCACGACGCAGACGGCGGCGTCCGACCTCCAGGCCAGTTTCAAGCGGTCCAGAGAGCCGTCGATGGTCGCTTCCACCGCATCCACCAGGTCGGATTCCAACCGTGGCAGCACGACCTGGGTCTCGGGGTCGCCGAAACGGCAGTTGAACTCGAGCACTTGCGGGCCGCGTTCGGTGATCATCAAGCCGGCGTAGAGCACGCCACGGTATTCGATGCCTTCCGCCTGCAAGCCCGCCAGCGTGCGTTGAAAAATGTCCGCGATCTGCGCGTCGAGTTTCTTGTCCAATACCGGCGTGGGCGAGTAGGCGCCCATCCCGCCCGTGTTCGGACCGCGGTCGCCGTCTAGCGCCCGCTTGTGGTCCTGCGCCGAGGCCAGTGTGCAAAACGATTGGCCGTCGACGAGCGCCATGACGGAGAGTTCTTCGCCACGCAAACATTCCTCGATAACGACTTGCCCGCCGGCCGCACCGAAAACCTTCTCCTCCATGATTTCCGCGACAGCCCGTTCGGCTTCTTCGACGGACGACGTGACGATCACCCCTTTGCCCGCCGCAAGGCCGTCGGCTTTCACCACAATCGGCGCGCCGACTTTGCGGAGATGGGCGCGGGCGGCGTTGGCATCGCCGAAAATCGCCGCGGCAGCGGTCGGGACGTTGTATTTGAGGAGAATCTGCTTCGAGAACACTTTGCTGCCTTCGAGCTGGGCGGCGCGCTGGTTCGGACCGAAAATTCGAAGGCCGCACGTTTGAAAAATGTCCACGATGCCGGCGCACAACGGAGCTTCGGGGCCGACGATGGTGAGACCGATCTTCTCCCCAGCAGCAAATGCAGCCAACGATGCAATCTCGGTAGCGGCGATCGGCACGCACTCGGCCAGATCGGCAATGCCGGCGTTACCGGGAGCGCAGAAGAGTTTCGTGAGCCGCGGGCTTTGGGCGAGTTTCCAGACGAGCGCGTGTTCGCGCCCGCCGGTTCCGATGACCAGGATTTTCATGCCGACTTCACTCGGCACTGTAGGTGAAAGCTTCCGACAGGGTCAATCCCGGAGAAAGACGTAGTAAACAAACACGCACGCCTGTCAATTGTGCTGGTCTCATCCTGGCGACGAACGAAATCGTCACGATCTTGTAGGTCTGATGCCGATTACCGGCTAACGAGAACTACTCCACCCGGAACCCTTCTTGTAATAGTTCCTGTGGCATGACGAGAACAGCATCGTGCGGCCCGTATCGAACCAGGGCGACGGGCTTGCCCGTCACCAACGCCAGTAACTGATTATCGTCCAATTGGCGGAACAATTCATCTGCCGGTAACGTTTCGATCAGCGTGATTATCGATGTCGAGACGGGGAGCATGCTTATCGACCCAAGATGCGTTTCCACCACCATGCCCGGCGGCAATGGGAGCGTCTGAACCAAGGTGATGGCGGGCATGACGGGTGGCGTGGGACGAGACGGCTTTGTCGCTTGTACCGGCGCGGAATGCTCGCGCGGCCACAGCCAGAACATCAACGCCGCCAACACTGCCACGGTCAACAATGTCTGCCGCAACTGGCGGACGAGCCGCCGCCGCCGCGCTTGCCGCAACGTTCGCTCCAAGACGGCATGGCTGAAATCGATGGACGCGGCTTCCGAAAGCGTGTCGTCGAGGAGCCGTTCAGTTTTCGTGGGACTTGTCATCTTTCAAACGCACCTGAATAAGATCCTTCAATCGACGGCGGGCTCTCACCAAGCGGGATTCCACCGCCTTCTCCGTCGTATTCAAACTGGCCGCAATGTCCCGCACGGATTCCTCCTCGAAATACTTCCGCTCCATCAACTCGCGTTCCTCCCTCGTCAAGTCGCCGAGACCCTGCTCCACCAGGGCAAGCAAGCGGGCGTCGGCCTCGTGAGCCGAGGAATCGCCGGCGATCTGTTGCTGCTCGAAGAAGCAATACAAGAGCGAAATCTGGCGCTGTCGTTTGCGCTGCTCGTCAACCGCAGCGCTGCGGGCCAGCACGCTCAACCAACTCCAGAAGGCGGCCTCTGATTCAAACCGCCGGACATGCCGGGCCACCCGGAGCATGGTCGATTGGAGGGCCTCACGCACGATCTCGTCGTCACCCTGCGCCACGACGAACAGGTACCGCAGCAACCGGTAGAAATACGCCGCGTGAAACGTGCGAAACGCTTCCTCATCGCCTCGGGCCATCCGGGCCGTCAATGCTGCGATGTCAGAGGCTGGCGCGGACAAGTCCTCGGACATGATGGCCAAGTCTATCGGAACAAGCGCGCAAAGCGAGCATCTGGTTTTTTCATTGACCATTAGGTACAGGTAGAGCTCGCGGAGCTGGCTGGAACGGCGGGTTTGGCGGCATTTTTGGGGGCTCCAGGGCTGTCAGCACATCGCTGATGACCGCCAAGTCGCCGGGCTCCCCTACCGCAATCAACAGCCCGGTGTCCTTGTGAAAACTCAATGTCGGAGGATTGGTTTCGCCCAGCATCTTCCACCCGGTTTCGATCGCCGTGGTAATGCTTTCGACCGAATGCTCCTTCAGATATGGATTGAGTTGATAGAACCGACAGACATTTCCGGCTATTGGTTGTCGCGCGTACACGCTTCGGGAATACCAGACTGCGTCCGGTTCCATCGGCCTGTCACAGTTAAAGCTGTAGCTGGTGGTCTCATATTGAAAGTTGTTCCCGTTCGCAGTTCGGCTAAGAATATGCTTGGGGCTCACGGCGCTCAATGCGCTAAATAGCTGTGCCACGTCAATGTGTCGCAGCTTCAGCGGCGGCAGTATCACGTCTTCATCCTCCTTTGGAATGATGGCATTTAGCGGATGACCGGAAGCTTTGGCGATGGCTTTCACCAAATCGCCGGGGCTTCCCCCCGGAAAATCGAGGTCGAACTTCGGCAATCCAGGTTTCTGCTCTGCCGTCATGGCTGTGGTCGGTGACGGAGAGGTGCTGGGCGCGTCAGCAGCGATGAGAGTAGTGACACTGGCCAAGACTACCAAGAGGAGGATGGCATTTCGTTTCATAATTCCTTTCGATGATTGCTCCTACCCTGACACACGCTCGCCAGGGCAAAAGCCTGCAAAGAAACGCGCTCCAAGCCAAGATAACGGCGCGCTATCGCGCGGCCGTTTCGGACAGGTGCGCGCCGGTGTCGTCGTTGCCGTCCAGCAGGAGTTTGGATCCCGTGGGCTTGAACACCCCGGACAGGGAGCTGCGCTGGGTGTCGGTCCCAAACGTCCGGTCGAGGGCCGCGTTCACCTTGTTCTCCGACGACACAATGATCGTGCCGGAGAGCATGAACGGCGTCGTATCGCTCAGCCCCTGCCCGCTGATATCGAAGACGGCCGGGTAATTGGAGGAGGCGGTCGCGGTAAACGACTCGTTGAGGGCCTTCCCACTTCGCTTGACCGCGGCGTTCCACGAACCGCTCAAATCAGGAACACTCTCGGGTTGCTCACCTTTGCATCGATATCCGCCGTTGCTGCCCGTGGCCTTGCCCCGGAATCGAACGGAAGAAAGCATGTGAGCGGTGAGAGTGAACGCCGAGCCGGCGCCGTTGAGTGTTTGGATGTAGGCGGCAACGACGTCGCCCTTGCTGTTGAAGCTCCAATTGCCCGCCAGGGTGATGAACCCGAATTGTTTTCGGGTGATGCCGTAGCCGCTGACAGTGAAGTTGTTGGAAAAGGTCATCATCATCGTTCCCTTTTCAGAGCCCAAGATACTGACCTGCCACGTGCCGACCGGCGAGATGGTTTGCCCGCGCGACAGCGCAGGTTGAGTGACGCAAGCGCCCAGAAAAAGGGCGCAAATCAAGAACGACCGCTTCATTACCTCATCCTTTTCGTTACAAACGTCCCCAATGCGAATTTTTAACGCATTCTCCGTTGCAGGGCAACGCAAAAAAATGCCGAGAAGGACGGGCGCGGTGACGGCTGGACTGTGGGAGGTCGACAGTATTCAGATTTTCCCTCTGCCCAACGCGCACAACCTGGAGGCGTCGGCTTTGTTTACCGGCGATCGGTTTCCAGCAGCGCCGCGGCGATCGCCAGCGCTCTCTCATAGACCGGGTCCAGAGCGGGACGGTCGAGTTCTTGTGACAAAAGCGATGCGTCGTCCGCGGACCAGAACGCCCGTTTGCGCGGTAACCCGCACGCGTGGGGCATGTCGACAGTTGCGCTGGCGGTGCTTTCGCCATGATTCTTGCGGATGGAGAATGTCGCGTCGCTGGTTTTGATGGCGATGGACAAGATACCCACCGACGTCGCATCACGGTCGTCGCGCTCGGACAGATGGATTCGGTCCCTGGCTTCTGCCAGCGGCCATCGGAGTTGGGCCGCGAACCAGGAGCCGTACAGCAACGCGCGCAAGCCGGCACCCGGTCCGCGCCCATGCGCGATGTCGACGGCGCGGATCTGTGCCAGTTCGGCGCAACAGTGCGGTTCGTCGAAAAACTCGGCGGCGAGCTTGCGCCACAACCCCAGCCGGGTCCAACTCAAGTCGGTAAAACTGCAGCGCGGATATTCCGTGAGGACGCGCACGAGACCGGCAAGCTTCGGTTGCGGATTCGGCCAAGCCGAGGTGTCGTAGATGATCCGGTCGGCCACCGCGACGAGGCGGCGAAACAGATCGATTCGTGTCAGGAAGTTGCCCTGCCACCACACAATCGTCGGGAGATCGGATTCCAGCAATGGCAACACCGCCGAGCCAAGGTGCGCGATGCTCTGGCCGCTCGCATGAACGGCGATTTGCTCGCAACACACCTGCTTCTGCCCCGTGCCGGCAAGATGGCAATGGGCTGAGATCGAGGCGGACAATTCCGATGTGGATGTGCTTGACCCCACGGAGAGCACGATCGCCCGGCAGGGGTGATGACTCGTGAGCGTACTGATCACCTCACTGGCGTGCGCGGCCTCCGCATCGGTTTCCGCAAGCACGATGAAGTTGAACAAGCAGGCGCGGGTGATCTGGCGTTGCGTCGGGTCCTTTTCCGATTCGGCGGCGAGCTGCCAAAGTTCGTGAAGCTGGCGTTCGATCTGCGCCACGTCCACGGCCGTTTCGACACCGGCCGCAAAGGTCTCGAGTTGCGCGCTGTTTGGCATGGTTAGGGACGCCTCCATTCCCGTCCATCGCGCTCGATGAATTCATCGGCCTCGGGCGGGCCCCACGTGCCCGATTCGTACGGGAACGGCGCGGGCGACGCGTCCCAGCCAGCGATGATCGCATCGATGATTTTCCAGGAACGTTCCACCTCGTCACGCCGGGTGAACAACGTCGAGTCGCCGATAATGGCGTCGTGCAGCAATCGTTCGTAGGCTTCGGGTGAGCGCGCGCCAAAGCTGCCGCCGTAGCGGAAATCCATCTTCACGGGTTGCAAATTGATCACGTTGCCGGGCACCTTGGCGTTCATGCGGATGGCGATGCCTTCGTCGGGTTGGATGCGGAGCACGAGCGCATTCGGCCGTAGCGGCTCGGGTGATTCGGCGGCGAAGAGCACCGCGGGTGGCGCTTTGAACTGGATGGCGATCTCGGCAACGCCCTTCGGGAGGCGTTTGCCGTGCCGGAGGTAGAAGGGCACGCCGGCCCAGCGCCAGTTATCGATGAACAATTTCAAGGCGACAAACGTCTCGGTGCGCGAGCCGGGAGCGACATTGGTTTCCTCCCGATAACCGGGCACGGGTTTCCCGGCCATCGATCCGCTCGCGTACTGGCCCCGGACGGTGAACTGCTGGACCTGGTCGGGTGTGATCGGGCGGATCGCGCGGAGGACTTTCACTTTTTCGTCGTGGATGACGTCGGCCTCGAGCGCGGTGGGCGGTTCCAGCGCGACGAGCGAAAGCAATTGCATCATGTGGTTTTGCACCATGTCGCGGATGGCGCCCGACTGGTCGTAGTAGCCGCCCCGACCTTCGACGCCCAGCGATTCCGCGACCGTGATTTGCACGTGGTCGATGTATTTCTGGTTCCAGAGCGGTTCAAAAATCTCGTTGGCAAAGCGCAGGGCAAGGATGTTCTGGACGGTCTCCTTGCCAAGGTAGTGGTCGATGCGAAAGATGTGGTGCTCGTCGAAGACATCGGCCAACACATGGTTTAATTCCTCCGCGGTGGGCAGGCTGCGGCCAAAGGGTTTTTCCACGATGATGCGTTGTCGTGCACCCGGACCGGAGCCCGACTGGACGAGGCCGTTCGCCCCCAGTTGTTCGATGATGCCGATGAACTCCGTCGGGGCGGTGGCCAGATAGAACAGACGATTACCGGCGGTCCCACGCTCGGCATCGAGTTTCTTAAGGAATCCGGCGAGCGACTTATACCCTTGGGCGTCGCCAAATTCGGATTGGTGATAAAAAATCGCCTGGGCCAGCGAGTCCCACACTGCGGGATTGATCGGCTGGAAGCGCGAAAACTGTGCGACGGCATCGCGCAACTCGGCGCGGAACTGATCGTGCGTTTTCGGGCGGCGCGCGAAGCCGACGATGGCGAACGATTGCGGGAGTTGGCCTTCGTGGGCGAGGTTATAGAGCGCCGGGACGAGCTTGCGGTGGGTGAGGTCGCCAGTAGCCCCGAAGATGACCAGCGCACACGGTTCCGGCGCCTGCTGCGTACTGATGCCTTCACGAAGTGGATTGGAAGTGAGTGCGCTTTGCATAGCCATTGCCCGAGCCAAGGTTACCACACCTACGATGCCGGACGGAAGAGGGCAGTTTCTGGGGTAGTCCCCTAATTTGAAATTTCTCACTGGGTCGAGCGAAATTGCGTCCGGCGCCCCGATCTGTTCTAATCCGGGAATCGTGAAACGGCTTCTGGTCTCTGTGTTCCTGCTGGCGGCGGTCCTGGTGCGTGCGGACCAAACGGACCCGAAGGTGGTAGTCGGCAAAGCGCGGTTCACGGTCGTTGCTCCCGAGTGCATCCGGATCGAGTACGCGAAGGACGGCAGGTTTGTGGATGCGAAATCGATGTTTGCCGTCGGGCGCGATGCGGGCTGGCGTGATTTCAAGTTGACCCGCGACGGCAGCAACGTAACCATCGACACCGGAAAGATCCGATTGCAGTACCGTCCCGACGATGAAACCTTCAACCAGGGGAATTTGCGGGCGCACATCGCGCGGGGCGCCGAATGGGTGGATTGGTGGCCCGGTCTGCCGAACCAGCAGAACCTCGGGGGGACGATTCGCACACTGGATCACGTGAAAGGCCCGGTCGATCTGGGTGACGGTGTATTGGCGCGAGATGGTTGGTATCTGCTGGATGATTCGTCAACACACCTCCTGACGGACGATTGGGTGGAGGAGCGCCCGGACAACGGGAACACGGACTGGTATTTGTTCGGTTACGGGACGGACTACAAGGCGGGCTTGAAAGCGTTGACGCGCATTGGCGGAGTGGTGCCACTTCCGCGAAAATACGTGTTGGGTACCTGGTACTCGCGGTATTGGCCGTACTCGTCGAAGGATTACCATGAGATCGTCGAGGAGTACGCTCAGCACGATTTTCCACTCGACATCATCGTCATGGACATGGATTGGCACAAGAGCGGATGGACCGGCTGGTCGTGGAACCGCGAATTGTTGCCCGACGCCGAGGAGTTGTTGCAATGGTTTCACCAGCAAGGGCTGCACGTTACCTTAAATGTGCATCCAGCCGATGGTGTCGGCCCGCAGGAGGACATGTACGAACCGTTCA
The DNA here is from genome assembly GCA_052146795.1 of Verrucomicrobiia bacterium. Classification (GTDB taxonomy): domain Bacteria; phylum Verrucomicrobiota; class Verrucomicrobiia; order Palsa-1439; family Palsa-1439; genus Palsa-1439. The sequence continues at coordinate 8,744 of JBKQMH010000192.1, forward strand.
TGCGCGCGATGGGCGAGGATCCGTCAACCGGAGCGACGCTGCCGTACGATGCGGCCAACAAGAAATACTTGGACACCTTGTTTCAGTATACGCACGAGCCCCATGAGCGTGAGGGTGTGGACTTCTGGTGGTTGGACTGGCAACAATTCCCCTACACGCGCAGCCTGCCACACCTGACCAACCTGTCCTGGCTGAATGAGTATTACTACCGCCATACCGGCCGCAACGGTTTGCGCGGCCAGTCGTTCAGCCGTTGGGCCGGGTGGGGCGATCATCGCCATCCGATCCACTTCTCGGGGGACGCCGACACGGGCTGGAAAATGCTGACGTTTGAAGTGCCGTTTACGTCCACCGCCGGGAATATCGGTTGCTTCTTCTGGTCGCACGACATTGGCGGACACACGGGCGGCCGCAACGAGGAGAGCTATGTGCGCTGGGTCCAATTTGGCGCGACCTCGGCGGCCCTGCGCTCGCATTCCGCGCGCAAACCCGACATGGATCGCCGTCCCTGGACATACGGCCACCAAGCGGAGGACTCGATGCGCCTGGCGTTTCATTTGCGGTCGGAGTTGTTCCCGTACATCTACTCGAGCGTGTGGCAAAGCTGCTCGGAATCGGTGCCGCTGAACCGACCGATGTACATCGAATACCCCACCAACGACGAAGCCTATCGTCACCCGCAACAGTATTTGTTCGGCGATAGTCTGTTGGTCGCACCCATCACGACCCCCGGGGAAGGGCCGGACAAGAGGGCGCGGCAAGTCGTGTGGTTCCCGGCGGGAGATTGGTACGACTGGTTCAGCGGCCAGCGTTTTTCAGGGGAACGAACCGAGACCGTTTCGGCGGACATCAATCGGTTCCCGCTGTACGTGAAGGGCGGCGTGCCGATTCCATTGCAACCTTATTCACCACGGATGACCACGGCTCCGCTGACGAATTTGGTGGTCCGCTGCTATCCGGGCCCGGATGGCGTGAGCGCCAGCACGACGCTCTATGAGGACGATGGTGTGACGACCGGATACTTGAAAGGTGAAAGTTCACAAACCGCGCTGGCGTATCGGCGTTCCGGCGACAAAGTTGTCCTGAATGTATCACCATCAAGCGGCGCCTACGCGGGGCAAGCTCAGAAGCGGTCGTATGTGCTGGAATTGCCTGAGACTGGTAAACCACACGCCGTTTCCGTCAACGGCAAGCGGACCACGGTAGACTATCAGGAGAGCACTCGTACAACTCGCGTGAGTGTGGCAACTCGTTCGATTCGTGAGGCCGTACAGGTTGTCGTGAACTTCTGAAAGCGTACGGTTCAGACCGTGTCGATCGCCTCGTGCACGCGCTGGATGAAGTCTTGAAAATGGAACGGCTTGTGGATGTACCCGAAAAGCCCCTGTTGAAACATCCGTTGCGCGACGTTGTCTTCGCAGCCGGTCAGCAGAATGGTGCGCACCTCGGGGTTCTGGCGCTTTAAACATTCAAAGACCAGGTCGCCGGTCATCTCGGGCATCAGGAAGTCGAGTAAGACCAGTTGGATGTTCTGCCAGTTCTTCTCGTAAAAATCGACCCCCTCTTTGGCGCTGGAGGCGGTGTAGACCTGAAACCCGGCGGGTTCCAGGCAGCCGCGGACGATCTCCAAGAGTTCGACTTCGTCGTCGATTGCCAGGACGGCATCGCGTGTTGTGGTATTGAGCGCCTCCATAAACAAAACAGAGGAGAAATGAAGCAAGCGGTATTCCACCGTAACGACGTCAAAAAAGGGAACCGAGAGGATGGATACGTTGGTGCTTCATTACCGAAGTTGTTGTGGCAGAACACACTGTGTGGCACGCGAGGTGCTCTAATTTAAGGAGAAGACATTTGATGTAAAGGGCCACACACAGCAAAAGAGGTAATTAATGGAACCGAGCGAGTCACCGAGGAACGCGGCGGATCTTGCCGACATCCGCGTTTTGATTATTGATGATGACAACATCAACGCGATGTTGGCCAAAAGTGTCTTGGAACGGATGGGGTGCACCATCCAAATCTCATGCAACCCGGTAAAGGCGCTCGAGAAGTACGCACGCGAAAAAGACACGATCGATCTGGTGCTGGTAGATTATTTTATGCCCACCCTGGACGGTGGCGCGACGATCGATCACCTGCGAAAGCTCAATCCCGAGATCAAAGTGCTCCTCTTTTCCGGTGCGGACGAAATGCGGCAGCGGCAAATCATCCGCCAACATTGCATTGAGGGCTACCTTCATAAACCTCTACGGAAAGAAGAAGCGCGGCAACTTATTCGCCAGATTTTCCCGGCACGATCCGAGCCGGTAGCCAGTACCTGATCCTCCCGGCGATCCGGAAAGCGCGAACACCATACGCATTACTCCCGGCGGAAATGCGCCGGCGATAAATTATCCGACAATACAATCCCTGGTTCAATCCGGCTTGCCAGTTTGGCCGCGCGTCCCACCGAGTGCCTTCACGGCAGCGTTGTAATTGGTGACCAACTCGTTGTACTTGCGGATACTGGCATTCAAGTCCGCCGCCAGTTCTTCAATCCGCGTGTTGGCTTCCTTCATGCGTTCATCGCGGAGTGCCACGGCATTCGCCCAGTTCGAAATCGCTCCCTTGAGTTGATCTCGTTCCAGGGTCAGTTTTTCATTGGCGGCGTCAGCCGTCTCGAGCTTCTCCTCGATTTGAGACCGGAGAGTCCGCTCGGTAACGAGCGATGTCTTCAACTGATCGAGATCCTCGTTTAATCCTTTCAACTGGTTGGCTTGCTCGTCGATTTTTGCGGACTGTTCCAGACGTACCTGATCGAGGCGTTTGATTTCGGGATTCAGCCGACGGTCATGCAGCCATTGAGTGACACACAGGCACGCTAGTGCCACGACGCCGACCAGATTCAGGTATTTCAATTGGCCATTCATGGTTGTGCGGGAGTCGGCTCACGAATTTCAAAGGCGACTTTCTGAATGCCCGTCGATCGCACCAGATCGAGCACATGGATGACCGTGCCATAGCGGACGTCCTGGTCGCCACTGATGAACACGCGGAGGTTTTCATTGGTGTGGTGCCAGGCATTCAAGCGCAGCACCAACTCGTTCGAACCGACGGGTTGCTTGTCGAGGTACACGGCACCGTCTTTGTCCACCGAGATGCTCGCAAAATCGTTCTTCGTATCGAGCGTTGCCCTGGTGGCGGTCGGCAGGTTGACCTTGACACTTTTCAGATTGACCATGCTTAGGCTCACCAGCATGAAACTGGCTAGTAAAAAGAACATGATGTCAATCAACGGGATGATTTCAATCCGTGCCTCGGGTTCGGATGATTGTTTGGGACCCAGTTTCAGTGGCATGGGCGCAACTCAGGATTGGAATTTGGGTGTCGACATGGGGCGTCCTTCGGCTTGTGCACGCTTGGCGCGTTGCCGGGCAAATTCCTCAAGGTCGTGGCCATGATGTTTGGCTGATTCGACGACCAACTCGACATGATTGATGGTTTGTTCCAACCGCGATCGGAACCGCACCAGTCGGCGGTTGTAGAAATTAAATGGCAGCAGGCAAAGAATTGCCGTGCCCAAACCGCATGCCGTAGCAATCAGGGCTTCGGCGATACCACCGCTGACTTTCACCGCCGCCAGCTCTTCCTGGCCGACGAAGCTGAACGATCGCATGATGCCGGTGACCGTGCCGAGCAGCCCGAGCAGCGGGGCCAGCGTGATCAGGGTACCGAGGATCCAGACGTATTTTTCTGCCTTCTCAATCTCGTCGTTGGCGCGTAACTGCATGGCGCCGAGCAGCGACGAATGCGCGTGCAGCAGGCCTTCATGGACCGTGCTCAGAAAAGGATCGTCGGTGGCGGTCGTCATCTGCACGGCGCGGTCGAAGTCACCGTCCGCAATGGCGTCAAACGCCTCGTGCAATGATCGGGAATTCGCCCGTCGGCGGAGACTGTTCCACCAGAGTGCGCGTTCGACGATCACCACGAGGGCGGTGAGAAACGCGAGGAGAATCGGCCACATGACCGGGCCGCCTTTGAAGAAGAAGTCCACGACAATATTGGCAAGCAGGATGGGCATCATAGATGGAGGTCTTTCATTGGGAGGTGATTTGAAAGTGAATCGGTACGTCGTAAATACGCACGCCGCCTGGAGCGAACCGCCACTGGTGGCGAACGGTTCGAAGGGCGGATTCGTTCAGTAACGGCCAGGGACAAGCCTGGTGAACTTCGGCGGAGGTGACCAGGCCGCTCTCACCGACGACAAGACGGATGACCACGGTGCCCTCTTGGTGTTGCTCGATGGCCTCTCGCGGATACTCCGGAGAAGCTTGTTGACCCTCACCGACGCCGAACGTGAGTCGCTGGACGGACGGGACGGGCCTTGACGGCCGGCCGTACGCCGCCTGGTCGAAGGGAACAACGCGTGTGGCGCCTTCCACGGGCACGGCGAACGCGATCGCGGGGGACGGTTCCGCAACGGGAATTGCCGGTGGAGCCATTTCATCGGACGGCAAAACCGTCGAGGACCCGCCGTTACCCGGCTGGCGTTCGTTTTCCAGCGGCGTAATGGTTTCCTTGCCCAGTTGCACAAACAGTTTTTCCACCTTGACCGGTTCGAGTGCCTTGACGAATGGGTGGACACGCGAGTAGGGCAGCAGGAACCCGAAGAGTCCCACGGCCAGGCACACTGCCCAGATCACAAAGGTCACCACGGGAACGAGGGATGTGTTATCGCTCGGCTCCATCCCGATGTGAGCAATCGAGTCCGTCGGGCGCGCCGTTACCGGCGGCCCGATGAATTGAATCGTGCCTTTGGCATTCACAAGTGACTATTCCCTATTTCAGAATGCTAACCCGATCGTGCCGAATATACCACGGCGCATGCCATATTGGGCAGCGTTGACACCAACGCCGGTACCACTACGGAGTTCATACGAATTGTCCGTGATGTTAACGACATCCAATCGGGCCTTCAACACGCGCGTCTTGTCCAGTTTCATGTCCTGTTCCACACCCATGTTCAACGAGTAGTACTCCGGCACGTTGGAGCCATTGGGAATGGGCGCGGTCGGATCGTTGGATTCAAATCCCCCGCCATTCTGCCGCAGCCCGCTGCCGTAGATCGCGTCCATGTACGCGTGCGTGCTGCCGTGTACTTCTTTCCACGTGTACGCCGCGCCAAAGGAGCCGCTGATACGCTGATCGTGGTCGAGGTAGATCCAATGGTTTTGGACATAGGTCAGGTCGTTGGGAGAAAACAGGAATTGCGCCGAGTTCCAATCCTTCCCCTGTGCCACCGAGTAGGCGACATTCGCATAGGAGGAGAAGCCGCCGGTCGCGTAGCTGCCGGTGACTTCCACCCCATACACCTGGCCCAGTCGATAGTTGAATGCCGAGAGAATCAGCGACTGTCCGAACAGCCCGTCATCCAGTTGGTTTTGGGCGTGTTTGTAATAACCATCCACGCCCACTTGCAGCCCCGGCGCGAGTTTCTGGCTGATGCCGGCGTCGAAGTAATTCGCGCGCTCGGCCTTGACCGGATCGTCCTGGGTCGTTGCGGACTCGTTCGAAGTGCCTTTGAATTGCGCCACGTCCGTCGCCGGCACATTTTCCAGTGGCGGCGGCGTGAAATAACGCGAATACCCGGCGTGCAATGTGGTATTGGTCGTCGCCTGGTAGATCAGGTTGGCGCGCGGGCTGACCTGATTTTCCTTGTCGAACGAAGAGGAATACAAGTCAAAGCGCCCGCCAAAGTTGAGTGTGAGTTTCGGCACGATCTTCCATTCATCCTGCAGGTACACGCCGAAGAACGTCGCGTGTTGGTGGCTATCCTGGACAATGGGAAACGCCGCCCCCGACACAGCGCCACTGCTGTTGGTTGGATAGACCGTCGTTGTCGTGTCGGATGCCAGGGATTCCTGCAAGACCATCACACCAGCGCGCAAGGTGTGCTGGTCGTTGAGGAGATAGCTGCCATCCGTCTGAAAGCCGCCCGAGTCGAGCGACCGATTCACGTCGGTGGCCACGCCGTTGAAGAAGAGGTCACCCACTGGATCGGGCAGGAAATGCACGCCGCTGTAGCGGCCGTAGGCGGCGGCCTGAAAGTTCAAATCGCCCGCTGATTTTTGGTAGGCCAGCACGCCGTAGTAATTCCGCTCGTCCTGGTTCTCGTTCAAATCGCCGGGATCGAACGTCGCCGGTTGACCGGGCGCGCTCGCAAACGCGGGAGTGGTATTTGTCGAGTTGGGAATCTGATACGTGCTGTACGACGCACTTCCTAGGAGGCTGATGCGGCTGGTGTCATCCAGAATGTAGGACAAATACGTGAAGCCCTTGTATTGTGCCGTGTTATCGTGGATCGGAATCGCGCTGTCGGTGGGGTTCTCGATGCCGATGCCGTTCTGGTCATAACTGCCATCCACGAAGTAGCTCAGTTTCCCTTGCGTGGCGCCGTATTCAAAACTCGGCCGCAGCGTCTCATACGATCCGCCGTACATGTCCACTTCGCCCCCATTCTGGAATCCGTCCTTGGTCTGGATGTCCACAATGCCCGCGGTGCGGAAACCATATTCGGCTGGCAACGCCCCGTCGATGAGTTGCATGCTCTGGACAAAGCGCGGATCAAGTTCCAATCCAAACCCTGTGATTCCTTCCGGCAGCAGCACTCCGTTGATGCGGTATTGCAGGTTCGCGTGTTCGCCGCGAACATGCAGGTCTCCGTTCACTGCCGAATCCTCCGCGACACCCGGCGCGCGCAGAACCACCTGATTGAATGGAGCGTTTTCGCCTTGCGACTCCGATTGGATTTGGGAGTCGCTGATCGAATAGGCCGTTGCCCCCAGATCCGGCAGAATCTGGCTGCGGGCCTGGTTCAACCTGCCATACACGGTAACCTCGGGGAGCGTCGATACATTGGTGGAACTACCAGAAGTCACCGGTGCGGACGCGACCACAGGAGCGTTCGTTTCCGTCGAGCCGGGAACAGCGGTGGCCGGTGGACTGTTCGTTGGAAGCGGGGCCGTCACCGGAGGAGTGGTGATACTGACGGGACTTTCGGGCGCGGCGGGTGCGGGTGCCGCCGGTGGATTGTTGGTCGGCGTTGCCACGGAAGAAGCAGTGGCCTCGGGTGGATTGTCGGTTTGCGCGAGAACGACGCGGGCGTAAGCCAGCAAGGCGATGGCGATCGCTGCGACACAGGCGCGGGCGAGACCGGGGCGTGCCCGTTCGCCGAGCCGAACAGCGTATTGCTCGAAGTTCAATTTCATTTCCTATTCCAATAAATAAATGTTTCCTCTCCTGGCTTGACAGGTTCACATACCTGGAATGCGGGCAGGAGAAACCCGTGCATTCTTTGGTCTGCGAAAGTCGCTCCTGCGGCCCGGCTCTCGTAAAAGGCGGCGGGTCACTGCGGCAGAGAATTGGAGCGCAGACTCGTCCATGAATTCCATGTGCGAGGAAGCGCACCCGCTCAATCCGCGCGGGGCGATCTGGATGCCTGCGTTATGCCGGGGAAGCCGGAGGGGCGCGGCCGGGCGGAAGAAGGGCAACCAAGGGATCAGAGACCGAAAGCGTAACAGGCGGGCATGTGTCGATCCACCGGATCGAGATCGTTGGAACAACTATTTCGCAGACGGCGGAATCCACCTGCCCGTGGGCGAACAAGGTGACCGTGCAATGATGGTCGGGTTCGCCGGCATCAACGTGGATCAGTTCGTGCAGTGCGGGTGAAGCGGCCATCAGATCGATCACCAAGATCGCGCCGACGATCGCCGGGATGAGCAGCCGTTTACCCAATTGTTTCAAGCCTGCGAGTTCCTTATTGCAACTATATTGCAATTATAAACGGGCGCGCACACGGAATGCAACCTTTTTTCGGCATCACAAACCGAGGGCCTCCGGTGTGGCCGGCCAGCCCCGGTTTAGCGTTGCTTCCGACGGCGGGAGGGACGCCGCTTTTGGCAAGCCGGGCAGACGCCGAAGAATTCCAAATTGTGGCTGATATCCGTGTAGCCCCGCGCAGCCACGACCTTGCTGAGGCTGTCGACGACGCAGATATCGATGTTTTCCACCCGGCGACACTTCTTGCAGATGAGGTGATGATGGTGCTGGTCGTCGACGTACTCGTAGCGCCCTTTATCGTCACCAAAATCACAGCGCCGGATCAGATGGAGTTTTTCAAAGGCGGCGATGCATCGGTAAATCGTCACGCGGTCACACGTCTTGCGATGGAGGTGCTGGCGGATCTCGTCAATCGTAAATGGCCCGTGCTTACGGATTAACAAGCCGAGCACCAACCTTCGCGGGCCCGTTACCCGTAGCCCACCGCTGCGCAACGTCGACAGGGCAGACTGGTGAAACTTGCGCGAGTGCGATTGGCCATGTCGGGTCATGGTGGCTCTCTATACGCTCCAAATTCACCGCGAGCAATTCTGAAGTGGCGGTTTCTGACCAGTTCCTCGGTCGCGCGCGTTCGCTTCAGCAAGTCAGGCGCAAAATCTCATCGTGCGACACCAACGTGTTGGCTCGCGAGCGGCTTGATATTTGCGCCGAGTTGTCGGTAAGCTGGCGCAGGGTTGCGGCGACGGGAAAGGAACGATTCATGCGAAATATCCAACGGGGTTTCGTAGTCGGCTTGGCCGTTCTGGCGGCAACGCTCATCGCGGACGAATGCCGGGCGATGGTGGAATTGCCCGAGTCGCGGGACGGGATCAGTGTTCAGGTGGAGACGAACGGTGAGTACCACGTCCGGAGCCGCGCGCAGGGATGGACATTCCGCGGAAGCACGGGCTGCCCGGTTCAAGAGATTACGAGCTCATCCGGCCAGGATGCCATCGGCGCGTATCAAGAAGTGAGGTTCCGCTGGCGGGGACAGTTCTCGGGAAGCATCCGTCGTTACGACGACCGTCCCGTGGTGCTTTTCTCAGTGGACGCGCCCGCCGGGGCGAACGTGACGAACGTGGCATTCCCATCGTTTAGCGGGTTGCCCTCCGGTCTGCACGAGTTCAGCTACGGCGAAAAGAATTTTGCGCCGCCGAGTTTCGATCTCGAAGAAAACGGGACGCCGTGGCTGTTGTTCGATGACGCGGCGAATACGGCCGTGATTTCGCCGGCGGCGAACTTCCTGGTGGCGCGGATGTCGGGCGATGGTCTGACGCGGGTTGTCAGCGGGTTGAATCCCGAGATTGGCGCGCTGACGAAGCCGTTGACGCACCAAAGCCTGCTGGTGCTCGGGCGCGGAGTGGGCCAGACCTTCGAGGCTTGGGGGCGCGCATTGACCGATCTGTACGGGAAGAAACGTCCGTCGTCTGACGGCGATCCGACACTGAAGTATTACGGCTACTGGACGGACAACGGCGCAGATTATTATTACCGCTATGACAAGACCCTGGGGTATGGCGGGACGCTGCTGAAATTGGTGGAGCGTTATCGGCAGGAGCGCATCGCGCTGGGGTATTTCCAACTCGACAGTTGGTGGTATCAGAAATCGACGCGCGAACCGGACGGCAAACCGGGCAAGGACAAAAAGGTGCAGGATTTGCCGGCGGGCCGGTGGAACCGATACGGCGGCACGATGGATTACACGGCCGACCCTGACTTGTTTCCACGGGGACTGCGCGCGTTTCAGAAGGACCTGGGCTTGCCGCTGGTCGTGCACGGTCGCTGGGTGGACCGCGACAGCCCGTACCAGAAACAGTACAAATTCTCCGGCGTGGCGCCGATTGATCCGGCCTACTGGGAGGACCGGATGGCGTATCTCGCGAGCAACGGAGTGGTTTGTTACGAGCAGGATTGGCTGGACCGAATCTATGTCAACAGTGAGATGGCCCGGGTGATTGGGGTGGGTGACGCGTTTGCCGACGGTATGGCCGCGGCAAGCACGAGTCGCGGTTTGGTGATGCAGTATTGCATGGGGTTGCCACGCCATTTCCTGCAGGGCGCGAAGTATTCCAACCTTACGACCATCCGCACCAGCGGCGACCGGTTCGAACCGGGCAAGTGGCGTCATTTCCTCTACACGTCGCAGCTCGCGTCCGCACTGGGTATCTGGCCGTGGTGTGACGTGTTCAAAAGCGGCGAGACGGGCAACATGATCGTGGCCGTGCTTTCCGCCGGCGCGGTCGGTACCGGCGACGCGATGGACAAGGAAGTGTCGGAGAACATCCATCTGGCGGCGCGCGCGGATGGCGTGTTGGTCAAGCCGGACCGGCCAATGGTTCCCACCGACGAGACATATTTGCGGGAGGCGCATGGCGACCACGGCGCGCTCACCGCGTGGACCCGTACCGACCATGGCGACCACCGCACACTGTACGCTTTCGCGTTTGTTCCCGGAAAAATGGCGGCAGGAGATGCAGATTTCCCCTGGGAAATCACGCCGGCTTCGTTTGGCATCGGTTCGTCCGCGTATGCGTATGACGTGACACGTAAACAGGGCACGCTGGTGCCAGCAGGCCAGCCCTACCGCGCATCGTTGGAGGGCGGCCAATACGAATTTGTCATCATTACGCCGATTGGTCCTTCGGGCATCGCGTTTCTCGGTGACGAGGACAAGATTGCCTCGACTGGCAAGCAACGGATCGCTGACATCCGCGAGAGCGTCGGAAACATGGAAGTCACCGTCCTGAGTGCGCCGGCGGAAGTTGTAAAACTCCACGGTTTCACTGACGCCCCACCCAGTTGTTTTATCGCCGATGGGAAGCCCTTTCCAGTGCAATATGATCCTGCGACAAAGCACTTCGTCGTCACTGTCCACATGCCCCCCGCAGGCGGCCAACAGTTCGTGTCGTTCCACCGCGCAGGCCAGTAGGCCATGCTGAATAGTTAAGGGCTCAGCGGCACTGATGAAAAGATGTTTCTCGTCAATGAAAAATTGTGTATAAGAGCGGGAAGATATAGAACGAAAGAGGACAGTTTCCTCCAAGATTTGAAATAACCATGCATGCCCAACGGTCAAGAAATTTCCCCGGTGGTCACGAAAGCCCGGGATGAACACCAATCTCAATACCATTGCGGTCACGCTGGACAATGGCGAACGGATTCCGTGCGCCACCGGGACGACCGTACGCGATATTGTTTCCCAACGCCGTTCGCCGGACGGGCTCGACTACGTGGGCGCGCTGGTCAACAACGATGCGGTTTCGTTCACCTATCCGCTGGAGGTCGACAGCAACGTCACGCTGCTGACACGGGGCGACCCGCACGGTTTCCAGATATACCGCCGCTCGGTTTGGTTTCTGCTGGCGAAGACGGTCAAGGAACTGTTCCCGGACGCGCATTTTGCGGTCGAGCACTCGCTGGGCGCGGGCTTTTTCTGTAGTTTCGAGATGGAAGGCAAGTCGGGCATCTGCGACGAGCAATTGCAGAGCATCGACCAGAGGATGCGGGCCATCGTCGAGCGGGACGTTCCCATCGAGATGCGCAAGATCGCGTTCACGGAGGCGGTTCAGCGGTTCGAACAGGAGAAACAGTGGGACAAATACAACCTCCTGCGCTTTCGCAACCCGCCCAAAATCACCACGTGGTGGTGCGAGAATTTTTCCGATCTCTCGCACGGTCCGCTGGCCTCGGGCACGGGCGCGCTGGCGCTGTTCAAGTTGATTCCGTACCCGCCCGGCTTTGTACTGCAGATTCCCGAGCAGGCGAATCCCCAGACGCTGCCGCCGTTCGAGCCGCAGCCGCAGTTGTTCCAGATTTTTCAGGAGCACAAGGAGTGGGGCCGCGTTCTCGGCGTCAACACGGTGGGCCGGCTGAACGAGATCATTGCGACGCGGGAGATCGGCGATTTCATCAAGATCGCCGAGGCGTTCCACGAGAAGAAGATCGCCCGGATCGCCGATCATATTTACGAACACCGGGATCAGATCAAGTGGTGCCTGATCGCCGGGCCGTCGTCCTCGGGCAAGACCACGTTTGCCAAGCGGCTGGCGGTGCAGTTGCGCGTCGACGGTCTGCGGCCCGTGACCATTTCGGTGGACAATTACTTCGTCAACCGCGAGCAAACACCCCGGGACAAAAACGGCGAACCCGATTTCGAGAGCATCGACACGGTGGACCTGCCCCTGTTCAACGACCACCTGATGCGGTTGGACAAGGGGGAAGAGGTGGACCTGCCCACGTTCAATTTCGAAAAGGGCTGCCGCGAGTATCGCGGCGAGAAACTGCGGATCGAGCCCGGCCAAATCGTCCTCGTCGAGGGCATTCACGGGCTGAACCCGCGGCTCACGCAATCGGTGCCGCCGGCGCACAAATTGCGGATCTACATCAGCGCGCTGACCCAGTTGAATCTCGATTCGAACAACCGGATCTCAACGACGGACAACCGTCTGGTGCGGCGGCTGGTGCGCGACAACAACTACCGGGGCAACTCGGCGCTGAAAACCCTGGGCATGTGGCCGAGCGTGCGCCAGGGCGAGAGGACCTGGATCTTCCCGTACCAACAAGCGGCGGACATCGCGTTCAACTCGGCCCTGGACTACGAACTGGCGGTGCTCAAACCGCTGGTCGAGCCGTTGCTGGCCGAGGTCAAACCGCACCACCCGCAGTACGCAGAGGCGCGGCGGCTGCAGGAGTTCCTGTCCAGTTTTCTCAGCGTCTCCGATCATCTGGTTCCGCCGACGTCGATCCTGCGGGAGTTTATCGGCCACAGCAGCTTCCGTTACTGAGACAAGCGAATGAAAAAGAACAAGCCATGCAAGGGTGCTTGCCTTGCTGGAACGACCGGAGGTGTTTCCCGTGAATAAGACGATCTCGCCCGCGTTTGTGCGCGCCATTCCCAAGACCGACCTGCATTTGCATCTGGACGGTTCGCTGCGAATCCCGACACTGATCGAATTGGCGAAGGAACATCGCGTGAAGGTCCCGTCGCACAGCGAAGACGGATTGCGCCGGCTGGTGTTCAAAGACACGTATTCGAGTCTGCCCGAGTACCTGAAAGGATTCGCCTATACGTGCGCGGTGATGCAAACCGCCGAGAGCCTGGAACGCATTGCGTTTGAGTTGGCCGAAGACAATCTCGCGGAGGGCGTGCGCTACATCGAGGTGCGGTATGCGCCGCAGTTGCACGTCAACGACCGGCTGAACATGGAAGAGGTGGTCAGCGCCGTCTGCCGCGGACTGGAGCGCGCGCGCCGGCGCCACAATCAATCGCGGGCGGTCGTCTCGGGCGCGGACGTGCCGTTTCATTTTGGCATCATCGCCTGCGCGTTGCGGTTCTTCGTGCCGCCGATGTCGCCGTACTATCGGCGGTTGTTTGAGGTGATGTCGTATGCGGCCCCGAAACAGGTGTTCGCGGCGGCGTCGATGGAGTTGGCGCGAGCGGCGGTGGATCTGGCGCACAACAAGGGGTTGCCGGTCGTCGGCTTCGACCTGGCCGGAGCCGAGGCGGGTTATCCTGCCGAAGACCACAGCGCGGCGTATCAGTACGCGCATTCCCACTTCATCCGCAAGACGGTGCACGCGGGCGAAGCGTACGGACCCGAGTCGATTTTCCAGGCGATCACGAAATGCTACGCCAATCGCATCGGGCACGGGACATGGCTGTTCGCGCACGAGATGATTCAGAACCCGAACATCCCCGACCCGAAAGCGTACAGCCAGTATCTGGCCGAGTACGTGGCCAGCCAGCGCATCACCATCGAAGTCTGCCTCACCAGCAACGCGCAAACCCTGCCGCGGATGCGGGACCTGTCTCGCCATCCCCTGCGCCAGATGCTCGACCACGAGTTGTCCGTGTCGATCTGCACCGACAACCGGCTGATGTCGAACACGAGCGTGACCAAGGAACTGCTCATAGCCATTGACAAACTGAAAATGACCCCGCGCGAACTGCGCAACGTGGTCATCGCCGGGTTCAAAGGCAGCTTCTTTCCCGGCACGTATAGCGAGAAACGCCATTTTGTGCGTCAGGTGATCGATCGGTATGAGGCGCTGGAGCGAGAATTGATTGCCGGCCCCGCGCGGAGCAAAGCCAGGACGCACAATCGGCGGTAAAGAGAGCGCGTCGCGGTGAACGGCGCTCGGGCGCGGTAATCCACGCGTTGCTCCTCATTCGAGGGATGGCGACTGGCTGACCGTCGTCACGCTCCGTGGGCTGAAAAACGATCAGAATGGTGCGCTGTGTAGGAATCGAACCTACAACCTAGTGATTAAGAGTCACTTGCTCTGCCAATTGAGCTAACAGCGCACGTCTTCGCAGGCGCGGTAAACTACCAAAGCGGGCCGGCAAACGCAAGAATCAGTTCACGGCGCGAATTACGGCAACGAGATGCTGATGCGGTAGAACTCCTGCGGTGGGAGGGGGTTGGTGTCCGTGACCGAGATCTGGTTGCCGTTGGTCACGGGGCCGGTGTAGGTGGCAAGCGGCAACCAGACGCCGTTTACCAAATCCGTGTTGAACTGCGGCGTGTAGGTGCGGCCACCCACCATCGGCAGGAACTGCAGGTCCTGCGCGTTCGGCTGGTTGGTGTCGCTGATGATGTTGAGCAGGAACACGGATGCGGGATTTGTGGGGTCAAGGCCGGCGACGAACTTGAATAGATTATTCTGGCCCGTGCCATCGGCATCGACTCCCGGCACGGCACTGGGATTGTTGGTGCTGTGGAAGTATTGTATCTGCCAGCCCTGGAACGGCGTCAGTACGACGATGTAATTGGGTTGGGTGTTGGTGCTGGAACCGCCGGGGCCGGTGACGATTTCCGACACGGTGTACACGCCGGCGGTGTCGTAAGCATAGACGACGGCATTGGTCGCAAGGTTGGCAGTGCCGCCATCGCCGAAGTTCCAGGACCAGTTGGTGATCGAGCCCGTCGACGTGTCGGTGAAAGTCACAGACAGCGGGGCGATGCCGTTGGTGGGAGCAGCCGTAAAGCTGGCCACCGGCGCAACCGCTCCCGCGCCGGTCACCGTGTTCGTGGCGTTCCCGCCGTTGGCGGTGGTGAACACCACGCTGTTGGTGAACCCGCCGGCAGTCACCGGTGCAAACTGCACCACCACGTTGGTTGACCCCAGACCCGACACGCGGAAGGCCGCGCCGGACACGATCGTGAACGGCCCACCGCTCACCGTCGCCGTGCCATTGCTGACCGCGATGCCGCCGGAGTTGGTCACCACAAAACTGGCTTGAGCCGTCGTGCCCGTGGCCAGCGCCCCGAAGTTCAGCGTCGCGGGCGTGACCGCGATGCTGCCCGGCGTCAGGCTGATGCCGCTGACTGCGCTGGTCGAACTGCCACCGGTGCTGGTGAACACGACGTTGCTCGTCCATGACCCCGTTATCACCGGCGCAAACTGCACGACGACATTGGTGGACGCGAAACCGGCCAGGCTGAAACTGCCGTTGGTCACCACGGCAAACGGGAGACCGACGCTGGCGGTGCCACTGAGTGACGCGCCACCCGAGTTGGTCACGGCGAAGGTGGCTTGCGCAGTCGTCCCCGTGGCCAGCGTGCCGAAGTTGTAGCTCGCGGGCGAGACGCCCAGCAGGGCCGGTGCAACCGCGCTGCCGCTGAGGGCGTTAATGAGGTTCGTGCCGGTGGGTGTGCCCCAACCCGTGCAGAGGTCGTAACTGGTCACAGCGGTATATTTGGTTTCGCTCCCAGTCCATTCATTGTTGCCGGTGGTGATGTCGTGAAAACAGTTGGTGTAGTTGGCGCCTTGGCCGATCGCATAGAGAGCCGGGTTGAGGAACCCGACCGGCCCCAAGCCGTGCGCGGCCGCCTGCTGATTCACCAGCGCCGTGAACGCCGCCCAGAGCGGCGTGGCGCAACTGGTGCCGCCAAACCAGTTGGTCAACCCGTTGCCGTAAGCCACGAAAACATGGTCGGCGGTCAGCGCGACATCGGGAACGTTGCGCATGGTCGTCGAACCTTGATTGGCGGTCATGCTGATGCCTTGTTGCCACGGCGGGATCGAATACGAGGTGCTGACTCCGCCACTGCTGCCCGTCGGGCCCTGGCAGTTCCTGCACTGGAAGGACCGGGGGGAACAGTAGTCCTTACCAAATTCGACACACCAGTTCCAGACCGTCTCCGAGACGTAGCTCCCACTGGGGTTGGTTGTCGACAAGGTTGTTCCACCGACGATGGTGATGTTGGTGTCGTCGCTTGGAAACGGGATGCCGCCGGTAAACGCATCCGAGTCGCCGGCGGCATTGAAGAATGATTGCCCTTGCGCGGCCATCTGCTCGAAAACCTGTGAGGCACTCGGGTCGGCCGCACCCCCGCTCCACGAACAACTGACCTGATTGGCCAGATCGTCGTCGGCGATTTGGTTGAGGATGGTCGCCCACGACGTCACGCCGTTGGTGCCTTCGTATACGAGGATCTGCGTCAGGTTCGTCGCCATGGAAATCGCCATTTCTATGTCCAGGGACACCTCCCCATCGCCGGGGCCCGGTGTGATGGGGCCGCCGTTGATAAGGATGTTCGTCAGCGTCACCGCCGGCAACTTGGCCAAAGTTTCATAATGCGTGATATCGCTGGCGAAATAGCCGTCATACTCCAGCAGGGCGACGGATTGACCGGTGCCGGTGAGCGGCGACCCGGGCACGTACGCGGCCCGAAAATCATTGCCGATGTATTCACCGCCTTCTGAGCCGGCTTGGGGGACGACGTGGGCCGCCGGCGCGGCGGGACCGACCCGCAAGTTGGGATGCGGCAGTGAAAAATTATCCAAACCGGCAATGTGCAACACTGGCACCGCCAGGTCGAGCGATGGCTCGGCATCCGGCGCGTAAAACGTCCGCGCCTCTTGCGGGTGCTGGTACTCGCTCAGCGTCACCTGCAGCGCGCGTTCGATGTCGGCGACCGCCCCTTCCACGTCGAGGACGACGCGGTTCGGATGCGTGCCGGTGATCCGCAGCCCATTGGCCTTCGCGAAATCGATGAGCGCTTGGTAATCCGCCGGCGCCGGCCCAAACCGCTCCGCGAATTGGGCGGGCGTCAGATAGTGCCGGTAATTCGGACTCGCCGGATCGTAAAGCTGCTGGAGCAACGCGCCGAGCGCGGCTTGGTTCTGCAAGGGCAACCCGATCGTCAGATGTAATATATTCGTGGCCGCCAAGCGCGCCACGGGCTGCAAGTTCAGTTCCTTTATAATCGGCGGAACGTGGCCGCTCAGGACCTGACGTTGGGCAAAGACGGGTGAAGTGGTGGCGTTACCGAACACCAATGCGAGAAACAGAGCGCGCCCGACACGCCATACTGGGGTGTTTTCACTCACTGCGACACGGGAACAGATTAGCCCGGATGTTCCGCAAAATCAACGCGGAACCGGGTATCCGTTGCGAATACCCGGTCCCCTCACGGTTGCCGAATTACTTCGCCATGTAGCGAATGAGGTCCACGCAGCGATTCGAGTAGCCCCACTCGTTATCGTACCAGCTCACGAGCTTGAAGAACCGGCTATTCAGTTCGATGCCGCTGCCGGCGTCGAAAATACTTGAGTGCGCGTCGTGAATGAAGTCCGACGATACCACCTCGTCTTCGGTGTACGCCAGGATGCCCTTCAGGTACGTCTCGCTGGCCTTCTTCATCGCCGCGCTGATTTCCTTGTAGCTGGTTTGCTTCACCGTCCTGACGGTGAGATCGACAACGCTCACGGTCGGCGTCGGCACGCGGAACGCCATGCCCGTCAACTTGCCCTTCACTTCGGGAATGGCGAGGCCGACGGCCTTCGCGGCGCCCGTCGTGGACGGAATAATATTCTGCGCCGCCGTGCGGCCGCCTTTCCAATCCTTCTTCGACGGGCCGTCCACCGTCTTTTGCGTGGCGGTGTAACTGTGGATCGTCGTCATCAGCCCTTCCTCGACGCCGAACCCTTCCTTCAGCAGGACATGCACCACCGGCGCGAGGCAGTTGGTCGTGCAACTCGCGTTGGAAACAATGTGATGCTTCGACGGATCGTACTTGGTGTGGTTGACGCCGAGCACGATCGTGATGTCCTCGCCCTTGGCGGGAGCTGTGATGAGAACTTTCTTCGCGCCCGCGTCGAGGTGACCCTTCGCCTTCGTCGCATCCGTGAACAAGCCCGTGGACTCGACCACGAGATCCACGCCCAACGCCTTCCACGGCAGCGCCGCCGGGCCTTCCTTGACGGCGAGACATTTGATCTTGTGGCCGTTGACGACCAGCGTGTCGTCTTCCGCCGCGGACGGACTGGATTTCTCGCTCGAAACCATGCCGTTGA
This sequence comes from Verrucomicrobiia bacterium, assembly GCA_052146795.1. Classification (GTDB taxonomy): domain Bacteria; phylum Verrucomicrobiota; class Verrucomicrobiia; order Palsa-1439; family Palsa-1439; genus Palsa-1439. Next base: position 26,906 of record JBKQMH010000192.1, read on the forward strand.
ACCGGCCCTGGGTCGAGTCATACTTCGTGAGGTACGCCAGATTGTCGGCGGGGACGATGTCGTTGACGGCCACGACCTCGATGTCCTTGCCCAACAAACCCTGATCGCAAATCGCGCGGAACACCAAACGCCCGATCCGCCCGAAACCATTGATGCCTACTTTGATTGCCATGTATAATTCTCCTTAATAATCTTCATCAGCGCAACTACGGGTCAAAACTGCAAGAGAGGGCAGGGACTGCCACAGCTCGCAACCCCATCGGAATCCTAAGTCATCATTCCATACCCGTCAAACGGAAAACCGCTCGCTCGCGGTGGGCGAATTGACTCAAATGAAAAGACACCCGGGCGGGTGTGGTGTTGGTGGGGGGAGAATATCGTTGACTCAGCCAAAAAGACACCCACGCCGGAGAGATGCAGAAGATGAGCATGGGCACTCGCCAAG
>JBKQMH010000193.1:0-26299 GCA_052146795.1 Verrucomicrobiia bacterium
CCGATGCCGCTTGGCGTCAGGCCGTGGAAACCTGGTTACAACAACACGGGATCATTACGATCTCAGAACCCAAAAGTGTTACCCAGTTCCCATGAAAACTGGTCTCATAAATAGGTTGTCCCTACAACACTAATCAATTTGCAACGGAGGACTCGCCTGGCTTGTCACTAGATCCGGATACGGTGGCAGGGGGTGCGACGAATACGAGCTTTACCATGTGGCTAATGTATCAGCCACCATTCACCAACTCCATCTCGGTTCCAATCGCTGCGGTTGATTGGGGTTGGTCAGGCAAGGCCCTCCTCACAAATGGCGTGTGGACGTTACTTTCAGCTTCTCCTAGTTCAGGTCCAAAGCAGGTACCAGACTATAATACAACGAACTTCCCTCAGTGGAACGGAGTGTTAAACAATAGGAGAGTGTTTTCGCCCGTTTCATGCCCGCCGTGATTTATCTTTGGAGGATGACTGTACATGAAAACTAGAAGTACGATTATTCGTTCGTTTGTCGTAAGCCTCACGATTTGTTGCGGGTTTTTGGTGGCTGCTCCTGCCCACGGTCAGTCTTACGACTGGCACTGGGCATTCCAGCGTCCTCCGCTATTTCCAACTAACGAGTGGGGTTCCGTTACGAACGATTGCCAACTAGGTCTGCGGGTACTGAAGTTTCAATTCGAACGTGGCGAAGACATTATGACCGCCATAATCATTCGAAACGTTGGAGACAAGCATCTCAAGTATGCAGACATCAGCCAGCTACAGTATGAGGTGATTGTGAAGAATACAAATGGCCAGACGGTGCCATATACGGACTCGTGGGCTCGCGACAAGGACGCCCCTCACCCCGCAGTTTTCCGAGCCGTTCTCGAAGCCTTAGAACCGCACCAAGACTCTCTTCCCGCGAATGGTTGGGTGAGCGTGACCAACCGGTACAAGATGGATGCGCTCGGCACATACGTCATCACAGCAAAGCGACATGTTGTTTTGGACGAACCGTCAGCTCCGCAAGGGGAGAAGCCGGAACCACTGAGCTTTGAACTCGTCTCCAATCCCGTCACGATCACGGTTGTACCCCCCAAACCCAAACAATAATCCATGAAATCGCGACGCAAGGTGTGCCGACGATCAGACCAATGGCCCGGTCGTTGTCATCACTTCTCCGTCCAGTAACACGGTGTTGAATCAGGCATTCTTCACCTTGCAGGGCGTGGCCTACGACCCCGATCCGCTCTGGACGGACGATGCCCGCCCGTTGCAGATCTGGATTAACGGCCAGCCGTATTATGACCGTTCGGGAACCAACATCTACATCGAACGGTTTCCCGTACCCCCGACAACCAACTCGTTCACGGTGACGATTCTGGTGGCAAACCAAGCCGGCACCACGAACCAAGCAAGCCAGACTTGGGTGGTCAACACCAGCGCGGCCACCAACGCGCCGAACTTGTTGACGGTGAATCTCTCCTCGCCGATGTTGCTGCCAAACGTGAATTCCATCTGGATGGAAGGAGCCGTTGACAATGACTATGCCCTCGTCAACGCCGTGGTGACTTCTTTGGGTACAGGAGACGTATCAACCAATGGCCTCGCCGTGCGACAGAACCAGTACGAGGGGCTGGTGCCGCTGGAGAACGGGACAAACCAAGTCGTTGTCGTCGCCTCGAATGCAGCCGGCTACGCGAACTCGAATGTGTTTACCCTCATCAGCTCCACGGAATTCAGTGCGGCAATCACCAACCCGGTCTTTGACGTATACGCCACCACGCCGTCGAATTACGTCAGCGGTTACGTGAGTACGCTCTTTGACGCAGGCTTGCCGACACAAACCAACGTGGTTGGCGTGCTGATCAATGGCGTGGCTGCGGTGGTGAATTGGAACAACCCGGATAGCAATGGGAACGTACCGTTTACCACTACCAACATGATTCCGTCGGGCGTACCGATCACGGGCCAGGTTTGGGTTGCCGGCTGCCCGCCCGTCTCTCAGCCAATGATCGGCGGTGGTGGCGGGTCAACCTGCCCACCGGTAACGATTCCCCCATCGCAGTCACAGACCTACGAAGTACTGCACTGGGAATCGCACACGGACGAGATGGGTGGCCTAAATGAGGTTGATTTCAACATGCCGAGCTACGACTGGCAGACCTGCCAACCGCTTTGCGACGGGGAATGGTACACCGTCATCGAGCGGACTACTGAGGATAATGTGCAGGACATCAGCGCGGGCGACCAGGATGAAAGTGTCGTTTGGGAAGTGGCGGGCAGTAGGTGTACCGCCGATCCCGACCCCGAGACACTTTCTTGGACCGCATACAGCACCTCCCAAAACTCTTGCACGGGCACTAACGGGGGCGCTGGCGCTAACTGCTCGGTCAATTTGCCTAGGTCGATGTCATTTGGGACGCAGAACATCGATGGAAGCGTCAGTGTCACATACTCGTGCTTCTGCTGGGGCTGGGGGTGCCCTTGGGCAGGTGAGGGGTTGGACACCTTCCGTAATCGTGGTCGCGGGACACTGACCTTCCGCCCTCCGCGCTCCTACGGTACGAATACGGTAACAGTGATTTTCACTTTTGAAGGCATGACCGGCCCGCCCGACCTGTCACAGGTCACCTATCGGGGACAGAGTCCGTACTCCTATGACAACGCCGCACAGACGGTCAGCTACAAGATCAACGTCACCGGTGGGCAGCAATACACGATCAACCAGGACAGCTTCCAGTGGCCCAGCAGAGCGGCACCGCAGGTGCTGAGTTACGCAGGAACGCCCTTCGCCGCCTCGGGTAGCTACCACTGGCTGTCGTTCACGAATTTCCATAATCATGCGATCAGCCTAATCGTCCAGGTGGTGGGGATGGGTTGTAACAAGCCAAACCTCAGCGCGGCCGCACAGCAACTGAAGGTGAATTATCCGGGGCCACAGATCAATCCGTATCTGATATCCATGCGTCAAGCCTGCCAAAATGCCGGTACGCTTAGCGTGTACGTTTATCAAGGGCATGCGGGCCTGACAAATGGCCAGCCGCAGATTGCCGCATATACAGGCCAAATTTGTAATGTGACAACGAACTGTCCTGCCGGGGTTCCCACTTATAGCGCTCCTTTGTTCTGCTTCATACCGATCGACAGGTGGCTTGCCGACGCGTATTACCTGCTATCCGGGACGACACCTGACATGCCTGACGACTTCACGGGGGGTCAAGGCATGCCGCCACTGGTGGTAATTATGGGCTGCGAGTCGGGCTCGAGCTGGCCGCCCGGATTCACGCAGGCGGGGGCGAAGGTTGTCGTCTATTCTGGAGGCGAAGGCGACGCCGCGACAGCCAGCGCGGCCATTAACGCCTTCTTTAACACACTCGCGGGCGGTCAAACCATTGATGCCGCGCTCAGCGCAGGAAATGTGATAATCGACACCTACAACATGCATCCGAATCCAGGCGGAGCGCAAATGAACGATATGACAGCCGTTTACGGGGGCGGAGCCTCCGCAGCGAGCACGTTCACCAACCTCATAACACCATAGGAGATTGCCATGCGTCGGAACCGCAGATTAATTATCGTCACAAGCGGGATTTGCCTGATTGCGTGTGGGCTGTTTGGTTTTCTTTTCTACACTGGGTTTGGGTTGGATGTCCAAATATCGGTTGTACTCGAGTTGCAAAAAGTTTATCTGCGATTCTTCTCGTCGAGGTTGACGGCCACTAATAACGCGGACTTTCAAGGCGCTGTTGCCGCACAGTTAAACAGAATGGGATTTTACGACCTGCAGGCCGCGGACGAGGCATTCGGTGAGGCAATTGCGCAACGACCGGACCCAAGAGATCTGCGCGATCGAGCATATATCGAGATGAGACTCCTCTCCTATAGCAATGCAGCAGCAGATTTCCAACAAGCACTAATGCTGTGGAAGCAACAAGGAGGCGGCTTCGACTTCGATCCCGGTCAGACTTCGAACAATATGGAGATGGCGAGGGCCTGCGCCGAAGCGAAGCAGAAGTATTGGGAATATTGGAAAAACCGCTCAGCGAATCCGCCGCCAGCTTCGGATTCCAAACCTGCATCGCCGTCTGCCAACTGAGGCGTTTGGCAACGTGATTCCTGCACCCACTTCGCTGTCCACCAAATTGGGGCAAGGGCCGTAGCTACGCCGATACATTTTGCCACCCGGGTCTTTACTGGATTTCTGTTCGGTCTTGCGCTACCGTGCGGGCGTGAAGGTCAGGACTCTGCTGGCAATTCTGGCGGTGACGACGGCGACTGTGCTTCTCGCACAGGACAGCGGCGCCCCGTCCATTGCGGATTTCCCGAACGTGACACAGGGGCGCTACCAGGTATTCAGCCAGGGTGGCCGCCAACTGGGGCTGGAAGTCAACATGTTCATGAACGCGATCCTCGGCCAGTATGAGAAGTTCTTCAACAACTGGAGCATCAAAGACGGCGCACGCGTCATCGTGTTCAATAATACCGATGACTTCCGCAAGTATGCCGGCGGTGCGGTCTCGCTCACGCATGCCGGGCTGGCGGGCTACTGTCATCTCAAGACCGATGAAGCCGGCAACCAGTTCTACGAACTCGTCACGTTTGAGAGCCAGAGCCTGTGGCGGGTATTGGCGCATGAGGGGTTCCACCAGTTTATCGGCTACGAACAGGGCCAGCAGATCCCGATCTGGCTGAATGAAGGTATGGCGCAGTATTTTGAAACCAGTTTTATTATCGGCTCGGAGTTCCACGTCGGCCAGGTCAGCCGCAGTAAGCTGCTCTACGCGCAGGCGCTGATTGTCAACAAGCAGGCGCCGCCGTTGTCCCAGTTGATCCAGTGGGACCGCGCCACGTTCTACGCCAACGCGAACGTCGCCTACCCGATGAGTTGGGCGCTGGTCTATTATTTGGTGAACTCCCATGCCGAACGGTTCGGGCAGAGCGATTTCCGCCGCTACATGCAGGACCTCAAATATGGCCAGGACGATATTCGCAGTTTCCAGCGTCGATTCGGGGCGGACATCGACCATTGGCAGGCCGATTTTGAGAATTACATCCTGCATCTGCAGCCGCAGACGAATTGACGTGGAGTTTTGCGAGCCCCTGCGCTACTATGCGCGCGCGGCTCATGGAGGAAGCCAGTTGCGAGGCGAATCACAGTTTGTTGCGAGATTGTAGTCGGCTGTTTTGCCGACGATGCGAATAGAAACCAATCACGAACCCTTTTCCGACCAACCCGTGCCCGGCATTATTCCCGAACCCGTCCTGGAGCAGATTCGCCAAAACAACGATGTTGTCGAGGTGATCGGCTCGTATTTCCCGTTGAAGCGCGCGGGAGCAAACTTCCGGGCCTTGTGCCCGTTCCACAAGGAAAAGACGCCGAGCTTCAACGTGAATCCGCAGAAGCAAATCTGGCATTGCTTTGGTTGCGGCGCGGGCGGCGACGTGTTCACCTTCGTGATGAAATACGAGAACCTCGATTTCGTCGCCGCTGTCCGCCGGCTCGCGGAGCGTGCCGGCATCAAACTGGAGTACGAAGAGCGCGCGGGCGAACCCGGGCGCGACCAGAAAGAATCGCTCCTAAAACTCCACGATCTCGCGGCGAATTTCTTCCATCACAACCTGATGAAGGAACGGAGCGCCAGCGTTGCGCGGGCGTATCTGAAGAAGCGCCAAATCACGTCCGAGGTCGCGAAAAAATGGCGGCTCGGCTACTCACCGGACAAGTGGGACGGATTGATTCAATACGCCGCCGGCAAGAAGTTTCCCGCTGAATTGCTGGAGACGGCGGGACTCGCATTGCGCCGCGAAAGCGGCGATGGTTTTTATGACCGGTTTCGCGGTCGGCTGATGTTCGCGATCTGCGACGAGCAGGGGCGCACCGTCGGGTTCAGCGGCCGCATCCTCACCGATGAGAAAGACCAGCCGAAATACGTCAATTCCCCCGAGACGCCGATTTTCCAGAAGGGCCGCATCCTGTTCGCCCTCGACAAGGCCAAGCGGGCAATCATCGAGGAGACCTACGCCATTGTGTGCGAGGGACAGATCGACACGATCTCCTGCCACGAAGCCGGCATCGAAAACGTGGTCGCGCCACAGGGCACGGCGCTGACCGAGCAGCACGCGCGCATTTTGAAGCGCTACGCCGAGGACGTTGTGCTGATGTTCGATGCCGATGCGGCGGGCCAGAACGCCATCGTGCGCAGCGCCGAGCCGTTATGGGAAGCGGGCATGGTGATCCGCGTCGCCGTGTTGCCGCAAGGTCATGACCCCGACAGTTTCGTGAAAGCGTTTGGCGCGGAGAAACTGAAAGAACTGATCGTCAACGCTCCCAGCTTTTTCGCCTACCTGCTGGATCGGCTGTGCCGGCAACACGATCCGCGCTCAGAACGGGGAAAATTGCAGATCGGACGGCAAATGGCCGAGTGGCTCGCGCGGATTCCCGCGCCGATTTTGTTGGCCACGTATGTGCAGCACACCGCGAAGCGGCTCGATGTCAGCGAGGATGCGCTCCGCCGGGAGATCGCGAAATTGACAGGCAACCGTCGCGACCGACGCAACGCGTCGGAGGGCGATGCGGAAAGCGATGAGGCGGCGGACATCGGCGTTGGCCGACCGCGGGGCTTGCCTGAGGAGGAGATGTTGTTGCAGGCGATGCTCGCCAGTCCGCAGGTGGTCGAGCTGGTTGCCGGGACGCTGGATGCGACATGGCTGAGCAACAGCGTGGCGGGCGAGACGATTCGGCAGGTCGTGAAGCTCTATGGCGTCGGTCAATGGGTTGGTCCGACCTCCCTGCTGCGCGAAGGTGAACGAGGCGAGTCGGAGAAACTCATTTCCGAATTGCTGCTGAGCCGGCGGACGATCAAGAACCCGGAGCGGGAAGCGCCGAACTGTCTCATGCTGTTGCAACGACGCTGGTTGGAGAAGCAGAAGCACGATAACCGGAGGCAACAACAGACAGAGGGATTACCCCCGGACAAGATGGAGACACTTCAGAAACAGTTTGTTGACTTGGACGCGAAACTACGGCATATTGACGCGCTTTTGAGGGGAAAATAGTAACTTACCCGGCGGTGCGACACACTATGGCGAAGGACAATCATCATCGGAAGAAAACTGCTGTTCCCGAGCCACCCAAGCTCGACCGCGAAGAGAAGAACGAGAAGCTCAAGGAGTTGATCAAGCTCGCCAAGGAGCAGGGGTACCTGACCTACGGCGACCTCAACGATATCCTGCCGGAGAACATTTTGTCCCCGGAACAGCTCGAGGGCATCATCATCCAGCTTCGCGGGATGGACATCGAGATCATTGACGCCTCGGAGGTCGATCGCTTCAAGCGCGAGGCCGAAGAGGAAAAGGAGATGGCGAAGGTCGATTCCCGCCTCGATATTCTCGACGATCCCGTCCGCATGTACCTCAAGCAAATGGGCCAGGTCCCGTTGCTGACGCGCGAACAGGAAGTGGAAATCTCCAAGCGCATCGAGACCGCCGAAAACCACGTCAAGCAGATCATCAACAATTTCGGGTTTACGGCCAAGGAGCACATGGGCCTGGCCCGGCGGTTGCTGAACGGCAAAGAGCGCTTCGACCGCGTGATCATCGACAAGAAGATCGACAGCCGCGAACAATACATGCGCGTGTTGCCGCGATTGCTCGCCCAGGTCGAGAAATCCGATGCCCTGGTCGATGTGCGGTACGAGAAAGCGACGCGTTCGGGCTTAAACAAGCGTGAGATTGAAAAGCTGCGCCGGGAATTCAAGAAGTCCGATACCGCCCTGCAACGGCTGTTCGAGAAATTCTATTTCAAGCAGAAGGTGCTCGAAGAATTTGTCGAGAAGGCCAACGAAGTGCGCGAGAAATTCGACGACACACTGTTCCAGATTGACCGGATGGAAAAATTGCGCAAGTCCCCGGCCCTGGATGCCGATCTCCGCAATGAAGAGCGCAAGCTGAAGAAGCTGGAGATCACCGCGCGGATGAATACCGAGGGGTTTATGAAGGCGCACGACGAGCTCAAGTCGTGGATGAAGAAGGCCGTGCAAGCCAAGGCCGAGATGGTCGAAGCCAACCTGCGCCTCGTCATTTCCATCGCCAAGAAGTACACGAATCGCGGCCTGTCATTCCTCGACCTCATTCAAGAAGGCAACATGGGCCTGATGAAGGCCGTGGAGAAATTCGAGTATCAGCGCGGCTACAAGTTCTCGACTTACGCCACGTGGTGGATTCGTCAGGCCATCACCCGGTCCATCGCCGACCAGGCGCGCACCATCCGCATCCCGGTCCACATGATCGAGACGATCAACAAGCTGATGCGCGTCCAGAAGCAGTTGTTGCAGGAATTTGGCCGCGAACCGACCCCCGAGGAAGTCGCCGAGGAAATGCAGATGCCGGTGGACCGCGTTCGCGCCGTGCTCAAAATGGCGCAGCAGCCGATTTCGTTGCAGTCCCCCATCGGTGACAGCGAGGACACGAGTTTCGGCGATCTCATCGAGGACAAGTCCGCCGAAAACCCGTCGGACATGGCGTCGTACTCGCTGCTGAAGGAAAAGCTCAACGACGTGCTGGACACGCTGACCGAGCGCGAACGCAAAGTGCTTCAGTTGCGATTCGGCCTGGGTGACGGCTACTGTCGCACGCTCGAGGAAGTCGGCCGGCAGTTCCGCGTCACGCGCGAGCGCATCCGCCAGATTGAAGCCAAGGCGTTGCGCAAGATGCGCCACCCGACACGGCTGCGCCAGGTCGAAGGCTTCCTGCAGGCGCAGGGCTTCTAGGCGTTCTTCGGTTCACCCGGTGTTCGCGTGACGGTGCGCCTCTATCAGCCAACCGATGCTAGCGTCCTTGCTGGCTTGTTCACCAACTTTCGCCTGGGGAAAATCCTCTCCTGAGCGCCCGCGGGAGCGGGTCGCTGCCTGCGCAACACGGCATCACGCAGACCGTTACTCGTCCGTAGACGAAGACCTTGTGAAGTGGTGGCAATCGGGATGCTGGCAGAAGAAACTGTCTCCAAATGCCAGCGCATACGGACAACCCTGCGGCGTCCCCACCAAACACTCCACCAAGCCAACGGGTACCAGAAGCCGAGTAACACACACCTTCGGGTCGGGTAACAAATCCGACTCACCTTTTCGGCGGTCAGTCATCGTTCTGGCCCTTTCCTTATTATAAGGTTACTGTCAATCCATGCCCCTGTCAATGGCAGCGGATCGTTTGCCGCGCCCTTGGCAGGCGCACGAATTGCTAAATAAAGCAGACGACGAGAGGCGTTGACGAATGCACGTGTCGAAGACAGGCTTATTCCTCATGTTCGGTTTCATCCTCGGTTCCTGTCCCGTCGGCACGCGAGCCGCGGAACCGCCGACGCTTTCTCCCCCAACCCATTTTCCCGCTGAGGACCAAAGGTTCGCGATCCAGGCCAGAAACCTCCAGCTCCGCAACTGGAGTTTCGACGACATCTTCGCCGCGCTCTGCCGCACCGCGCTCACCAACGCCCAGGCCAATCCCGCCATCAACATCCAGGATGAAGCGCGTTCGATCTGGGGTGGCCTCTGGCTCTGGACCTGCAAAGACGTCGAGCCGCTGCCCCTCTTCCGCGCCGGCGGACTCCCCGTCCTCCATCCCGCGCCCGACGGCACCGTCGACCACGGCTACGACATCATCACCCTCCAAAAACATTACGCCCAACACTTCATCGCCGGCGGCATGTTCGAAGCCTACTTCGACGCCGGCCGCTGGGCGGGCGTCCGCAAGGAACGCCTTAACTCCGTCACCGGCGACTACTTCGATTACAACAAGGTCGCCGTCACCAGCATGGGCGCGCGCTGGGTCGATGTCGCGGTCGACGGCGACGCCCAACACACCAAACGCTGGCTCGAACTCTGGGCCAGTGGCCGCTACACCCTGAGCAAATCCATGCCTCGACTCCACTGGCGCAGCCTCCCGCCGTTCGTCGATTCCACCCCCGCCGAGATCAAAGCCGTCGAAGACGAAGTCGATGCCGCCATCACCTTCCCCACCGACACCAACGCTGCTCCCGCCAGTCCCCATGTCGCGCCGTAGCCTCTTGTCGCGCCGAAGCCTTGCGTAGGCGGACGGCGAAGGCGGACGCCCAACCGCACTGATTCTTCCTGCAACTACTCGCATCTCCCCGCAACTGCTGGCAACCACCTCAACACCCCGCCACCACGTTCCGTAATTTCCCTGCTATCCCATTTACATACGGTAACAACGCATCCGCCGTTGTCGCCACGTTTCGTAAACGTGGTCCGTCCGCCCCCGTCGCCGGGCGCCGACCCGCCGAGAGACCGCCTCGTCGTGCCCTGACGGCAACGCGCGGAACCGGCCGTCCGGCTCGCTTTCCCGCCCAAGCACCCAGCCATTTAGGCACTCAGTCACCTGGACAGCCAGACACTTAGGCACTCGGCCACCTAGCCACTCAGGCACTTAAGCATTTCCCCCTTTTCCCCTGCCCCAACCTCTGGCACACTGCCCCCGACCCCTATGACGTGGCCCCAATTCAAGAAAAAGTGGTCCCGCTACTCCGGCAAGGAATCCTCCGCCTACCAGTCGCACTTCAACGACCTCTGCCAACTCCTCGGCCAACCCACCCCCGCCGACGCCGACCCCACCGGCAGCGAATCCTTCTGCTTCCAAAAACGCGTCGTCAAAGATGCCGAGTTGCTCCTCCTGAAAGAGGATGCCGCCGATTACGGCAAGGAGGGTGACCGCGGTTTCGCCGATGTCTGGAAAAAGGATTGTTTCGCGTGGGAGTACAAGGGCAAGAAGAAGAACCTCGACGAAGCCTACCGTCAGTTGCTCCGCTACCGCGAATCGCTCCTGAATCCGCCCCTGCTCGTTGTCTGCGATTTCGACCGCTACATCGTCCGCACCAATTTCAATGGCGCGGTCCAGGAAACGCACGAATTCACCAACGCCAGCATCGATACGCCCGAGAATGTACGCACCCTCCGCTTGCTCTTTACCGATCCCGAAGGTCTGCGCCCCGTCCACACCGCCAGCAAGGTCACCGAAGACCTCGCGAAGCAAATCGCTGCGGTAGCGCGCTCCCTCCAAGACCGTGAGGCCATCGAGTTCGCCAACGCTCGCACGCGGGCAGAGTTCAAGGTCGCGCAAAAGAAAAAACTCCGCATCGCTCGCTTCCTCAACCGGATCATCTTCTGCCTGTTTGCGGAAGATATTGGACTATTGCCGGGTGGCATCTTTAGCGGTCTCGCCAAACAGGGTGTGGACGACCCCGTGTTTTTCGCCGAACGGCTGGAAGCCCTGTTTCGTGTGATGGCCAAGGGCGGCAGCTTCGGGACACAGAAAATCCGCTACTTCAATGGCCACCTTTTCGAAGACTCCACCGTTTTCGAGCTGACGCCCGAGGAAGTTCGCCAGCTCGCTGAGGCTTCCGAAAGTCGGTGGGAATCCATCGAACCCAAAATCATGGGTACGCTTTTCGAGCGCGCCCTTGATCCCGACCACCGCGCCCAACTTGGTGCGCATTACACCAGTGAGGAAGACATCAAAACCCTGGTCGAACCCGTTCTGATGCAGCCGCTGCGCCGGGAATGGAAGGAGATCAAACGCGATCTCATCCGCTCATACGCCAAAGGCAAAGGAACCGCAGCCGACCGCGCCCGGCTTGCGAAATTCCTCAAGAAACTCAACACCATTACCGTCCTCGACCCCGCTTGCGGCAGCGGCAACTTCCTCTACATTTCGCTTCAGCTCTTGCTCAGCCTTGAAAAGGAAGTCATCGCCTTTGCCACGCAACTCGATTTCACGTTCGCTCCACAGGTTGGCGTCCAACAACTCAAAGCCATCGAGATCAACGCCTACGCCTTCGAGTTGGCACAGGTCTCCGTCCAGATCGGCTACCTTCAATGGCTGCGCGACAACGGCTTCCAGCTTGACCGCTCCCCGGTCTTGCAGGTCCTCGCCGGATTCCAAAACGAAGACGCGCTGTTGATCCCTCACTATCACAGCAAGGCAAAGACGTTGAAGCAGGCCCGGGCTAAGGAACACGAGGAAGAAAACGCGCTCAAATTCTATACCGAACGCGAGTGGCCGGAGTGCGACGTTATCGTCAGCAACCCGCCGTTTCTTGGCGACAAGCTTATGCGGCGTGATCTCGGTGATGACTATGTGGAGGAGCTGCGCCGAATCTTCACGGATAGAATCCCGGGCGGTTCGGACTTTTGCTGCTACTGGTTCGAGAAAGCGCGATACCAAATCGAACATCACAAATGTAGACGTGCAGGCTTGCTCGGCACGCAAGGCATCCGAGGCGGCGCCAACCGCGAGGTCTTGAAACGCATTAAAGAAACCGGGGACATCTTTTTCGCGATTGGTGACCGCGATTGGATTCTCGATGGGGCCAACGTCCACGTAAGTATGGTCGGGTTCGACGATGGCGAGCAACAAACGCGTGCCCTCAACGGCCAGAGTGTCAAAGTGATCAACAGCAATCTGACTGCGAGCGCAGATTTTGTATCCGCTGCGCCCTTGCGTGCGAATGAGGGGATGGCCTTCATCGGAACAACGAAAGGTGGGGATTTCGATATAGACGAAACCGAAGCGTCCGAACTGCTGCTCGCGAACGGGAATCCGCACGGGAAACCGAACTCTGACGTTGTGGTACCAATTTACAACGGATTCGACATCCTTAACAACGCGGCTCAGCGCTGGCTCATCAACAACGAGGACAGACCACTAGCAGACGCGGCTCTATACGAGAAACCCCATTCTCTCGTTCTTCAAAGGGTGAAACCCAACCGAGACCACAATAGGAACAAGTGGCTCAAAGAGAACTGGTGGAAATTACAGAGGATGCGACCCGAAATGCGTGCTGCTTTGGCTCCATTACGTCGCTTCATTGCCTCACCGCGCGTTTCTAAACACCGCATTTTCGCTTGGTTTCAATGGCCGGACATTACTGATGACCAAACCGTTGTTTTCGCACAAGACAGCGATTTCTTCTTTGGGGTGATCCATTCTCGCGTCCACGAAGTATGGGCGCTGTCTCAAGGCACGCAGGTACGTGAACGGGAAAGTGGTTTTCGCTATACCCCAACGACCTGCTTCGATAACTTTCCGCTTCCGCAACCAGCGCTCGAGCAAGAAGCCGCGATTGCCGCCGCCGCGAAAGAACTCAACGACCTGCGCGAGCGTTGGCTGAATCCGCCGGAGTGGACAATCGAAAAGACACTCGAATTCACTGGCTCGGTCAATGGCCCGTGGGCAAGTTATGTCGTCAACCCAAACCAGAACGGTATCGGCACCGTCCGCTATCCCCGCTTGCAGCCGAAGGATGCCGACTGCGCCAAGAAGCTGGAAGATCGCACGTTGACGAAGCTCTACAACGAGCGTCCGACATGGCTCGATCTCGCTCACAAGAAACTCGATGCCGCTGTTGCCGACGCCTACGGTTTCCCCGCCGACCTCACCGACGACCAAATCCTCGAACGCCTCCTGAAACTGAATCTCGAACGCGCCGCCGCCGAACTCAAAGCCGGCCAAACCAAGAAACCAAAGACCACGCGAGCAAAACAAGCCGACGAACTGATTTGACCACCCCGCTTACGACTTGCATACACTAACCGAGGACGAGATTCGAAACCCGCAGGGAAGGAACTGATCCAATGGATGGCACACATGAGAAGGTCCTGCGCGACGCATTCGCGTGCGCGCTGAACGAGCAGGGTTTCCTTTTCCAGCAACGGGTAAGGGAAACAATCGCAGCCAGTTACGCGACGGGAAAAGATGACAGCCATAGATGGGGTAGAGAGGTGATTGAGTACCCGGTAACTGCCGCCGATAACCGTCAAACACGCATTGACATGGTATTGACCAACCACCAAGGAGTTTATCTCTGCCTTGAATGCAAACGGGCACGCCCCGAATACAAGGCGTGGGCCTTCTTTGACAAAAGCCCTTCGGCGAACTCTCGCGGCCATGACGAACTCTTCGTCGAACTTATAGCCCGTAGACCGGAACAAGCTGAGAAGTTCAAGCAGGTCGAGCAAAGGATAGGCACAATCAAAGACCCTGCCTGCGCGTGTTTCAACTCCTACCTCGAAATGAAGATCGACAGAAATGGGAGAGTCTCCTCGACAGAAACCATCGAAGACGCCCTCTCGCAAGTCATGTTCGGGCAAACCGGGCTCATGCGAAAACTATTGAGCTTTGAGAAGGACTTCTTCTTTGCTGTCGTGCCGGTTGTCGTGACCACTGCGCAGCTCTACGAAGCAGAGTTTGAGATCGAAAGCGTCGCGCTTGATACTGGGACGCTGGCTAGCAGCGACCTAGAGCTCAAGCCTTTGGACTACCTGGTTGTGAATTATCACGCTAGTGACAGTCTCGCCCTCGATACCAAGGTCGTTTATACGCCGTACCCCCGGTCCGACATCGCATCTGATCTTCTTCGCTGGCAGATGCGGAGCGTTTTCGTCGTACGTGCCGAAAGCATTAACACGTTTCTCAAGTGGGCTGGGAAAGCACTGGCTTTCGGGCGTATCAACCCCTGACCGGCGGCAACCGGATTAGAAACAAAAAAGGCAATGCCGGACATTGCTGCCCAACAAAGCCTCCGCCCACAATCATAACCCAACGTTGGGTTTTGTCAAGATGGCGGCCGGGGAGGGATTCGAACCCCCGGACCCATTTGGAAATCCTTCGCCCGCCTCCTCAAAGACCTCCAGGCCACCGATTCCAAAAACGCCTGACCTTCCGCCCGCCACCCCGCCCCAAGCCCCTTCCGTTTCCTCTCTGCTGTCGCTTGGACAGAGCGTCCTCGTGTTGCATCGTCCCCTCAACGATGCGACACCGAGACTTCAACCTCTGTGCTCTCTGCGGCTCTGCGTGAGATAGCCGATCATCCGTACCCATCTGTGGCAATCTGTGGCTCGCCCTTCGCCCTCTCGCTTCCCACCGGCCCCGAACTCTGGGAACAGTCGGGCGGGTCGATCGATATTCTCGTGTCAGGCGTGGGCACAGGTGGTACGATTGGGCATAACAGGAAAAGGAAACAAAGAATATGTCAGACAACCCCCCCACACAAAAACTTGCAACCCTGGCGCTGCACGCCGGTCAGGTGCCAGACCCCACCACCACCGCCCGCGCCGTGCCGATCTATTCGACGACCAGCTACGTGTTCCATAGCACGGAGCACGCGGCGAATCTCTTCGGCCTGCGCGAATTCGGCAACATCTACCCCCGCCTGATGAATCCCACCACCGACGTCCTCGAACAGCGCCTCGCGGCGCTGGACGGCGGCGCGGCGGGCCTGGCCTTCGCCAGCGGTCAGGCGGCCATCACGGCGTCCCTGCTGACGATCGTGCATGCGGGACAAAACTTCATTTCCGCCAACAGCCTGTACGGGGGAACGTGGACGCTGTTCACCCAAACGTTCTCGAAGCTCGGCGTCGAGGTGCGGTTCTTCGATCCCGCCAAACCGGAAGCCATCACCAAGCTGGTGGACAAGAATACCCGCGCCGTCTACATCGAGACGCCGGGCAATCCCAAGAACGACGTGCCGGATTATCGCAAGATCACGGACATCGCCCACCGTCACGGCCTGCCAACGATCATCGACAATACCGTGCTGACGCCGGCATTGTTCCGGCCCCTCGAACACGGCTTCGACATCGTCGTGTATTCCACGACGAAGTTCATCGGCGGCCACGGCGTCCATCTCGGCGGCGCGATAGTGGACAGCGGGAAATTCCCCTGGGCCAAGGAGCCAAAGAAATGGCCGGAATTCACGGCGCCCGATCCCGCGTATCATGGCATCGTGTTCGAAGAGGCGTTGCGGCCGATGGGCAACATCGCCTACATCATCTACATCCGCACCCACTGGCTGCGCGACACGGGCGCGGCCCAGAGTCCGTGGGGATCGTTCCTGACGCTGCTGGGATTGGAGACGCTGCACTTGCGGCTGGAGCGGCACTCGAAGAACGCGCTGGCCGTGGCGGAATTCCTGTCGAAGCATCCCGCGGTGTTGTGGGTGAATTATCCCGGGTTGCCGGGCCACCCCGACTACGCCAGCGCGAAGAAATACCTGCCGGATGGTCAGGGAGGAATCGTCGGCTTCGGCATCAAAGGCGGCAAGGAAGCGGGCGCGAAGTTGATCAACAGCGTCAAGCTGTTCAGCCATCTGGCGAACATCGGCGACGCCAAGTCCCTGATCATCCACCCGGCCACGACGACGCATTCGCAACTCACGCCCGAAGAGCAGGCGCAAACCGGCGTGACGCCCGAGTACGTCCGATTGTCCGTGGGCATCGAGGACGTGCGCGACATCATCGCCGACCTTGACCAGGCGCTGAAGGTGTCGCAAAAATGATCCGTGCATCCGATGGGTGACAACCTCTTCGATAGCAGCGACAGTGCGCGGCACGCGAAACCGTTGCGGTACGTGCAGACCGCGACGTTCGACCACGCGCTGAAACTGGAACTCGGGGGTGAATTGCCCGGCGTGACCGTCGCCTACGAAACCTATGGCCAACTGAACGCGGCCCGGGACAATGCCGTGCTCGTCTGCCATGCGATCAGCGGCGATTCGCACGTGGCCCAACACACCGACGACGACGACCCCGGTTGGTGGGATGTTGTCGTCGGTCCGGGGAAACCGATCGACACCGATCATCTGTTCGTCATTTGTCCGAACCTGCTCGGCGGTTGCCGGGGTACGACGGGTCCCGGCAGCCTGAATCCCGCGACGGGTGAACCGTACGGTCACGATTTCCCGACCATCACCATCGGGGACATGGTCGAGGCCGAGCGCCGGCTGCTCGATCATCTCGGCGTCCAACGACTGCGCGCGGTCATTGGCGGTTCGATGGGCGGACATCAGGCGCTCACCTGGGCCACGCGCTGGCCGGAACGCGTTCGCCGCGTGATTGCGCTCGCCACGTCCCCGCGATTGACGAGTCAGGCACTGGCATTCGACGTGGTCGGGCGCAACGCCATCCGCCGTGACCCGGATTATCACGATGGACGGTATTATGGCGCCGAACACGGACCGGAAGTGGGTCTGGCCATCGCCCGCATGATCGGCCACATCACCTACCTGTCCCGCGAAGCGATGACGCAAAAGTTCGACGCGAACCGCCTGCAGCCGCGGTATGAGGCCGTCGAGTTTGAAAAAATGTTCTCGGTCGGCTCGTATCTCGGCCATCAAGGGCAAAAATTCGTGGAACGATTCGACGCCAACAGTTATATCGCGCTGTCGACGGCCATGGATCTGTTCGACCTCGGCGGCACGCCGCCGGAACTGGCCACGGCCTTCCGCGGCACACGGAGCCGCTGGCTGGTGATCAGTTTCTCGAGCGATTGGTTGTTTCCTCCCGACCAATCACGGGACATCGTCAACGCCCTGGTCGCCAACAACGCGCCCGTCAGCTATTGCAATGTCCAGAGTGACTGCGGGCACGATGCCTTCCTGTTGCCCAACGAGATCGCCAGTTACGGGGAACTGATCCGCGCGTTCGTTGACGACGATGTCGCGGCGCCGCCGGATGATTCGGCGGTCGGTCGCAAGCCGGAAGATGGTTCCAGTCCGACGAGTATCTTTCATCAGCGGCGCATCGATTATGAGCGCATCGTGGAGTTGATCCCGGCGGACGCGAGCGTGCTCGACTTGGGTTGCGGTTCGGGTGGCCTGCTGGCGCGCCTCGAGCAGCGGGACCATCATCATCGTCTGATCGGCGTGGAACTCGACGAACCATCGGTCATCGCGTGCGTGCGCCGCGGCCTGGATGTGATCCAAGCGGACCTGAACAAGGGACTGCGCGGGTTCGGCAACCAGCAATTTGACTGCGTCGTGCTCTCCCAAACGCTGCAGGCGGTGCGCGACGTGCCCGGTGTCATCAACGAAATTCTCCGCGTCGGCCACATCGGTATCGTCAGTTTTCCCAATCTCGCGTTTCGACCGTTGCGCAACATTCTGGCGAAAGACGGCCGAGCGCCGCGAGGCTACGGTTGGATTCGTGAGCGGTGGTACGACACCCCGGACGTGCGGTTCCTGTCCATTGCGGATTTCGAGGAGTTCTGCCGCGAGAAATCCATCCGCATTCACCGCCGCATCGGGCTCAATACGGAAGATGGCACCGAGATCTTCCAGGATCCCAATCTCGACGCCGACCTGGCCATCTTTGTGATCAGTGGCGCGAATGCGGCAGCCTAGTTTCGCCCAGGACATCCGGACCTAGGCGTTCGTCCTAGCCCAGATTCGTCCCTTCGCCCAGTTGATTCCCTCGCGAGATGGACTAAGCTTTCCTCGTTGATGGCGAGGTGTCAGATGATGATTAATGGTCCATCGGAGGAACAAATTCGGGCTCGCGCGTTCGAGCTGTATCTGGAACGCGGTCGCGAGGCCGGCCACGAAATCGATGACTGGCTCCAGGCGGAATTTGAACTAACCCATTTGCCGTTGCGCATCGCCCATTTATTGCCAATCAAAATGCGCAGAAATTCCTCGCTGCGTCAGCGTGGTCCGTTGTCCGTGCGCTTCTCCAAACACTAGCGGGTTCTCTTCAACCCGCTCCCCCACCCTCACGGACAATCGACACGCTGGCGCGGAGACCCCGGTTGGGGATTCTTGGATGGCCAGCGGGCAGCGTGGCCCTCACTTCTTGCCGAGGATCGCTTTGGCCGCCGCTGAGTCTTTCATGGGGAGTTTCGTGCGGCGGATGCCGTCGAACTTGTAGAGCGCGCCCGCGACGGCCGGCGCCGTCGGGATGAGACCGATTTCGCCGACGCCCTTCGCGCCGTACGGGCCGGCGGGTTCGTTCTCCTCGATGAAAATGCATTCGACCTCCGGCATGTCCTTGGCGCGGAGGATGCCCAGCGCCCGCAAATCCTTGCTGGCGATCCGGCCGTCCTTGAGTTGCAGTTCCTCGGTCAGGGCGTAGCCGAGCCCCATGTGGATCGAGCCTTCAATCTGGCCCTGCAACAGAATCGGATTCATCACCTTGCCCACGTCGTGCGCCGCGACGACCTTCTTCAATTTGCCCGCGTCGTCCAGAATGACCACTTGCGTGGCGAATCCATACGTGATGTGCGTCTTCACATTCGGGCCGGTGTAGCCCAGCTCGTGCGTATCGTTCACGACGAACTCGCCGAACCATTCCCGGCCGGCCAGCGTCTTCAAATCGTCCCGGGTAATCGCGCCGTTGCCGCGGACTTTTTCCAGATCGGGCTTGAACTTGGCGCAGGCGGCGCGGACGGCCTGGCAACCGAGCAACGTCCCGCGTGAACCGGTCGTCTGGGCGCAATCCAGCGCATACCGCGTGTCCGTGACCACCCGCACGCAACGCGGGTTGATTCCCGTCTCCTCGCAGAACGTCTGGAGTTGCACCGTGAACAACCCCTGCCCCATCTCGGTAAATCCCGTGCGCACCACCACCGTGCCGTCGGGCTCCACCGAGATCATCGCCCGGCCCGCGTCTTCGCTGCCGTTGCCGATGCCGACGTTTTTGATGCCGCACCCGATGCCTGCGAATTTGGCATTGCGATAAACGTCCTTCACCGCCAGCAGCGTCTTCTTCAAGCCGACGCTCGCCCGCAGCACCTGGCCCGTGGCAAACATGTCGCCGACCTCCAGCGCGTTGCGCCAGCGAATCTCCCAGCCGTCGATGCCGACCTTCTCGGCCAGCATATCGATGACCGTCTCGATCCCGAACGCCGCCTGGTTCGCGCCGAATCCGCGCATCGCGCCGCACGGCGGATTGTTCGTGTACGCGCCGACCGATTGAATGTCCACGACGGGCACCCGGTACGGCCCGCAGGCGTGGCCGCCCGCGCGCTCCAGCACTTTCGTGCCGACGGACGCGTACGCCCCCTTGTCGCCAATCGCCCGCACCTTCACGCACGTCAGATGTCCGTCCTTGTCGCAGCCTGCCCAGTACTCGAACTTGATCGGATGCCGTTTCGGATGGAACCGCGTGCTCTCGTCGCGGGTGAACGTCGCTTTGCAGGGCCGCTTCGTCAGCCACGCCATCAGCGCGACGTGCGGCTGCACCGCGAGGTCTTCCTTGCCGCCGAATGCGCCGCCATTGCTGACCAGTTCGACGTACACTTTGTCGCGCGGCAACCCGAGCACGTCGGCGATCTGGTCGCGGTCGTCATACACGCCCTGCCCCTGCGAGTACACGATGATCTGCTTCCCGTTCGCCACCGCCGTGAGCGCGGCGGCCTGTTGCTCCTTCGACAAATTGCCGAACCGGACCGAGGCCGCGCCATTCGTCAATGGAATCGCCAAACACGATTCGGGTTCGAGGAACGCGTGCTCGACGTGCTGGGTTTGCACCTTGACGTTGACCGTGTGCGCGGCGTGTTTCCATGCGTCGTCGAAATCGCCGCGGCTGATCCCCGCCTGGCACAGCTTGTTCGGTTTCGGCGGATGTACCAACGGCGCGTCCGGCGCCAGCGCCTCCTCGGGCGTGAGCACGGGTTTGAGCACCTCGTACTTGACCTTGATGAGGTTCGCCGCTTTGCGCGCGGTGCGCTCATCGTCCGCGGCCACCATCGCCAGTATGTCGCCGATACAGTGGGTCTCGTCGCCCTCGCCGATGAACACCGGCCAGTCCCGATAAATCAGTCCGACGCATTTTTCGCCGGGCACATCTCGCGCCGTAATGACCTTTATGACCCCGGGCAACCGTTCCGCCGCAGTCGTGTCGATCTTCAACACCTTCGCGCGCGGGTGTTCCGAGAACACGAACGCGCCGTGGACCAGGCCCGGCACCTTCAGGTCGTCGATGTAATTCTTGTCACCGAGCGCCTTGTCCGCCCCCTCGTACAGCATCAGCGACGTGCCGATGCGTCCCGACTCGTCGAGTTCGGGGAATTTGGCGCCGCGTCGCACCTTCCCCGCCAACTCGATGGCGTCCACGATCTTGGTGTACCCCGTGCAACGGCACAGGTGCGGACCGAGCCAGCGGTTGATTTCGTCGCGCGGCATGGCGGGGTTCTGGTCCAGTATCCACTTGGCCCGCATGGCGATGCCGGGAATGCAGAAGCCGCATTGCAGTCCGCCGGTCGTCACGAACGCCCGGGCCAGCAGGTCGCGCTCCGCGGACGGCAGACCTTCCAGCGTGGTGACGGTCTTGCCCGCGACGAATTTGGCCTTGACCACGCAGGATAGCACGACTTTCCCGTCCACCATCACCGCGCAGCAGCCGCATTGCCCCATCGGTTGACAGCCGTTCTTGGGGGAAACGATGTCGAACTTGTCGCGAAGCAGATTCAGCAGCATCAGCTCGTCGTCCGCTTCGGCCGACACGGGCTTGCCGTTAAGCGTGAATTCCAACTGCCTGGTGATTGCGACCTGCACCAACTCAGTATAAGCGCGCTGGGCGCGTCGTTAAAGTACATTTCGCCGCGCGCACGGAAGCCGCCGACAAACCGTTCGGGCATGTTCCTTCTCACGCAGAGACGCAGAGGTCACAGAGAACGGCTAAACGGCGAGGGGCGGGGGTGCGGATGTCAGGATTGCGGGTCTGAGCCCGTTTCCTTCTTGAATCTGGAAACGGTTCTTTGATCCAGCCGGCGTTGCGCGCGCATACCCCGAAAAAACACGATGGCAAGGGCAATAATAATGCACGCAAGCGGTTTGCCCTGCTGCGCACCGCTCCCTTCCAGAATCACCCACAATCCGAAAGCGACCAAGCCAGGGCAGAGAATCCAGGTTGCGACGAAATTCGTCCGTACCCGCTTGGCCGCCAGATCGCTCTTCCACTGCAAAGTCTCGGCGTCGTCGGCAGTTCCTTTTGGGATGGATTGAAGGTATTCCTCGATGAGCGACCGTGCGCGATCGAGGTCTTTCTCCGGAACCAGAATCCGGTCCCTCGCCTCCGCGCTCAACACCAGACCATCGAAGACGCTATCATGGGATCGGCGGATGATCCTGACCGGAATGCCGTTTTCCCGCAGGAGCGACTCGAGGGCTTCTCCCTCAGGTTCAGTCTCGAACGAATGCACGACAACCAGATTGGGGGCATTGCTTGCGGAGTCGATGGCCATAATCAACCCGTTCGATTGAGTTTGCTGCTGTCGCTTCCGATACTGCTTTCCCGCATTGCCGTCGAGCAAAAATCCGAATGTCGAAATTCGGGGCGCAGGCGTGGGGAGGGATGAGTGTCCAAGTGCTGAGGTGCCGGGGTGTCTGATTCGGCTCGCTACGGCTCCGTGCCACTCGGCTTAGCGGCTAGTGCCGCTTTCGGCTCCGTCAGACTCGGCTTCTGGTTTGTAAATTGGGAAGCGCTGGGCACGTCGATCTAAAACCCAATCACGGGGGGAGGCGCAATAAATGCCTTGCTGTGTCGTTTCATAGATGACCCTCCTCCACTGCCCCTTTGGCCCAAGCTTTTCCGCTACGGCACGAGTCGGACGCGGTAGTAGCGGGCGGGTACGTTCGTTGCCCCTCCTGTGTCGGTGTAGTTGGTGCCTTGGGTTCCGGTGCCGGGAAGGATTGCTCGTGACGCTACGATGTCCGCGAAGGTATCGGTGTAGCTACCTGAAGGGCCGCCGTTTGTCGCTTGCAAGACATTCGTGCTTCCGCCCCACGCCGTCCACGCAATTGTCATGTTACTTCCTTGAATTGAAGCGGACACGATGGCGAACGGTATTTGAAGCTCGTAGGCTCCGATATCGACGTGCGCACCGGACTTCCGAGGCAAGCCGCGCTGATCCGTAGTGAGATTGTAGGGAGCGGACAAGACGGCGTCGTCGCCCGCATCGATGGCGGGGCTAGTGGCTTGCAATGCGCAGGTGAACGTCGGTCCGCCGTTGTCGGCAAGTGGGTCAAGTTGTGGATTTACGTTGAGCAGATCGCTGCCGATGTAGCCGTTGCCGCCGGTTACGTTTCCGATCAGGTTATGCCCCAGAGAGGTGAAGTTGCCGATAAGATCGGGACCAGTTCCCGCAGTGATATTCTCTGCAACGATAGTGTTTAGGAGTTGGGCGACTCCGTTGCTGTTGGCGCTTCCGCCGCCATTGCCTACAGCTCCGGCGACACCGTTGGCACCCGTTGTCATAGTCCCGACGGCACCCATGCCTCCGGCGCCGCCCAGAACGACGGAATTGCTGGCAACGGTGCAATTCCACAAGTTCATGGTTCCTGTGTTGAAAACGCCACCGCCATAGCCACCAGTGCCGCCATTGCCACCGCTACCGCCGTTGGCGCCGATCACGACGCCATTCCCGCCATTGCCAGCAGTTCCGCCTGCGTTGCCATAGATCGTGTTGCATGCCGATGTGAGTGTGCCTGCGGTGCACAGCCCGCCACCACTACCACCGGCGCCGCCGGGCCCACCGTTCGGGATCATCGGCGACAACCCGGAACCGTTACTCCCCATTCCGCCATTGCCGCAAACATTTCCAACAATGGTGGAATTGGTCAACACCAGAGTGCCGCTGTTGTACACTCCGCCGCCAAACCCACCGTTTCCCCCCGGCAAAGGGCTCGTATAGGGCCCACCGGGTCCACCATTCCCGCACGTGTTGCTGCTGACGGTGCTGCCGGTCATGAAGAGTGTGCCTCCGTTCCAAAAGCCACCACCGGATCCGCCGTTGCCTCCTGGAAAGCCATTTTGCACCCCGCTTCCCCCACCACTAGTGTAGTTTCCGTTGGCAGTTGAATTTATGACCGTCAGCGTGCCGCTATTGTAAACAGCCCCGCCAGCCCCGCCATTTCCGGGCTGACTGTCGCCGGCATTGTCGTGTCCTTTGCCAGAATGGTTGTTGTTAATGGTGCAAAGGTTGATCGTCAGCGAGTTCGTATTGTAAATACCCCCGCCGGAGGCGGGCAGACCAAACCCCACGCCGAACAAAACATCTGCGCACCAATTGCTACTAATCACGCACGAATCGAGTGTCAGCGCGCCTGCATTGTAGATTGAGCCACCCAGACCGCCAAGGCCGGCCAAGCCATCGACGAAATAGTCAGCGAAGTTGTTGGTGACGGTGCAGTCGGCCAAGGACATCGTCCCTCCGTTATAAATGCCGCCCCCGATGCCGGCTTGAGCCAGGGCGGGGGCACCGTGGGATGAACTCCCCATGACAACGCAGTTGCTCATCAGGAGGGTGCCAAGGTTGTAGACAGCTCCGCCCGGCGCATTAGTCGATCCATTCTCGATCGTCAGGCCCGAGATGCTGGCGGTGGTACTGGACCTAACATCGAAGACACGGCTGGTCGAATTCCCACTGACGGCCAGCGTGGTCGGGCCGGGACCCAGAATATTGATACTTGTGCCAACGACGAGTTCACCGCTGGTCAGCGTGATGATGCCAGCGACACCGAATGTGATCGTGTCGCCCGACGCTGCGTCGTTGATGCAGTACCGCAACGGGCCGCTGGTGCCGCTGCCAGAGGCGTTGTCGGCGGTGCTGTTGACGGTCCAAGTGGTGGCCTTTAGGGTGGTGGCGGCCAAAAACGCCGTCCAACAGAAGCCGAGCAAAAGTTTCCGCAGCAATCTGTTCATAACGAATCCTTTCGTAAGCCTGAAGCATCCCGCGCCCGGCGGGGATAGGTTGGGTACAGGAGTAGCCTTGCGTGCGAGATAAACTGCTCTAGCGTACGACGCGCGTGATGCGTTGACCGTCAATGACACCTGCGATTCCGGAGGGAAACCGAGGAGGAAATGCAGAACGTGACACCAACCCCTTCGCCTCGCTGTGGCGCAGTACAGCAAAACATCGAACTAACGTCAAGTAAATTCGGGCTAACCGGGGCCCGACACCCTTCCTATAGCGCCAACTTCAATACACGTGCTCCGTTAGGCAGATACGAAACTCGGAACGCAGGGGTAAGGATGGTTCGGGTGGAGGCTGGCTTACCACACTTGTAACAATACGCAGGGGGATCGTATTTCAAAGCGCCCAATACGTTCCTGAAGTGGTAGCGACCGCGAATGGACGTTTGGCAGTGAAGGCAAGCTGTAATTGTTCTCTCTCCGCACCTCTCGCAGTGGTCCTGATTGAACTGCGGCATGCTCGCCGAAGACGAGTTTGCCGAATGGCCGTTCAGACACACTTGTCCAACGTCGTAGCCCTCGTTCACGCCGCGGCGCCTCCGTTGGCGCCACGCAATTCCTTGACAGTGGGTTTTGCGGGCCGAATTTTCAAGGACGTCTTGTTCATGCTTGCCCTCGCGGCAGCAAGCCTACCTCTCCAGCGTGTTCGTTGGCGAGTGGTTTTTTTCGGCGTTGGCAGCACGTCGAGGCGATGCGGATGCTTCTTACGTTAACGGCTGGGTTGAAGATGGCGGCGGCGCGTCTGCATTACTGGCAGGTCTGCAGCGCGTCTCAGCGGCCAGTGCCGCTTTTGGCTCTGCCTGACTCGGCTTCGGACGCTACACGGGCATGGGAGGAAGCGCCGGATTAGGGGTCTGGGCATCCGCCATTGAGAAAGGACTGGACAGCATACATGTGATTGTGTATAGTCGGGGCGGGTTGGAGTTCTTTGAAATAAGGCTAAGAGGGAACACAAACGACGGCAGGCAACGACCCGGCGCGGCGGGATACCCTCGTCAGACTCGGGCATCCCGGCCCTACAATTCGCGGCGGGACGGCGATTCATCCTGACATCCGTTGTCGGGGCATCCACCTTCGCCAAGCCCGCCACAGCGGGTAAAGCTTCCGCCGTCGCTAAAGCTATGTCGGACGAGTCGGCGGACAGGAGGGGGGCCCCCAGAACATGTAATTCTGCCAAACGAAGCCAATTATAATTGACAAAAAACTGGCATTTCAGCTGTTGTGGAACAGGGAGTTATGGCGATATGATGGGCGAACTGCGGTTGGCTTCGTTTGCTCAAAATTGGCTTCGTTCGGGGGGTACGACCCCAATTGCCGGCCCTGTCTCGCCTATAAATGGGCAGCTTAGGACCGCGAAGGCGGCTTATTTCTGTTCCCAAGGCGCCGCCGCAGCAAGCGAGCGCCCGCCGATTCACGCCGTGATGCGAGTGCCGGCCTTGCCGTCGAGGGCCCGCGGGAGGGCTTCGGGACAGGTGATGAGGGCTTCGGTGCCGCCGTTCTCGAGGAATTGGATGCAGGCCTGGATTTTGGGCAGCATCGAGCCGGGCTTGAAGTGGCCCTCGGTCATGTACCGTTTGGCGTCCGCGAGGCTCAGGCGGTCGAGCGCTTTCTGGTCAGGTTTGCCGAAATTCAGGCAGACCTGTTCGACCGCGGTGGAGATCACCAGCAGATCCGCGGCGATTTCCTTGGCGAGCACGGCGGAGGCCAGGTCCTTGTCGATCACGGCGGCGGCGCCGCTGAGGTTGCCCTGGTCATCCTGCACCACGGGGATGCCCCCGCCGCCGG
>JBKQMH010000194.1:0-38560 GCA_052146795.1 Verrucomicrobiia bacterium
GGCGAACGGCTTCACGTCACCGCTTCAAGTCAGCGAACAACGTCTGGCGAGTCATGTCTCAATTCCCTTTCGGGCGAACGGCTTCACGTCACTTGGGATGAAGAATATAAGTCCTCCGCTGCTGAGGAGGTCTCAATTCCCTTTCGGGCGAACGGCTTCACGTCACTTTGTTGCTCGAGCTACACAAACATAATCTCCGTGCACGGTCTCAATTCCCTTTCGGGCGAACGGCTTCACGTCACGGGACACCTCGAAACGTGAAACGCTTTCGCACGTCAAAGTCTCAATTCCCTTTCGGGCGAACGGCTTCACGTCACCCAGCGTGAAGCAGAGCTTTTCGCAGAAGCGGAAAAGTCTCAATTCCCTTTCGGGCGAACGGCTTCACGTCACGAGGAACTCGTTTTTTATCTCAATAAATTACCGCGTCTCAATTCCCTTTCGGGCGAACGGCTTCACGTCACGCCGCGGCGTACCCCGTCCTGGTTTGGGGTGCCAAGTCTCAATTCCCTTTCGGGCGAACGGCTTCACGTCACTCCATTCTTGTAACCGATTGCAGCGGCGGAGGCAAGGCGGCAGTGCGGTCGGGAGTGGTGACTTGGCAAGAGATGAAGGCAAACGGTTAAGGTGCGCATTGGGCATTGGATGAACGGAACATCTTCCAACAGCGCGGGATGGCCAGAAGGTCGGAAGGAGGGCCGGATTGAGGGTTTGAAGCTGGCGACCTGACGAAATCGCGACGATGGAAATAGCGTAAAGTCCCCTTGTAGCGTAACCCGCCGATTGATTGCTTCTGGTACCATGATTCTACTATCTCATAGGACATACGCGACGGCCTTCTCGCTGCAGACCATGCAACCGGCGGTTTCGATCTGCCGGGCGCAACTGGCGCAGACCTTGTAGGCGACAAGGCGGTCATGTTCCGGATCGATCTCCAGTTGGAGCGCGAGCCAGAATTCGTCGAACCGATCCGCCTCCAGGCGACATTCGAAAATCGAGTACTGGACGCGGCAGCCGAAGTCCTCGCACACCTGAGCCAGCTTGACCAACCGTTTGGGGTCGGCAATGTCGTAGGCTACGATGGTCAGCATTTGCTTCTCCCCCGGCGGGTGTTGCGGATGCTTATACGGAGCAAGCGGGAATGCCTCATCAATCCAGGAGGTTGTCTGTTCATCGTTCACGGTTGTGAGTTCATTCGCCCTGGGTTGTTCTCAAT
This sequence comes from Verrucomicrobiia bacterium, assembly GCA_052146795.1. Taxonomy (GTDB): domain Bacteria; phylum Verrucomicrobiota; class Verrucomicrobiia; order Palsa-1439; family Palsa-1439; genus Palsa-1439. The sequence goes on from JBKQMH010000194.1 coordinate 1,214, forward strand.
TCATCAGAAATGGCACGAACGGCACGCCCTCCATGATGCTTTTCTTTATGTCGAGACATTGACGCTCGATAAGGCCGCGAAGTGTGGTGCGCTGGCCGGTGAATTCGTACGTGAACTGTCGTTCCATGCGACGCTCGAATTGGACGAAAAACTTTTTGCGACCTTCCAATGTCAGAAAACAACCGGGCTGACCGCCATCGGTCTTGTCATCAGATAGACGGCGTTCAAAATGAGAGGCGCTGAGCATTTGGTGGCTGAACAGATCGACAGCCAAAGCGTCCGCTACAGGCGCGCGGAATGGCTCCAGCAGGTCCAGAGCGAGAGACGCGCGCCGATCCTCGGTCGCGTGGTATACTCCCAGCGACGGATCAAGCCCGCAGGCCCACAACATCGCTTCGATCTCGCCGCCCAGCACGGTGTAGGCATAGCTGAGGACGGCGTTGACGGGATTGTGAGGCGGACGTCGCGAGCGGCGCTCAAACGGAAATTCCGCGGGGAAGAACCGAGCGAGTTCCTCAAAATAACGGGCGCTGGCGGTGCCTTCGACACCACGCAAACCGTCTATGTTTGTGGCGCGGGTGGTATGCTGGATCAGATTATTGAACCACTCCGTGGCTGGGGCCACATCGATTTCGCGATTTGCTGCCAGTCGCTGGAGAATGCGACGTTGGTTGAGGATTTTTGCCTCGATGAGCGCGGTAGCAAGCATGAGACAAAAACCGGTTTCCATAGAACGCCGGTATTGTTCCAGTCGCGTCCCGGCGCTGGCCGTGGACGGCGGACGCAATAAGCCAAGGACGCGGCCCGACCAAGAGCAGAAGCTGACCGGGATGTCTAATTCCAGCAGAGCGGCAAGGGCGGCGGTGGAGGCCTGAGTAGTGTCGCCGATGATGACGCGCTCGATCTCGACCAGCGGAAGCACACGGTCCACCGCCGGATCCTCGTCGCGGGCGGGAATCTCGATATGCAACGTGCGGCTTTGCAGCCCCACGCGTGTGCCCGGCGTTAATAGGAACAGGCTGGGCATTGGCTCTCCTCAATACATGCTCAGTTGCGTAGTGAGATCGCGACGTATAAAGCGCGTGTCTTGAAACGTACGCGAACAAGGTCGTCTGATGATCGTCGATTCATGCCAAGATGGTTCCATGGTGGCAGCAAGGTGTGTGTCATCGTCGTCCGCGCATTTGGCGGCAGTTTGGAACGCAGACCGGCGCATAACGATATGGCACACTCGGCTGAGGGCACACATACCTTGGGTACCCCCATCGCACAATCCGCGGCGGACATGGCGCCACGTAATAGTATCGAACAGGAGCCCCGTAATAGTAACTGACCGATGGGGCCACATAGGCGTAGGCGACCGGCGTCCATGAAGTCACGCTGTAGGCTGGCGGCGGTGCAACCTGTGCTGCCGGTTCGGGTGGGCTTTCGTCAGTCGGGGCGGCGGTCCAGACGGACGCACGCGTCTCGGTCGGGGGCTGCACGGTTTCGCGAACAGCTTCGTTATTTGGAGCATCTTGGGACGATCGCTCGGCGGCGACATGCTCTTCGGTTGCTTTCAGGGTCTCATCGTAGTGTTGTTGCACCTCGGCCACTGCTTGGTCATCTTTGGCTAGTTTTGTGGACTGCGACGCAAGTTCTGCGGCCTTGGTTTCCAACGATGCTTTGACTGTGGCCAGCTGCTGGCGCTCCTCCGCCAATGCGTCCTGCTGCTGCTGTAGCGCTTGGTGCGCGCGCTGTTGTTCCAGAGCTTGTTGCTCCGCTTGTCGGGCAGTTTCCTCTGCCGCGAGTCGCGATTTCTCCGCGGCTTCCTGTCGCACCTTCTTGTCGGCTTCCCATGTCCTCCGAAGTGAAAGCGAGACGGGTTTAATGAGTTCACCTGTCCCCGGATGGAACATCTCGGGCGCACCTGCGTAGAATTCCCATCCACCATCGTATCTCTCGCCGTGGACGTAGTAGAGCACGGGTATTCCGGTCACTGGCGAAAACCAGTCAACCTTTTCCGGGTCCACCCTCTTGGGACGTAGCTGATTCCCCGCGTAGGTGATTGTCCAGTACACACCGAGTACGGAGACCAGCAGGAGGGATGCGCGCACACGTGTTCTACGAGACGGGGCGAATATCCGGCCAGCCAAGATGCTGAACGGAGCCAAGAAGGTCCAAAACATCATACGCTCTACGCAGGCCGGCATGTGGATCAGGGTGGCCACTCCATTTAGAGTCTTGGAGAAGAGCACCGCGCCAGATACCAGCGCCATGCCCCAAGCCACGACCCAAACCCCCAGACACAGGGCGACGATCATCACGAGAATCGAAAGGGCCTTCTTCATGGGTGCATTCAATCACCTCTGAGGGCTATCGGTCACTGCTCCGGACGTTGGCGGACGTTGCCGCCTTGCGTGCCTGTCCAGCCACCGCAGCATCCCGTACACCGCGACACCGCCAATCACCGCGCCGAGTGCGATCAAGCCCCAGCGCTGCCACGTCTTCAGTTTCTGAACTTGGACGTTGTTTTTAATGGCTTGCATGGCGCCACTCTCTGTCAAACGAGTTCCCTGCGCCATCCGCCGGACAATGGCGGACGTTCGGCCCACCAAGTGTCCGCACATCTGGAGAAGGCCCCTACCTTGCAGAAAGAAAGGGCCGATGCCCTTGTCGGGGCAACGGCCCGTGCCTCAATTCTGCTTCAGCGCCCATCGGCGGTCATATCAGTCGCAATCACGGCAACGAAACCAGTGGCGCGAGAATGCATCTGATGTTTGCACGCCTTTCGGCGTTCTGTCCACTGACCACGGCGGTGACGGCGGACATTTCCGTAGGGCGTATGCCGTCTCAATTGCCTTTCGGCGTTCTGTCCACTGCCCACCGCCCCAGATCAGAAGGGATTCCAATTCATTGTGCGGTCTCAATTGCCTTTCGGCGTTCTGTCCACTGCCCACTTTACCTTGAGAAATGCGTTGGTTGCTTCCCCTCACAGTCTCAATTGCCTTTCGGCGTTCTGTCCACTGCCCACCGTAAGCACAGCTGATCTGTTCTTTGGCCTTGTAACTAGTCTCAATTGCCTTTCGGCGTTCTGTCCACTGCCCACAAAAACAGTAACTGTTCGCAAGGCGTTATGAGGAGGTCTCAATTGCCTTTCGGCGTTCTGTCCACTGCCCACCACGAGCAATGGTCCCGCAATGGTGCGGTGGCCTGAGTCTCAATTGCCTTTCGGCGTTCTGTCCACTGCCCACCCGCTCTGCAAGGGCCTTTGGCTATGGACCAATCAGCGTCTCAATTGCCTTTCGGCGTTCTGTCCACTGCCCACTATGGTGAACGAATTCGCTAACGAAGAGGTTCCCTCCGGTCTCAATTGCCTTTCGGCGTTCTGTCCACTGCCCACTCGTTTGCCGGTCAACGATGTTCCATATGTCGACGGGTCTCAATTGCCTTTCGGCGTTCTGTCCACTGCCCACTGGGGGGGATATAACCGATTGATTTGCAACATGCAAGGCCATGCAAAAGTCCGAGGTGGTTGTCTGGGGTTTGTTTTGACGCTGTCTTGCTCATCGTTTTGCATGAGGTTTTGAAGCCAACCTTCACAGATTGAAGCCTTTCCAAGTCAGGTCAGAGCCCGGCCCGTTCTCGGCTAGAACAAGCACGGACCTCAACCCGAGAATATTGCTATAGAACATAGTGGCTGCGTTTTTCCGAGACAACAGCCCTGGCTCCGGTCGCGCGTCGCTTTCGAGCTGCAGCGGCGTCCAATGTGTAGGCCAATACCAGGTCAGCTTCCGGTTCGATTTCCTGTTGTAATCGGACCCAGAGTTGGTCGAAACGCTCGTCGTCGAGCCAACATTCGAATACGCTCTTCTCTACCCGGACTCCATAATCCAAGCACGCCTCAGCCACACGTTTCAACCGTCGCGGACAGGCGATGTCGTAGGCAATCACCCGCAGCATTTCGTCAGCCCCCGGCGGATGTCGATGTGGCCGGGCGGGCAGCAGATCGTCCCACCAGTCGGTTGTGTGCTGCGGGTTCAATTGAGGCGAAATGGGGCATAGATCTCAGGCCGCGCCAAGGCCAGTTTGAACTGGAGGGCGGCGTTTTGCAGTTGCTGGCGCAGGGTGGTCCGGCACCCTGTGTGTTCCGAGTAGAATTCCCGTTGGATTCGTTGCTCATAATGCTGAATCAGCGTGCGCCGGCCATGCAAGGTGAGCCACACGCCCCCGTCATGACCTTCAAAGTGGCGCGTCTGAAGGATGCGGTGTGTAAACATGCGGAGCGTGAGGGCTTCAATTAGGGCGGGCCGGAATGGCTCCATCAAGTCTAGCGGCAACGACCAGTGGTCATCCTGGGTCTGATGCAGGCAACCCAGCGCCGGATCGAGCCCGCGAACTACACATGCAGTGAGCAATTCCCCGTGCACAAGGGCGGACAGGTAGGACAGGCATGCATTGACCGGGTTCCGGGGCGGCCGTGTAGAGCGCTGGCCGAACGGGAATTCCGACGGTAGGAATTTGGCCCAGTTCTCAAAGAATACTGCTGCGGCTGCCCCCTCGCAGCCTCGGAGTATCGCAAGATCGGAGGCGCTCCTGGCATCTCGTTCTCGCGCTTCCAAGGCAGCCAGTACCGATGTTTCCAAAAGATGATGGTTTGCATCAAGCCGCTGGAGCAGTCGGCGTCCATTTGCAATCTTGGCGTGGACCAGCCTTACAGCGATAGCCAAAGAAGATACGGGGTTGGAGCAGAGTTGATATTGCAGCAACCTTGATGCGCCCCGTGGCGGTCCTGGCGGCTCGAATGAGCCAAGCAATCGCCCGTTCCACTCCAGGACTGTTACGGGGATTTGTCGCTTCAAGAGTTCGCAGAGGGCCGCGCTGGAGATTTGAACGTCCCGTGCGAGAACCACGCGTTCCAATTCCGCCAATGGAACCTCGGTTTTGGGGTCCGCATCCTGCTGGTCAGGCCGAACCACAACCAGCCGCTCCGACTGGAGAGAGACCTGCGATCTGGGAGTCTGGATGCTCAACACTGGCATGCTCAGAGCCGAAAGTTGATGCGGTGAGAACCGAAGCACAGGCGGATGCCGGGCGACCGGCGTCCCCAACTCAAATCATATTCCACATGCCACCACCGAGATCTCAGTGCACGCAAGAGAAGGCAACGCAAACTGTCAGCCCAGTCCACCGACGCTCGCTGGACGCGGCCAGCTTGGAAATGCCCAGCATAATCCACTCGGGCGCGTGAGCGTTGGTCAACTCGCAGGTTTTTCCAGCGCAGAACGTTTGGCACCGGGATGCCGGGATAGTTCCCCTGCCATGCCGCGAGAATACGGTCTGTGAAAGCCTGAATTTTTGCCTCGTCACACGGAGTCCAGAAATAGGCCAGCCAACTGCGTAGTGTCTTGGCAGTTTCTTCCGCAACAATCGTCGCACTGCCCACGCTGGTCTGAATGGTTTGCAGGAGAATCTGCTCGACTTCCGCCAACGCCTCGGGGCTGACGGAACGAACGATAGAGCCCGCGCTGGCCTGTCGGAAGGCAAAACCCAGAAAACGAGCTTCGGTGACATGGGTAAACGCAGTTTTCCTTTCATTCAACCGCAGGCCCAAATCTGCAAGACTCTCAACCACCAGTTGACGGGCCGCTGGTCCTAGATTCTGGCTGGCCAAAAGCACCACACAATCGTCGGCGTAGCGCACGAATTCCCACCCGCCCTGTTCCAAGCGATCATCCAAGAAATCAAGAACCACATTCGCCACCAAAGGAGAAAGCGGACTACCTTGAGGCAACCCAAGAGATGCCGGGCGAACAAGACCATTTTCGTAAACTCCGCTACTAAGGACTTGTTGCGCGAGTGTGGCGAGCCGTTGATCAGCAAGTTCATCCTGTAGGAACCCCATCGCAATGGTGTGTGGGACACTATCGAAGAAATCCTCAATGTCCACGTGGAGCACCCAACTGGCGCCACGGTTTACGGCCCCTTCAAATGCTTTCAACGCATCGTGTGGGCCAAGCCCCGGACGATAGGCGAAACTGCGGGGTGAAAATCGCGACTCCCAGCAGGGAGAAAGGACTTGAGCAAGCGCCTGCTGCACGACCCTGTCCGTGACGGTGGGGATGCCCAGCAACCGTTCACCTCCAGCAGGCTTGGGGATGCGTACCCTGAGCAAAGGTTGTGGACGATAAGCACCGGAGCGCAGGGCAGCTTCTATTCGGCGCCACTGCTCCGAAAAGACAGGGTTCAATTCTTCTATAGTCACGCCGTCGACGCCAGCGCATCCCCGGTTTCGTCGCACTCGGTGCCACGCGGACTGAATATTGTTGCCACCGAGCATCTCCTCCAAGGTCGGCGTTTTAGACACTGCGCCGCTCGCTATAGACCCCTGATCTTCGAGCGTGTCTGTGACAACGGCGGATTGGATTATGGGGATCGCACTCACGACAACTCCATTGGGAAATTGGTCAGCCTACGGTGCCGCACCCTCCAGGTGATTATCAGGACGCGCTTGGCGCCAGACTCAGACAATCGGGGGAACTGCGCCGACCTTGACTTGCCGGTTTCGGCGATTCTCCAACCAGCGCAGAAGACCCTGAATTGCCACGGCGCCGATCACCGCCCCGAGGAGAACGAGCCCCCAGCGTTGCCACGATTTCAGGTTTGCAGTATGGAACCTCTCATTGATGTTTTTCACAGTGCCAGTGTCACCGAGCCGTGTTGCGTTTGCCATTCACCCGACATCGCCAGACATTCTGTGTGGCAGAGGCAGCCACGTCATACGATTTTTCCGCGGGTTGTTTATATGTCGATTACATCATTCTCATTGCGACGCTCCGCCCAACGGCTGCGCAGGTTCTGGAAGAAATGGATGATCAACACTGTGAGCGCGACTTCCGCCAGGAGAATGAGGAACCTCTTTATCTTTCTCATGGGAGCAGTTTGTCACAGGTGAGGTCCTCGAAAAACCGCCCGGACATCAGCGGACATTGACGGTCGCCGCTCAGGATCTACGAGGTTGTGCCGCTGGCTTATTTCTCGGAACTGACGCGTTCGGGCGGAAAACCCAGAGGGCCATGAGGCCGTAACAAGGCCCCAATCAGATGGCCCAAGCCGACACCACGAAGGCGCTCGCGCAACGAATTGAGCCGTTTCCGGAAATCATCGGCTTCGGGTGGTGTCTTGCGCCAATCAGACCCTAGAAACTCCAGATTGACATCTGGATGTTCTGTTGCCCACCTGCCGAGGAACTCCGCGAAGGGCCTTTCAGCATCCTCGTGGTTCGCAAACGGCGGCTGGCCTTGTTGCGCGCGTTCGCAGAGAAACTGAAAGAATGGGATGTCCCGCCCGTTCAGTTGTACGGCTATGCCGTCGAATGTCGCTATCCAACTGCGCGGATCGAGTCGAATTTCGACTGGCTGAGACAGTTCATCGACCAATCCCGAAGCGGTGCGGACCAAGTCCATGAAGCCTCCCGGAAAGCGGCCTAGTTGATCACGGAACAGGTACCGTAGCGGTACGAAAGGCACTTCGGCCAATTCCAACCGAGCTTCCCGACTGGAAATCACCCGCTCGCCACTATCCGGCAGACGAAGCCGGTGCTCCTGCGGTTTTTCCGTCGGAAAAAAAAACCGTGGGGCTAGGCGTGGGTCGTCGAACGGGTCATTGACCAGAACGTGCGTCAGGCGATCACGTTTTCGTCCGAGCAGCGAGAGCGCTGCCGCCAGCAGCGCGCTCATCGTCTTGCGCCCGCCGGCAATGGAACAAATTAAGCGGGTGTCATCGTTCGCAGTGATTCGACGCACTTCATCGAGAATAAACTCGGCGGCCGCCGCGTTCTCTTCTGGTGTGCGGATGTCGTCGAGGGCGCGTGAACGCCCAGTCTTGGGCTCGGCGAGCGAAATGACCTGTGGAGGTTTCAGATCGAGGCGGCCATCCCCGTCTGCTGACACGCCTAGAATCTCGCGCCGAAGGGTCTGCCAGACAGTTCTTCCCTTCCAAACCGCACTGGGCGTGAAGAGGTCGCGGTCAAGGTCGTTTGCGCCTTTACTGGTAGTGATCACAACTACCTCGTCGGGAATGACCGGGGTAGCCCCGTCCTTTGGATGGGCCAACGCCCAGACCGTCTCGGTCAGGATGGCTGGCGACATGCCCGAAACGGCAAGTAACACGGTTTTTGCTCGTGCCTCGCCAATGACAGACCTTACAGTAGGCGCTATGGTGGCAGTCTTCATTCTGTCAGCTCTGGTATCATCGGTTTTTACTGATGCAAGAGTCTTCTTCTTCATACCGCCTCTGCGTTTTGATTTTGATTTGGGCTCGCCGGAATCATCTGGGGTCATGGTTGAAGACTTCTACCGGCCCGGTAACGGGCGAATCGTAGAACAAGGTCTGCGCCCGTCCGTGCAACAGGTGTGCGATGCGCAAGTATAACCAGACCGGACCTGGTCCCGTCAACGTCACGTCCGTTCCCGGTGGCACAAGCTCCCTGACATGAGCTTCGTAGGCCGTTAAGTCGGCGAGCTTGGCCTGTCCGGTGGCGGCGTAGAGAGTGGAAAGGTCGAGGGTCATGTCGTTTTCTTGTGCAGAGCAGCCAGTTCAGCCAGCGCGTCAGGTGAAGCGGGCGCATCGGCATGCAATAGGGCACGCAGGCGTGTGACCAATTCATTCTTGTAGATGACCTCGACTTGCGGACGATGGCTACGGGCAAACTCGGCAGCCTGGGGGGGCAGTCCGGCACTGCGAATAGCCAAAGCATTGCCGAGCGATCCGCCGACTTCGGCGATCTGTTGAAGGTCTTCACGTAGAACCTTGATGTCCTTCTCGCCGAGTTCCCGGTCCAGCGCATTCAGATGTCCCTGCACGCGGCCAAGATTCACGCCCTCCTTGAGCAAGGCGGTTTTGAGGTTACCGAGCTTGAGCTTGCCACTGGCCTTGTCCTTGCAATCCACGACCCAAAGCCTGCCGCCCCAATTGAAGACAAGGTCGAGTTCTCCCTCGGTGAAGCTGGTCGCTTCGGTGGGTTTGAGTTCCACGCTGCGGTACACGCACGGAACATTCAGCTTGAGAAGCACTGCCGCCACGGCGTATTCGAGGTTGTCGCCTTCGCGTGACTCAATGTCAGTTTCCCGGTGGATATGCAGCCACTTGCGAAAGTCGAGCTTACTGTCGCTCGCCTGGTAATTCCGCCTGAGATGAGCTTGGATGTCCTCGACGTGACCGCTCCTGCCGGCCTGATTCAACCCCAACCGCTCGCCGCGGGTTCTGACCACTGCCGAACCGAGTTGGCAGATGAGCAGCTCCACCGGGTCAAGACCGTCCGTGATATGGGCGTGAAGAGATTCTTTGCGGGTATGGATCTCCCCATCGCGCGGCTCGAACCAGGTGATTTGATAGCGGCGTTCGAGATAAAACGATCGCACACCGCGCCGCGCGCACCAACGGAAGGCGGCAGTGGCCATGAGCTTGTTACCGCCGGTGAAATTGAGCAGGCAATCGTCGTGGTTGATTCCATTCCGAAGCTGGAGTTCTTCCAGTTGACGCTCAATGGTGGTAAAGTCATCATCGGAGAGAAGGGCCAATTGCGTTGCACCTTTCAGGCTCAGCGCGGATTCCTCAAAGAACCGCTTCAGCCTCTGGGCCGGCCCTTTAGACTCGGCGAGATGTTCGCTGTGCAACAAAATCACACGCTCGGGTTTCAGCTTGGCCACCGCCATGATCTGCGGCCATACCTGTTTGCTGATGAGGGTGAGGAGCGTGGTCATTTACGGATCTTTTCCCAAGATTCAGGCCTTGAACGATGGCCATGCAGATGACGCTGGGCCTCGGTAATGATTTCTTCGCGCGGCGCGGTAATGAGTAGCCGAAGTTGATTGTCGAGGCGAACGACCTTCAGTTTCAGAGGCGAGGCAAGCCGTCCGCCGCGAGCGGAGCCGAAGATCGTCCTTGGCTCACTGACTGTGTCAGTTGCCGCAGCACGGAGTTCTTCGAGGCTGTTGCCCGCTGCTGCGCCTGCCAGATACACCGGCCAAGGACAAGCGAGAGAATCCAGTCGGGCGCGCAACTCACTTGGGGTCTTGGGTGTATCAGTGTGCGATGGCCAGACGCTTCCGGCGGCACGGTTTGCGCGCAGGCCCAGCGCGCCGAGGAGGCTCCAGACTTCAAGCGCATTCTCGACGCGCCGCACCAATTCAGGGGGAAGCTGATTGAGCCGGGACGTGACGGCTAAATGGAAACCGCCACCGGCGGCTAGCGCCGCTTGTGGGCTGGCTTGTCCACCGGATTTGTGCGGTAACGTCGCGGGATCAGGGCTCGCCTTGTGCACGGCGATGTTGCTAACGCGGAAGACGAGTCGCGATGCAACGGCCCCGCCGTGAACGCCTCCGAACAGCACCTTCTCTTGTTCGGGTGTTCCCCCCAGGGAACGAAACCACCAGCGAACCATCCCGCGAATGGAAGGAACACGGATTTCCGGCTGGTCCCGGTAGGCCCCACGACAGAAGCAGGGCGTCAGGAGTTGAATATCTTGTTGCCAATTCATGTTAGAGCAATCCCTTTGGCCTTCAGCCATTCGATTGCTTTGCGGCCATCTTTGCCTTGCTGTGCAAGCAGAGTGGATAAACGCTTGCCCGCAGTCGAATCACGATCCAGGTCAGCCTTCAGCGTGGCAAGTCTTCCCTCGCGGCTGCCTGGATTCATTAGGGCTGTGAGGTGGTTCTTCAAGGTCGTATTGTTCACGGCATCCGTAACGGCTTGGGAAGCCGGCGATGCCTTGGCAGGCGCGGACGCGGAACCTGCCGGTTCAGGGACAGGAGCGCCTAACCGAAACCAGCCGTAACCCGCGGCGGTCTTCGCCCCTGCGCCTTTCTGCATGATAGCACGTTCCAACCAGGCCTTGGCCTGATGGAGCACAGCGCTCGCGCCCACGTCTTCAAGTTGGGGAAGGCGATTCAGCAGCACCGCAAAACCAAAAGCGCAGCCAGCTTCGACTGCCGGGAAATAATTCTGAATGGGGTTCTCATCATCAGTCGCGTGTGAGCGCTTTCCCCTATAGTATTCCGGGTAATGAGGATTGACCATATCTACTACAAGTGTGGGGGCGCTTGTGGGATAGGCCGGGAGGAAGCAGGCACACCCCTTGAAGTCATCGGCTTTTCGTGAAACAGCCACTGCGCGTGCCGCATCTTCACCGGCAACCCAAGCCCAGGCACCATTGCGTGCAATATCCATTTTTCCGTAACCGAATATCGCCATCGCCAGAGGCAACAATTTCTGCCGCTCCGCAATGGGTAACTCCTTCATTTCCCAAAGTGCTTGGGATCGGGCGATGCCCTTGACCGCGCTGCCGGGAATCATTGGCAAACCAAAGCAACGGTCGAGACAAATGCCCGCGTTTTCGATAACGCCGCCAGCCATGTTGATAAGCAATCGTCCACCTAGCGTCGCCTCGAATGTGACAATCCGCCCTTTGTGGGCGCGATTGAGATCGGCTAGCAAATGACCTGCATTATTGTTGGCAGCCCTTACCAAGGAGAGATCAGGCTTGGCCAACTTGGCAAGCTTGCGGGCAAGTTGAGCTTCTCGCTGCCAGCGCGCAGCGTTTTGGGGCTCTACGTTTCTCCCACGTGCGCGGTGCTCCAGATTGGCGGCATCACCGTTCAGGAGGTCACTGCCCCGTGTGACAATTCGTAGCACACTCCACCGTCCGGCATCATCAACTTTGCGCTCATGGCCCCACACCTTTGGCAACGAGAACTTCTCATAGAGAAGCGACCGGTTGTCCACGAACTCGGCGTGTTCCCCCAGCAGCGCACGGACGTCTGGACTCATCGGAATCATTCTTCCGCCTCCTCGCCTGCGCCCTTCTTCACGAAGCGTTTGGCGTAGGCAAGCCAAGCCAAGGCCTCCTCGGTAGCCTGCTTCAGGGTTAGACTGTCAGCTTCTTCGCTGAGATGCTTCATCAGTCCCTTGAGATCATTCCTGCCGCCGGGCACGACAGACACTTCGGAATGGGCTAAATGCCTCGCCATGTAGTCGAAGCACACATACCAGCCCTCGCCCTCTCCCTTCGCGTAAGCGAAAGCGCCAGCCGCGAGCAATCCGTTGGACATGATCAGTGCCGGCAGTTTCTTGACGACTTCCCCGCCTTGTGCGCCACGTGTGTTGACACCAGCGCTAGCGTAAGCCATCGCATTGGTCGCACGAATTTGTTCGAGGTTCTTCATGGTCGGTTTTCCTTAGCTGAGTTTCGCAGTGCAGAACCCCAAGCCGGTGGTGCTGTCACCGCCAATCTGAATAACTGGCTTGCGCTGGAGCAAACCCTCCAAATCCTTTAACTCGTCGTTGGCGCGAGACAACGCCTCCACCGGCGCAAAGAACAAGGTTTCCGCAGGGACGGCTTCCAAGTTGAAAAGTGCACCCTTCTTGGCGGTGCCGGTTTCCGGATTGATGCCAACGTGCTGCCCCACTTCACAGGCATTGCGGACGAAGTGGGAGAAATCGCCGTGGCTCAACAGCACGAAGCGACCTTTGCCGGTTTGCCAGACGGAATCGTCAGGCAGTAAACCGAGCAGAGCCTTTTCCCACTCGGGTGGGAATATCCCGCTGACAGTAAACTTGTACTCCTCCAGCACGATACCAGTTTGACCATTACGCTTAATTGTGACGGCATCGCCGGCAAGGCACTGCATCTCCTGCGGTTCGGTCAGGGTCGGCAACTGTTGGAGTCCACCATGCTGCTCACGACGGAAGCGGTCTAGCGCGAGTGTTGAAGTGACAAAGGCAAATGAACCGCGAGAGGAACGAACCGGGAACGCCAGAACCTTGGCTTCCCCGATGGCCAGTTTGCCGGCGTCATCCTGCTTTCCAAAAATCCCCTCCTCCTTGGACTTGAAGCCATTGTCATTGCGGCAAGTGTCGCGCAGAACCCCCTTGAGGCTGCTCCCGGGGATGATCGGGTAGCCGGTGTGCCGCTCACGTTGAATGGGTTGGTCAATCGCCCCGACACTTGTGCCAGCGCCGACGTGCAGCGGGGTGCGAGTGAATAAATAGAGAACTTTTCGATTCATGGTATTTCCTTTAGCTTGTTTTCAGATTGCTAGCTTCCTTGGGAACGTTCCCGGACGTTGCGTCCTGATGCGACCATGTGCCGCAGACGCCAAGACCGAGTCCTTTTTCGCCGAAGAAGTCAGACCGGCAACGACCCTGCAAAACTTTGGCGAGTTCCTGCGCTTCGAGGTCATTACCAGCCTCGAAGTAGTATACTGAACCGCTAGGCACAGCGAGATGGGTCGGTTTCGGTTGTGAATCCCAGCCGCCGACGACCTGCGGCTTGCCGACGCAGGCGGCGACCAGCTTGGCGGCAATGGGCACGGCGTCGTCCTTGGATTCGTCGTATTTCCAGTTCGCATCCGAATACCGCGAGCGACGACGCTCGGCGCGCTTCGACTTGTCCACAGCGCGGAGCTTCACGTTGCCTTGGCCGTCAATCCAGCCGGGTCGCCAACCGTGGAGGAAAATGGCGGGGGTCAGCAACACCCACTTGATGAGCGTGCCGCTCACCGCAGCTGATGGCAGGGAAAGTTCGGACGAGGCGGGGTTCAGGCGTCCGAAGCGTTGTTCTCCGCCGAGTTGTAGAACCGTATCGGCGAGGCCGATCTTCTCGTCCGGGTTGGTGGGCTTGTGTCGTGGCGGATCAGAGAGAGCAAACCGCAGTTTGACGCCGTCACACAGTCGAAGGTGTTCGGCAGCGTATAGTTTCCCCTCGGCAGCGGTGTGTGTGTCCGGATTGATCGCGACACCGATACGGTGTTCTTCATCCCACAACTGCGGACGTTCTTGGTGCTTGAGATCTTGGCCAGCGAGGTACTGATTGTAGAACTCCCGCGACACCCAATCGGCCAAGGTGGTTTTCGATGGCGGGGCAAAGGAAGCGGCCAAGTATTTCAGCGGCTCGGGCAGATTATTGGTACCGGTGTCGTTGGCTATGAGGTGCAAGTAATCCGGAAGGGGCTTTTCATCCTTGGTCTTGGGTACGAGGTCGCGCGGGATTGGGAAGTAGATGCTCCCGGCTTCGTCCACGGGGAACGGGCCACGGATATTCAGCCACTGGTAGGCATCCGTGGCAATGGCGCCGCGCACCGTACCGCGTCGCTGATGGCCGGGCTGGCTTTTCCGTACGGGTAGCGGACCGAGTTGTCGCAGTAGCGCCGTCCGCACGGCGGAATGCAGGACGGTGGGCAACGGCCAGTTCGCGCCGTGGCCGAAACTGCTGCCGGCGGCCAGCGGCTTTTGGTCGCGACAGAACAGCGTGTCGGCGGGGATGAAATCGAAAGTGGGCATGGTTATTCGCCTCCTCCGCGATTGATGAATGTGGTAGTCAGGAACGGTCCGAGGAAATCATCGAGTTTGCGGTTCTTGCATTCCGTGAGATAAGCCATGGCCAGTTCGGAAAACTGGCTTGGCACATCGCGGCCCTGCTGTTTCACGACGTGCGCAAACTCGGCCGGGAACACTGCGAACGGGTCAAAACCGTTGTTCTTGGTGATGCGGAAATTTGGACCAATCGCATACGCTCGCAGCAGCCGGGCAAGCGCGTAAGGAAACTTGGCGGAGAGTGGTTTCCCATCATCGGAGTTTTCGGCAAACACGCTGACCAACTCAATGGCCTGACTGTCCCATTTCGCACCCCACTGGATGGTTTCGCCCGAGCGTTTGAACAGGCTGATGGCAAACGCTCCACCTCCTCTATCCCGATATTCCCTCTTGGCTATTTTCTCCGCTCTACGGGCGGCTTCCACAAGGTTCTGCAGCGGCGAGTGTATGTGGCCGATGGCAATGCCGGCAGAGATGTCGGCGTCGTGACCGGGAACGATCAACGGGTAGCCGACCGGGATGAAGCGGCGAATTCGTTTCAGTTTCTCCACGTCGCGGGAAAGTCCAACGAAACCCCACTGGCCGTCTTTCGCCTCAAGCGCACCGTCGAACATCCCGTTGAGCGAGGGGTCGCCACGAAACGCCATGCGCAGAACTCGGGCGCACGGCAACGCCGACTCGGCTGGCAGCATCGCCAGCACATCGTCGCCGCCGGCGTAGATGATCTGGCCATCGAAACATTTCACGATGGGGCCAGCGAGGTAGATCGCGAAATTGGCAAGTGCCTCGCTCAATTGCACATGATAGCTTGGCGAGACGGGACGCTGTGTGTCGAGGAGTTGACGCAGTTTGTCGTATTTCTCGAAATAGCTCACAGTCTCGTCCGCCAGTTGGCTGCAGTACTTCGGCGATTTTGCGCCGCTGACCCACTGTCCCATCGAGTCGCCATCCATCGCGAGCACGGCAACGTAGGGGCGCGGCTTGTCGTTGATGGCCTTGAGGAAGCTACCCAACGCCTTCCGAGTTGCCGCGTGCCCTTCTTTGCTCCATTCAGAGACATGGAATATCGATGCGTCGCTGTCCTGCAGAAACACCCCCTCGTTCGGGCTTTCACTGACCGTCGCTCCAAATGTCTCGCCGACCTCCTGCGCCGCCTTCTGAAAGGCCATGAACTCCGTCCAACCCGCGTCGCTTTCCTTCAATTTGTCGGCGACCTCAATGGCAAACTTGGCCGCAGCGATTGAGGACAGTGAATCGAATCGTGCGGGTCGCTTCAGCCTCTTCTTCTCGTCGAGGTACGCCCGGTGCCAGATGCGTTTGATGAGGTTCATCGCGCCAAGTCGTTCGTTCTCGTGGAAGTGATGGCCAGGGATGTTGGACAACCCCTTCTGCCACCGTTCCGAACCGACGACTTCCTCTTTACCGCTGAGCATGTCTTTCACGGCGCCGTCGCGCTTGTCGTCACCGGCCGCCCAAGCGTCGAAGTCGCGGGTATTGCGGCGAGCGGCAAGCAGTCCGTCCACCTTTTGGTAATGTGCTGCCCAGGCGAAACCGGGATTGTCAATCACGGGCGGGTCATCTGACGCCTTTGAGTGCCAACCGTCTGCCTTCTCGCACGATTGATGCCGGTAGTTGCGCGGGTCGAGATCTTCTTTCGGAATTCCACGTGTCGCGGCTTCGTAGGCGCGTTGCAGTCCCTCGTGCCCTGCAACGACTTTGGTGACATCAGTCTCCCAGGTCCACGTCTGCCAGTGGACGGTAAGGAACTGGGAAACCTGCTGATTCCACCGCGCGAGGGCTTCTGGTTCGACTTTTAGCCACTTGGCACACTCATCAGCGATGCGTTTCAGTTCCTCCGCCATCGCCCTTTCTACGGCCACCGCCAACTGTGGCGCCTCCCACGCCGGTAGGACGGCAAGAAACCGGTTGGGCAGGTTGGGCGTGAGGATTTGTTCGTGGGAATGGTGCAAGTCGTTCCAAAGATCGAGTTTTTCAAAGAGCGATTCCATGTGCAGGAAATCGAACAACGGTTGACCGCGCAGTGCGGGGTACAGGACGCAGTCGGGGCCGACTTCATCGGTAACGGCTTTGATGCCGTGAGCAATAAGCCAGGAAAGCAGATAACTGCCGCTCCACAAATCGCGTGTGGTACGCGCTTGCGCGATGAACTCCTGAACGGGGCCGATTTGCACCAGCAAGAAGGCCGGTTGGAAGTTCCTCATCTCCACCGGCGTGTTGTCTTTCTCCACTTTCACACACGACTGCAATGCACTCACCAAACTGCAATGTGTCCAGATGGTGTGGTCGGGAATGCGCGTATCCGCCGGCATGTGGGCCAGGCTGGGATGTTTTTCCGCGCACAACTGCGGCCACAGACGCCAGTGGAGGAAGAACCGCGCCCAATCGCGCCGCTCCTCGTCGGTCGCCACCTTCTTCCAGTCAAATGCGTGGGGCTGAAGCGCCGCGACGTTCCGCTCGGCAACTGTGGCGACGATTGGCTGCTCGAAGTGGAGCTCGCCTCCTCCTAGGGGATGCATGAACGACGAGAACTCGTTCCACTCGGCACGGACCTTGGACGATTTCGGACAAATCACGCGGTCGGCTGCGGCTGCGGTATGGTCGCAGACCTTATCGAAGAACCAAGCCACATCGCCAGGCTCGAACCCGGCGTTTCGGATCTGCGTTTCCGCCATCTGGCGGTGCTCGGTGATGTTAAATGGTTTGCTGGGTGGATCGTGCAAGTAGGCCAGCAGTTTGCATTGCCAGAGGTTCATATTTCGCTCCCCGGAGATGATTCACCGACGATGCGCACATCGGCGGGCCTCCTGGGCAGGTCGCAAGTTACCGACCCCAAGTGACCTGAACTGGATAAGGTCGATGGTCGTATGTGATCTGATTTCATCACCCGCACCCTACCACCCGGCCACACGCCCCCTCAGATCCGTAACGTCCGGGAACGTCCGATGCACCCCGTGCTTCCGCGCCCGCATAGAAGCCAAGAATGAACCTATTCCCGGCGTGGGTAAATAAGATTCTTGCGCGACTCGCGGGTTCAATGAACGATGTGGCCGCGAGAAACCACGGCTCTTGGCTGGTCGTTTACGCGGTATTGATCTGCCTCTCCATGCCTGCCAACTCCGCCATAATCGTCTCGAATGACGGCGGCGTGGCCATGAACATATCCACCATGCCCCGGTAATCCCGCTCGATCTGCACCCGCCGTTCCGGGGACGGCACAAGGTGGAAGCTACCAGGCACGGCGGTCTCGTAGTGCGCCCAGCCCGAACGGAAGTAGGTCTGTTTATGCGCCCGCACCCGCGCCAGCAAATCTAAATCGGCCACCGCTCGTTGTCCCGCCGCGTGCCGGCTCAGCGCGGCAAGATCGGAGTAATGTCGCGACATGCCGAGCGGCAATGGTTTGTCGGCTGGTCGGTGATACTCGGCATGCAACACCGTGGCCTTTTCCCAGAACGTCCGTTCCGCTTCGAGTGCGACCACTGGACAGGACGGCTCGCGAAACAAAGCGGGGAAGACTTCGGCTGTCAGAGACTTGATCGTGTGCGTGCCGGTGGGTCGCTGGTCGTAGAGCGACCCGAACTCCAGCTTCACCTGCGGACGCAACGAACCTGTCTGACCCACTCGCGGATAAGCAAACAACAACACCGGCGAATGCGTGGATTCATCCACCTCGAAGGTCAGCACCGACGCTGGTTGACCCGGCAGATTCGCGGCAATGTGATGGTTCAATGCCGGGAGGAACCGGTCGCGCACCGCCGCGATGCAAGCGTCCTCCAACGCTCTGGCCCGTTTCTCGAACTGCGACCGGCTGGACGCGGCATCCGGACGCGCCTCGCCGCCAAAGCCGAGCCAATCGGGGTCCACGGACAGATCAATGTCCTCGGAAAACCGCTTGATGATGCTGAACACCTTCGAGAGCGACGTTCCACCCTTAAACACCAAATGGCCGCCGATTTCAGGGTCGGCGAAGATCAGGCGCAACAGCCAGCAGACCCAAAAATCTTTCTCGATGATGTGCGGGCCGATATCCATTCGTTCGCCGGCCTCTTCAAAGACAGCGAAGCGTTCCGGTGTGGGCTTCCTGGCAAAATCAAGCATTGGATCGCTTCTCCTCGCTGATTTGCCGCAACCACTTGTGCATCCATGACGGCGCGTGAATCAGATCGGCGCGCAGGCATTGTTTGTCGTCCGCGCTCAATTTTCTTCGCAGCGTATCCGCATGTCCGGTAGTCAGCCGATCCTTCCCAATATAACTGAGCGCCTGAATCACTGTCCCGCTGATGCGTCCGGCGGTGACCATATTGCGTGGAGTGGTTCGTTTGAGTCGGATCTCACGGCCGCCGAGCTTGACACGGCGGGCGCTACCCTCCGTCAGATAAACAACCTTGGCCGGAACTTGCTCGGACAGCCCCAGCAGGTTCGCAGCATACGCGCCCGTTGGTTGAACGCGAATCGCGTCCCGGCGCGCCAACGCGCGGGCGATGGCATCGGGACTGGGCGAAAGCAGGCCCAACTGCTCATGTTCCCGCGGATAGTCATACAACCCGTTGGCCAGTCGCCGGATGGTCCTCTTCTTCACGAGACGGAACAGTGCGATCCGCACCGATTCAATGCTTCCCAGATCCGCAAAGTCCCTTGGCGTGAAGCACCACCCCCTGCCGTTGCCGTATATGCGGCTAATAATCTTGTTTGCAATGGCTTGCATGTTCTGTACTCGTTTTTCCTGTAACGAAAGTTGACCAGTTTTCATTACAAGAAACAAGCTAAAAATCATCCCTCGGCCCGCCGCACATCCGCAGGCACTCCGCCAACACGCCGGCTGGCGCCCGCAGAAAACGTCCCCGATTGTACGGCTCGTTGCGCGCTGTCAAGGTAAGGCTACTTCGTAGCTCCACCGTGACAGTGCTCGCTTCGCCCGAAGTTTGCTCCTACGTTTTGTGCGCGAAGTTGGTTCAGCGAACGGAGTACCGGTGGTCGCTGGCGGCGGGTAGCGACGCTGGTGATGCTTATTGCGCGGGCGAGGGACATCCACCGCGGCACATCTTCCTGCCGACGGGAAGGCTTCAACCGCTCGCAAATCTAGCACGTGACGCGGCACGGGTTCCTAATCGTAGCAACTCAAGTATTCAATTCGCTAGCGACCCACAGGCACGCCACACCTGCCACGAACACGGCCGCCGTCGAGCGATCCACCCACTGCCAGCCGTGCAACTGGCACCGGAACGCGACAGCGGCGGCGTATGCCAACAGCGACCAGCCCACCGCGATGAGACCGCACCGGATTCGCTTCTTGGTGGGGAGGGTCATCAATTCCTTGTACGATTCCTTGCCCCGTGCCTGTGCTCGAATGTAACCCGTAGGAGCATGTCCACGCCCCGCAATGCGGCCCGAAGCCCTGCCCGCCTCTCAGCAGGTGCAGAGTCGAGTTGCGCGACGATGCGGCGGCGGAGTTGCCAAAGCAATGTCATGCCTGAGGATTCCGTTTTATCGGCTTTGTGTTCCGGCGCGACCCGCAGGGCTGGTCTCGAAAACGGGGCCGCCGCGTTCTGTTTTTTCGGACTGTTGAATCTCCCTCTCTCTCAGGCTAGATAACATCCTGAGAAGAGCGAGGAATCAGACTCGCCAAAAAAGGCCGGGTAACCGACACCGAAATGTGTCGTCCGGTTCAAAAAAGTGAGACGAGCCCAAAAAGCACGGCGCAATTGGTGTCTCAAAATCCTGAAAAGTAGCCGGGAAATCACGCATGGAAGCCGGGGAAACTAGCAGTAGAGCCCTCCGCAAGGCCAAGCGCGCGTTTATTATCAACCGGCGCAACCGGGTGATGGAGCTTTACTTTCGCCGTAAGACACAACAGCAGATCGCGATTGAACTCAGCATATCGCCCACCGTGGTGTTCGAGGATATTAAGGCCACGATTGCGGACTACAAGCGCCACTACAACATTGATACGATGGCCTTGGTCGTTCTGGAGGTCGAGCGCATCAATCGGCTGGAAGCCAAGGCATGGGAGGCCTATGAGCTTTCCTGCCAGCCCAAGAAAATCGGCAAGGTCACGAGCGGACTCGACGGTGTGACGACCAGCGCCACTGTCATCGAGCGCAATGAAGGCGACGTGGCATTTTTGAGGCTCATCGGCGATTGCATCGAGATGCGCATCAAGTTGCTGCGGTTGGACAAGCGCGCGGACAAGGACGAGGAGGAAAAGCAGATGCCAACATTTTCGGAGTATATGGCTTATTGGTGGAAAAAACGCGACGCGGCCGAAAAGCTTCCCAAGGTTCGCGCGCCAATCGCGAAACCCCGAGGGCCGTTGCCCTAAAAATCCCACGCTCTTTCGCACGTCCAAACCGAATCGGTCGGCGTTTGGGGGCGGCCAACTCTGCGGGACTCATCCAGATGACGGACGCAGCTAACCGGTCCGGAAGCTAATCTTTCTGGTAGAGGTCGAGAGTTATAGTTTTAGTTTTGTTCTTATTTTCAACTTGATACTTATACGTCATCTTCGTTGTTCCAAGCAGGGTGAAACCTGCTGGGGCAACAGAGTTGGTCGGCAGAGCTAGATACGCACCTTGGGGCACGGCTGAACCCGCCGGTGCTGTACCGAGTTGCCCCTCGCTGCTCACGGCGACCAGCGCACCGCCCGCCACACTGACTCCACTAATCCCAGCGATAAACGTGTTGGTGTGGGTGCCCTGTGTGCCGATACGGATGGTCGCACCTTCGCCCGCGATGCCTTCGTTGCCGATGTCGATGTTATTGTCGCCCGTGGTCAGATTTTGACCGGCAGAAAAGCCGAGTGCGATGTTGGCGCTGCCGGTCGTGTTGGAATAGAGAGCATCGAAGCCGTCGGCCGTGTTGTCACTGCCGGTTGAGTTGAAATAGAGTGATTGGTAGCCGTTGGCCATATTGGCGTCGCCGGTTGTGTTGGTATACAGCGCTTGGAGGCCGTTGGCCGTGTTGGCACTGCCACTCGCGTTGAAATACAGCGCATCAAGGCCGTTGGCGGTGTTCGCGTTTCCGTTCGTGTTGGAATACAGCGCGGTGATGCCATTGGCCGTGTTGTCGCCGCCGGTCGTATTGAAATAGAGGGCTTGGAAGCCGTTGGCCTCGTTGCCGCCACCGGTCGTGATGCTCAGGAGCGCGTCGGCACCGATGCCCGTGTTGTAGGAGCCGGTCAATGTGCCGTTCCCGGCACCCAACCCAAACTCATTCCCAGTTTGTGCACTGGCCGTGTACACGAGCGCCAGAACTACTGTGATGGTCAAAACGATGGTCTTCATGTGCCGATTCTACTTTGGGCGGGTAGTTCGCTGTCTCCGAATCGTAGCTGACTCGCTCACTTTCCCGAATGGTATTGGTAGGCTCGTGCGGGCGTCAACGCGATTCGCGTATCCTGCCTAACTCTCGCCCCGCCAACTCTCGGCGGATGCGCGTGATTTCTTGGCAGCAGGCTGCGCACGAATCAACGCGGACAAGGATTCCGTCTTGACTGACGGGCTGGAATTGGGCGGCAGGTTTCTCGGCTCCGCACCGTGCACACCGGTACGTGACGACTTGTGAACGCAGCGTAGACATAGTTCTTCCTTCCTCGAAAAGCCGGGTACACATCATGTGCACCCGCAGTATCGGGGATCGGAAGGGAACTAGGTCGTGTTCACAGAGAGCAGCTTACCACAGTGGCCAGTCGCGTCAATCCCACGGCATGTCGGTGTGTGTCATAAGCGGTGTCTCACCTATTGCTGAGGCCAAGATAACAGGCTACCCGCTGGCCGCCCTCCACCACGTCCTCAATCTCCAAGCGGTCGCAGAACGGGGCAAAGGCTTTGTTTCGGATATGGCCACTGCTTGCGCTGACAGATTTCATTCCTTCGAGATTCTCGTCGGGCCGTATGCTGTGGCCCATCTCCGATTCACGCAAGCTATCCGCAAGGCAGGCGGTTCGCCGCCTGAAGAAGGCATCCGCGTTTACCTGACCGACACGCTGGAGTCGCCCTACGCAGAGCCGAAGCAACTCTCACTGCCGTGGAAACCACTGACCGACGAACACAAGCGCGCTCAGGAAGTGAAAAGCACGAAGCGGGTTGTAGTTTGCATGGGCAATCCGCCATATAACCGCGAGCAGCGTGACCCCGCGACGGAATCAAAAGACAAACGCAAGGGTGGTTGGGTTCGACACGGCGACACGGACCAACCGGACAATCGCCCCATCCTTCAAGACTTTATCGAGCCAGCCTCCGCAACTGGGGCAGGCGTCCACGTAAAAAATCTCTACAATGACTACGTTTACTTCTGGCGCTGGGCGCTCTGGAAATTGTTTGAGAATCCGGTGCCGAATTCTACCGGGCCAGGCAGCGTGTCGTTCATCACCGCGTCATCCTATCTGCGTGGCCCCGGCTTCGTCGGGATGCGCCAGAAGATGCGCGAAGCGTTTGACGAACTGTGGATCATTGACCTCGAAGGCGACCAGCACGGTGCGCGTAAAACCGAAAACGTGTTTGCCATACAGACACCAGTCGCCATCGCAATCGGCGTGCGCTACGGGGAAGCCAAACCAACCACACCGGCCAGAGTCCATTACACACGCATTACCGGCACTCGCGACGAGAAATACGACAAGCTTAGCAATGTGCAGAAGTTTGACGACCTGAAGTGGGAGGATTGCTTCGACGGCTGGCAGCAGCCGTTCCTACCTCAACGCGAAGGGGACTATTTCGCATGGCCTCTCCTCACAGAGTTATTTCCTTATCAGGGTTGCGGCGCAAAGTTCGAGAGAAACTGGCCTGTCGGCGAGAGTCGTGAGTTATTGGAGACTCGCTGGCGGACGCTTCTTGCCGCCACACTTGAGAATAAGCGCCAACTTTTCCGTGAAGATGACGACCGCAAGGTGAACAAGAACTACCTTTCTCTTCGACCACCATTGGCCCGACTGCCGTCCATTGCAAGTTTAGCCGATGATACGCCAGCCTTGGAAGTCGCCCGGTACGCTTGGCGCAGCTTCGACAACCAATGGGCGCTGGCTGACAACAGAATTGGCGGCAGGCTAAACCCCAAAATGTGGCGCACTCACAGTCAGCGCCAGGTCTATTTGACCACAATACTTACCGACGTGTTGGGGATTGGCCCGGCTGCTACCGTCTGCGCTCATATCCCCGATCTGCACCATTTTTCGGGTCGCGGCGGGAAAGACGTAATTCCGCTGTGGCGGGACGCAGCGGCGACGCAGCCCAACTTGCCGTCGGGCCTGCTCGCGGCGCTCGGTCAGGCGTTCGGGCGCGCGGTGACAGTGGAGGATTGTTTTGCCTACGCATACGCAGTGTTGGCGTCACCGTCATACGTCGAAAAGTTCAGTGAAGAACTGACAGTGCCTCCGCTCCGCCTGCCGGTGACGAAAGACGCAAAATTGTTCAGCGAAGCCGTCGCGTTGGGGCGCAGGCTAGTGTGGTTGCACACATTCGGCGAACGATTCGCGCCCGAGGGTGAAACTTCAGCCTTGATCCCAGCGGGGAAAGCACAGTGCTTGAAGAACATTTCGGCGACGGTTTACCCGGAGAAATTCTCGTATGATTTTACGTCGCAACTGTTGCGCGCTGGCGACGGTGAGTTCGCTCCGGTATCCGATGCCGTGTGGAGCTTCAGTGTGTCGGGGCTGGTCGTGCTCCAATCGTGGTTGAGCTACCGCATGAGAGCCGGTGCTGGTCGGTCATCGTCCGCGTTGGACGAAATCCGGCCTGAGAAGTGGACGCCAACCATGACGGACGAATTGCTGAAGCTGTTGTGGGTTCTGGAGCACACGGTTGCTATGTTCCCCAAGCTGGCTTCACAACTGGACGCCATTCTTGCTGGACCATTATTCCGTGCTGATGAGTTGCCCGCTCCAACAGACCAAGAGAGACAACCACCGAAAGAGGAAACCGAGATGCCCGATGACCAGCACACCATGTCGGTGGTGATGTCTCCAAGTGAAGCCCCGCCTCAGAAAAAAGAGAAGGAGCAGGCAAAGCGGGGCAGAAAGCCTAGGAGTTAGGGAGCGTGGGCATTACAAATTCGTCTGCTGATTGTAATTGCATCTGCCCACGCATCCGTGTAGTATCCGGGCAGCATCAGGAACGGTCCGGCGAAAGTCGGGCCTGCCAACCGGCGAGGGAGTTCGCACGGTGGCTTGGTTGAAGCGAGGCGCTTCAGCCGATGTGCGGGAATGGTTCCCTCCTTGGGCAATTGGAGCCCTCTGGACTGGAACACCCGAACAAAACACTCCGCGCAGTTTGAACCGCGTTCCTGACGAGCGCGGTTTTTGTTTGTCCTGATCGCGTGAACCGTAAGGAGACGCATCATGTGCGAGGAAAACAAGCAGAGGAGCAAGCCACTGGCCAGCTTCGGAGACTTCGCCACGACGACGACCGATACCAGCAAAGTGGAGATACGGGACATCACCGGCCAGATGGTTGGCAGCGCCATCCAAATCACCGGCGGCGTGCAACGGCCAGAGTCAATCCCGCGCCCCAGTGCGGTCATGGCGTGCCAGCAGCGCACAAAGGGCGAGGAGTTTTACCGCCGTCGCGATTATGAGAATGCCCTGAAATGTTTTGAGCGGGCTATCGAGATTCTCAGTGCTCTCGGTCTACGCTGGCAGGAATTGGCCGATGGATGGGATGGCAAGGGCCGGGCGTCGTCAAAGCTCGGATACCACGATGACGCGATTCAAGCGTTTGACGAGGCCATCGCCATTGAGAAGGAATTGTACGCGGAGGAAGGGGGGACCTTCAACGAAACACAGGGCATCACCTTGATGCACAAAAGCGTTGCCCTAACCAATGCCGGTCGGTTTGAGGAGGCTCTGGCCGTCGCAAACGAGTCCGTGAAGGCCATTGAACGGGTGGCCGCGCTCGGACGCCACGCGGCGATATTCGACCTCGCGCTGGCGTTGCGCGGCAAAGGCAAGGCACTGGACGGATTGCATCGCTCGTTTGAGGCAAGCGCGTGCTATCAGTGGGTCGCCGAACTGGTCACTGAGGAAAAGCCAGTGCGGGATGAGCAAGGAGGCTCAACCGAGCATGAATCCTAACTCACAACAAAACCAGAAGCCGGACCGTATTCCGCTTGGTTTCATTAGCGGCAACGCGACGAAAGCCGAATTCGAGGCGTTTGCTAATCAGATGGCTGACAAGATCGTGTCAGAACATGAACGGAATAAAGCCGTGGCTGTGATGAAACGCGGCTTGAAGTTGCTCGCTGACCATCGCCACAAAGACGCGCTCGCATATTTCCGAAGGGGATTGAAAGTCTTTGAACGGTTGGTAAACAGTGGCCATGAAGAATATATCTGCGACGTAGCGGAGTCGCACTACGACATCGGCGAAGCCTTCTTTCGCGCCGGGAAGCACGAGAAATGTATCGCCAGCAATGACGTGGCTATTCGACTTTGGCAAGGATTGGTCAACGCGGGCCAAAGCCAACACGAAATCCAGATTGCTTACGCATGGTCCACCAACGCGGATGCCTTGTTATTCTTGAACCGATTCGATGAGGCGTTGACGGTGGCGGACGAATCTATCCTCCATTTTCGTCAGGCGTGCGATGCGAATCCGAGTCCGCACTGGAAGCGAGACTTGGCGCAAGCGGTCAATCTGCGTGGACGCATTCTTGGAAGGTTGGGGCGCGTCAGAGAGTCGGCAGAAACGTGTCGTGAAGCCGCTGAGTTGCGCGATGCAGTTGACACGGCTGACGCGAGCGAGCAAGCGCGCTCAGAGGAAGGAAAGTAGAAATCATGGAAAAGACAATCATCCAAGGCGTCGAACTCACATTGGCCTCGGCGGACAATCATGTTTCCGAGTGGGTGGACTACGGTGATTATTTGCGGCAGTTGGAGGCCGCATGGCTGCGGCTGTCCACAGTCGAGCCGCCATTGAATCCCCGGTTGATCGGGGAGCCGGGTATTGGAAAGACGACGCTCGCCTGCGCAGTGGGACGCAAGTTGGGCCGCGATGTGTACCTGTTCCAATGCACGATGGACACACGGCCGGAAGACCTCATCATTACGCCCGTATTGACTGGCAACCGGCACATTGAGTACCGGGCCTCAAGCGTCGTGACGGCGATGGTGCGCGGTGGTATTCTCATCCTCGACGAAGGCAACCGAATGCCAGAGCGAAGCTGGGCGTCGCTGGCACCGTTGTTGGATGAACGGCGCTACGTCGAGAGTGCATTGGCGGCGGTTAAGATTCGCGCCCACGAAGATTTTCGGCTGTGCGTGACGATGAATGATGACGCAAGTGTGTACGAGTTGCCGGGCTACATCCAGAGTCGGTTGAAACCGAAGATCGAGGTCGTCAGTCCGCCGTGGGAAATTCAGGAGCAGATTGTCCGGTTGAAGTGCCCGGGCGTGGATGATGGTCTGCTGAGACAAATCTTCAGCGAACTCAAAGAGCGAGCCTCGAACCGTTGCCGCGACAGTGTCCGTGACAAGCTCGCCCTCGCCCAGTATGCCGAGAAACGCAGGCGAATGGGACTGCCGAATCCGCTGAAGGGCGCGGTCGAGCAAGTGCTGTTGAAGCCGGATGGCGAGACGGAAGAAGGCGATTGACCATGCTCAAGCTTGTCGAGACGCACGATAATCTGGTGGCAGTTCCGTCGTACCACTATCAGCCGGTGTTCGCGCAGGCGGTCCGAGCGGAGATGGCGGAATTTTGTCCCGATGCCGTCGCGGTAGAGTTGGCAGATGTCCTCGCGGCGGAGATGGACTGGCTGGCTTCCTATTGGCCCGCTCCAGTCGCATCGGTGACGGAACGTTCAATTCTTCCGTGTGTTCCCGGTGACTCGATTCTGGAAGCCTACCGGCTTGCCAAGGCACGGAAGATTCCCGTGTTTTGCGTGGACCTTGACGTTGCCGGGCCGATTCGCCGCCCGGATGCGACGTTGCCGGGAAGTGAGTTCGCGCCGCGTGTCGGCCGTCAGTTCCGTGAGATCAGCGATGCGCTGCTGGAACAAGCTGGCCCACCCACTGACGGCGATTTGGCGCGTGAAGCGTTTATGGCGGCACGGTTGGCGGAACTGATGAAGAAGCACCGGCGCGTTCTCTGGGTCGGCGGCATGGCGCATTGGACACGGATTGTGCGGCGGCTCGAAAACCGTGAGTTCGCCAGTCCGAAGGTGGAAGTTGCACAGAGTCACACAGTCTGCCGGGTGCGACTGGCTTCAACTGCGCTGTACCGGATGACAGGGCGGATGCCGTTCTTGCTCGCCCGCTATGCGAAGTCTCCTGAGCGGTATGACGAGTCGGAAGCCATCCGTGCGGTGGGGCTCGCCGCGTGTCGATCCAAGGCGGCTGTGTCGGTGCGAATCGATGGGCAAAGA
This sequence comes from Verrucomicrobiia bacterium, assembly GCA_052146795.1. Taxonomy (GTDB): domain Bacteria; phylum Verrucomicrobiota; class Verrucomicrobiia; order Palsa-1439; family Palsa-1439; genus Palsa-1439. The sequence goes on from JBKQMH010000194.1 coordinate 28,934, forward strand.
GGCGACGACGAGGACGAGTTGCTGGAGCCGACGAGCGCCAGCGTAGATGTGGCGCGGATGCTCATTTACGCACGGAATCTGGGTGCGTCGTCAGGATTGCGGGAGATGCCGGGGTTGGCAGAATTGCTCACGGCATCGTCGGCGACAATGAGCAATCGCTACGCGGGACGGTTGTATCTGATTGGTTGAAGTTTTTGGAACGGTACTCCAACGGTTCAAACGCCGAATGTGAGGAAGGGCCATCCCATGTTTGACATTGCAGAAGCCAAGCGACGGCTGCCAATGCCTGCCTTGCTGACAAATCTGGGGCTTGGCGAACACGCGAAGAAATCGGCAAGATGACCGAATTGCTGGGCCGAGACGTGACACCCGAACACGGTGGTAAGACTACCCGCATCTACACAAAGAAGGCAGCCTGATGAATCCGCCAAGATACTCGGTGACAAACGTGACGACCGAAGGAGACAGTGGGCGATTGTCACGATTGTCACGGTTGTCACCTGTGCGCTTGACGAAAGCGCATTTTTACAGGAGACGCGTGACCTCTAAGCGTTGGCTTAGACGTTTTGGAAACAACAATGGAAACAGTTTTGGTGCAATGAATGACACTTCCGCAGTAAAGCGGATGTTTCATGGTTGGTAGGCACTTGGCTCATCTATGGCAGTGCACTGTTACTCCGTCGGTAAGGGCTACCCGGTGCGACGTCATGCACGGAAACAGCGTGAATCGCGGGTCGATTGTGCGGCTCGCTGTGCGCCGTCAATGTTTTGCTCGCAGGCTGCGCTCCACATTGCACGGTGCTCGCTCCGCCGGGGGCGGGCTCCTACGGATTCACGCGGGAGCAACGTCACGCGAAGTCTCATCCTGACCGTCTCGCCAATGCGGGTTGAACACTCGCCCATTCTGGCACAAGCGCCTGACAACCCTGCCGGAATAGGGACGTACTCGAATGTGAAATTGTTCGCAAGCGCGAACAGGTCCAGTACGCCAGTCATAGCAAGATCGGCTCGCAGCAGGAGCCTTCAAGTGAGGGGAAAACGCAGCATGGACGATTTGACCCATGGCCCTCAAAGGGAAAAGGGGCGGACGGCAAACACCGGGGTACCCCGTGCAGAGCCGGGCAGTGCCTGACACGATGGATTCGATTTTTCGTGTGCTAATCTCGGCTTTGATGAACATGGAGCTTGACATGGATTCGCCGCTATGCTATCTGAGGTAGCACAATGAATTGGACGGCAAGCAAGATTCACCAACTTCGCCGTGCATCGGGCATGACACAGAAGCAGTTCGCCGACTGGTTGGGTGTAACGCGGGCGCACGTGTCCCACTTGGAAGGGTACATTCGATCCCCAGGCCCGCAGACGGTGCGGTTGCTGGACATCCTGGCCGGGCAGGTGAAGTCGGGCGAATGGAAGGCCGTCAAACCGAAACCAAAGGAACGGAGGTCAAGATGATGAAGCAGATACCCAAGAGCGCCGACGCCAAAGACGAGCGCCGCTTTGAGCGCATCGGCGAGAATCTGTACCGGCGCAGCAACGGGCGGCTGTATTGCCGAGTGACGGTCAGTGGCAAACGGAAGTGGCACTGTCTGGACGTAGAGGAAACGAAGAATGCCCGACGGTTGATTCGGGAATGGCGCGACGAAGAAGTGTTGAAAGCGCGGGGCATTGAATTGCCCGGCTCGGTGTTGGAGCGCGTGCGAATGACGGTGGGCAAGGTGTTGGACGCTTATGTCGAGGCTGGGTGTCCGACGCGGAAAATGCGCGTGAAGTCACCGCGAACAGTCACCGGGGAACTGCAATTCCTCAATCCCGTGCGTGAGTTTTTTGAGAGCATGGCCGCCGTGACGCTGACCGTGGCGAACTGCGACAAGTATCGGGATTGGCGCAAAAGCGGCGGATACAAGCCTGTGTACCACCGCCACGGGCGCAAAGTGACTAGGCGCACCAATGGCGGAGATCGGGCTGTGGACTTGGAGCTAGGCGTCCTGAGCAACGCCTTAAGCCTTGCGGTACGACGCGGCAAGCTGAAAGTCAATCCTCTGGCGGGCCGAACCCGGTACAGCAGCGCGCATGATGTGAGGCATTGCCGGGAAGTCGCGCCTACGCCGGAAGGCTTGCGCCAGATTGAGCACTGGTTGAGGCAGCGGGGCGAATCCGGGATTGCTGACTTGGTTTCCTTCCTAGCCTTCTCCGGGCTTCGCATCGGTGAAGCTATGGGCTTGGAATGGGAATGCGTAGACTGGGGCAAGAGCGAGTTGCACGTCAAACGGGAGAAACATGGTTGCAATCCGTCTGTGACGCTGCTGCCAGAGTTGGAGCAATTGTTGCGCGACATGCAGACGCGGGCGACAAGTCACCTGCTGTTTCCGTCGCGGGTTGATGCGACGAAGCCGGAAGATGACGACGTTGTGCGGCGACGGCTGACTGCGGCGTGCGAGGCGCTGGCCATCGGACACGTAACGCCACACGGGTTGCGGAGCTACTTTGTCACGCAAGCGCGGCAGAGCGGCCTTCACGACGCAGTAATCGCCATGCTAATCGGAGACAAGACAGGGCCGAGCCTTATCAGCCAAGTGTACGGCGACGTGCGGTCAGATCATCTACAGGCGCAGGCGAAGCGGATTCAACTGCGGGCCACTGGCAAGGGTATCGAGCCAATAGCAAGCATTGCATGAAACTGGATACCACACGTGGATACCATGGTTTCCGCTTGTTCCGCACGGTTGAGGGGGGTTTACCCCATTAGCCGTCGTTCACATTACTTTGTGTCACAGCCTGTTGCCTGCAAAGCTGGCAAAGAGTTGAAATGAGTTGGAACAGCCCATGCCTTCCTCTGGATCAGTTTGTCAAGGTTCGAGTCCTTGCGAGGCAGCCAATTCTCTTGGCCGCTCGCTTATGGAGTGCCTTGCAGTCGCGCCAACGCGGTTCTCGCCGGGGCAAAATCCGGCCGAAGCTTGATCGCCTGCTGGAATTGCTCGATGGCCTCCGGCGCGCGGCCCAGCTTCTCCAGGGCCAGCCCCAGATTGAAGTGCGCCTCGACATAATCAGGTTTGATTCGCAGGGCTTGCTCGTAGTGGTCGATCGCATCTTGCACCTGGCCCGTTTGGAACAACGCCTGTCCCAGGTTGTAGTGCTCTTCCGAGGAATCGGGACGCAGTCGCAGTGCCTCCCTGAAATGTGCCAAGGCTTCCTGATTACTGCCGACTTGCGACAAGGCAATCCCAAGGTCGACATGTGCCTCCGCAAAATCAGGGCGAATCCGTAGCGCCTCCTCGTACTGGCCAATCGCTTCTCGCAGTCGACCCGTCTGCCAGAGTGCCAGACCCAGATTGACATGCGTCTCGGGGTGACCGGGGGTGAGCCGCAAGGCTTGCTCGTCGTGCCCGATGGCTTCCTGTACCCTGCCAGCCTGAACCAGGGCGAGGGCGAGGTTGTTGTGTGCCTCCGCGTACCCGGGATTGATCCTTAGCGCTTCCTCGTATTGCGCAATCGCGTCCTGCACGTTGCCCGTGCGCAACAGGGCGACGCCCAGGCTATTGTGTGCCTCGGCGTACTCCGGCCAGATCTGCAATGCGACCTCAAACTCCTGGATCGCTTCCGGAACCCGGCCCATCTGGTACAAAGCGTACCCGATGTTGTGGTGAGCCATGGGGTTGTCGGGCTTGATCCGCACGGCTTCTTTGTAGTGCGCTACCGCATCCTGTATTCTCCCCTGCGCCGACAGGGTGTTTCCAAGGTTCATGTGCGCATCGATAAAGTCGGGGTCCAGTCGCAGCGCCTGCTCGTACTGTGCGATAGCTTCCTCGATCTTGCCCACCTGGGCCAGCGCAACTCCAAAACCGAAATTCGCCCGGGCGGAAAGGGGGTTGATTTGTACCGCTTGCTCGTCCTGTCCGATGGCCTCCGGAAGCCGGCCCAACTGACAAAGCACAAGCCCCAACATGACGTGCGCCTCGCACACGTGCGGCGCGATTTCGACGCCTCGTTGCGCGTATGCGAGCGCTTCGCCGGCCTTCCCTTCATCCAACAGCTCCGTAGCCAGTTCCCGATTCGCTTGTTCGGAGTCCGGGAACTCCGCCACGGTGGCTCGCCGCATGGTTTCGTCGTTATGCCAGTCCGGTATCAGACGTCGAGTGCCTGCGGCGAAGGCGCATAGTTCACACGCCAGCAAACCAACCAGCACGCACCGTACTGCCGTTGTCGAACGCCGCCACACCCACACCCCCGCCGCGCCGACCAACAACAGCACCGGCAGCATCACCACGTAGGCATAGCGCGCAGCCACCACTTGCCGGCCCCTCGGCAAGACTGCGGACATGGGAATCACCAGCATCACGTAGGCCCCCCATGCCGCTGCCAGCATTGGCATACGTCGTCTTTGACATGTAACCACCGCCGTGATGATGAGAACGGCGAGCACCGACGCCAACACCGTCCACGGACCGAGCGGGAGGTCCGAAACGTAGTTGGGCGCCAAATGCGCTGGCCAAACCAGTTTCACCAAATAAAACGGCAGACTCTCGAACACGCGGAACACGCGTACCGACAGCGGGGCCTCGAACAACGGAGCGATCGCGCCGGACCCCCGCTCGGTGAATACCGTCGCCACCCCCACCACCCCCGCCAACATAATCATCAGCGCCTTCTCCCGCAGCAACCGTCCCCAGCCAAGCTGCTCGTGGCGCCGTAGCGGGAAACAATCCATCGCCAGCATGACGAAGGGCAGCGATACCGCCATCGGCTTGGACAACAGTGCCGCCACATACAACCCCCACACCACCGGCCGTCGCGCGCCCGCAGCGTAGGCCCACAGGCTGCCGATCGCAAACGTCGTGCACAGCAGTTGCGTCCGTACCGCCATCCACGCCACCGACTCCGCTTGCAACGGGTGAATCGCGAATACCAGCGCCCCCCACAAGGCCACCGACAGCCGCTCGCCCGCAGTCAGGGATGTCGCGCCCAAGATCGTCCACAGGAACCCGAACACGAGCGCGGCATTGAGCGCATGCAGGAACACACTCGTGGCGTGGTGACCCGCCGCATTCGTTCCCCAGATCTGGTAGCCCAGAAGAATATATAAGCGAGGCAACGGATGATAGAACATGTCCGTGGACGTAACCGCCCATTTCGCTCCGTTCCACGTCAAGCCGTTCCACCGCATCGACTGCCGCAGATACTCCAGATCATCGACCTTCAGGAACCCGCCGTGCGTGCTCGGCCAATACAACCAGAAGGTGACCGCAAAAATCACCAGTGCGATTCCAATCAACTTTGCCCGGCTGACAGTCATCCAAACGAATCCAATCACACGTCCCGACCGCACGCAATCGAGAACACCCCCCGTGGTTAGACGACTACTGGAGCGCGAGAATGTGTCTGGTCAACCCGCGCCACCAGCGTTGCTAGACAGCCAATAACGAGTTCTGACACGATGTCAGCCTCCCAAGGCAGATAGCGACACTCTGGCAATGCCGGCCCGCGAGAAGACGCTCTCTCGGATATGAGTTCTGTTGCGCAACTGGTTGCATGGCAACCGCATATGTAATTCACGATTCTCTGGGCGCACCGAATGGCACAACCGATGCGATGTCAAGTCCTTTGCTGTCCGACAGATGTCGAGCAGAAGCGCGCTCGACGGCTCGCTGTTCCAGAGAAAACGAAATTTTTTTACCGAAGAGAGAGGAGAGTTAGGTATCATGGCTGTTGACCTCGAGAAGATCCTGCGTCCGGTCGATAACCCCATTCCGCCGTTTCCACCCAAGTATATGATGCTCGCGGGCGGGGAAGAGATGGTCATCCGTCAGGTGACTCGGGAGGAAATCCCCGACATCCTGCAACATGTCGAGCCCCTGATTCACGTCGAGCGCGACTACTACGACGTCGTCGCCGCGCGCCTCTACAGTGAGCTTCTGGCCTATTATCGCTATCGCGTCCAGGACGAGTACGTCCTGGTGGCGCAAATCGATGGTGAGCTCGTCGCGGTCGTGAACGGTCGCCTGTTGAGCAAGGACGTCGGCATGTCGTACCACACCGTCGCCCTGCGGCGCGGCTTGCGCGTGGGTGCGCACGCCTTCGCTACGAAGATGGAGTACCACCTCGACATCATCGGTCAGAAGGAAGTCCTGATCGTGGCCGAGTCGCCGATCGGCTTCCGCCGGTGGATGATCGAGTATGAACTGGAGAAACGATTCCACATCGCCCATGAATTGGGCGGGGTACCCTCGTGGTCCCTGACAAAGGAACTATTCAATCGCGCCCGCGCTACCCTCGTCGTCGGTAGACGCCCCGTGCCGCAGCACCTCCTCGAAAAAGCGCAGGCCGCCATTCTCCCGCCGACCGATCCGCCGAAAGCGCCGGCCGATCTTCTTGCAGCCACTCGCTCTCTCTACGACTCAACGGGCACGGCACTGATGTCTCAGCGCTGGAAACAGGAAGGGAAGGCTTGATCGTGCGCGAGGTCTATGTCGTCGGAATCGGGATCACGAGTTTTACCCGTCTCGAGTATCCGTTAAGTGAAATCGCCGCGTATCCCGCGATGATCGCGCTGAAGGACGCCGGTCTTTCCAAGGTTGATCACGTGTATGTGGCCAATATGGGCAGCGCCCGGGCCAATCACCAGACCGGGCTGGCCAGCGCTGTCGTCGACACCCTGAGCCTGACTCCTGCTGGCGCCGAAGTCATTGAGAACGGCCCCGCGTCCGGTGCTTCCGCTATCAAACAAGGGTTCATGGCCGTGGCTTCCGGACTTCACGATACCGTTCTGGTCACATCGGCGGAACGTCTGCGTGAGGTCAACAACCTGGAAGCAACAGACATCGTGGCCTCACTGTCTCATCCGTTGGCCGAGTACATTTACGGCGTGACGCTGCCGTCGTTGGCTGCGATGTTCACGCGCCTCTACATGCAAAAGTACGGCGTGACCGAGCGGCATCTGGCCATGGTGGCGGTAAAGAACCATGACAACGCATTGTTGAACTTTTTCGCGCACTTGCACGAAAAAATCACCATCGAAGGAATCCTCGATTCCCCCGAGGCGATGACCAACAATCCGTATGTCGCGGAACCGTTGCGATTCTTCGATTGCTGTCCGGTTTCCGACGGCGGCGCGGCCGTGATCCTGGCGTCGGCGGAAGTCGCGAAGCAAATGAAGAAGCCGCTGATCCGCCTGGCCGGCGTCGGGCAGGCGACAGACTCCCATTGCGTCCATGAACGTGCGGAACCGACGGACCTGCTGGCTGTCCGCGGCGCTGCGGCCAAGGCATTCCACATGGCCGGCGTCAGTCCGGCCGACGTCAATGTGGCCGAGCTTCACGATGCCTTCACGATTCTGGAGATTGTCGAGAGCGAGGAGGTCGGTTTCTTCAAAAAGGGCGAGGGACATCTCGCGCTCGAACGGGGTGAAACCCGTCTGGGCGGGAGGCTTCCGATCAATACCTCGGGCGGCCTGAAAGCCAAAGGACATCCCGTCGGGGCGACCGGCGTCGGGCAGGCTCACGAAATCGTCCTGCAGCTTCGCGGTGAAGCCCACAAACGACAGGTGAAGGATGCGCGCATCGGGTTCACCTGCAACTTCGGTGGCTTCGGCAACAACGTTGTTTGCCTCGTCTTCAAGAGGGAGAACTGACCATGGTCCTGGAGATTTACGCGTATCAATGCAAAAAGTGCGGTCAACTTCATTATCCGTTCCGCATGGTGTGCAAGAAGTGCGGAAACATGGAACCGTTCGAGTTCGACACGGTTCCTCTTCCGAAGAAGGGCAAACTGCTGACGTTCACCACCGTCCACAATCTCCCTCCCGACTTCAACGTCGCCAAGCTGACCCTGGGAATCGTTGAGCTGGAAAACGGGATGCGGATCACGGGGCAGCTGAAAGCTCCGAGCCCGAAGATCGGGATGGCGGTCAGTGGGAAGGTTGAGATCGTCCGCGAGGCCGAATACAGCAAGAACTTTGGGATGGTGTTTTACCCGGCATGACGCTGGTGAGTATTGGGGATCAGGTAAAGGAAGGAACGTACCCGTTCCACTCCCGGTTCCAGCGTGCGGCCAATTTTCGATGCAATAACGGACTCGTCTGCGTCGTCGACGAAGAAATCGGCGACGGACCACTCAACATCGTCGTTCGCAACTTCAATGGCGAATCGATGTGCATCGAGCCGGCGCCGCTGATCATCGGCGCGAATTCGGTGGCACTGGGGAGCCTTCGCTTTGAATTTACCGCCGCCGACTACTATCATTCGGACGTCACCTTTGATGATTGGGATCCACAGCTTTTCGAACACAATCTGTCCGTCTTCGAGGAAGAACTGCGGGCTGTATCCTGTCCGAAAAGCCTGGCATTTCTTCTGGATGAACACCGGATCATGAATTTTCAACCGGGATTCGAACGGGCGTTGACGGAGCAGATCCGTCGCGGCGTTTACCAGATGAGGAACGGTCACCTGTTGGATGGAGTTCGAACCCTGAGAGGATGCGGGTTTGGATTGACTCCCAGCGGCGATGATTTCATCGCCGGTTTGCTCATTGGCCTCAACCTTCTGCAGCAACTGCGGGGGCAGGACTACCAGCGGATTGCGGATGAAGTATTTCGAATTGCAAAAGCCGGCAACGTATTCTCGAATTCGTTTCTGGATCTCGCCCGCCGTGGCCTGCTCTTCGGACGCATGAAAGATCTGGTCCTCGCGCTGACGCACGAGAGCGAGGAGATGGTGAGGAAGTCGGCGGCCAGACTGATGGCCATCGGCGGGAGCTCCGGCGCCGATTTGGGAACGGGATTCTTGCTCACGGTTCGCGGCGAAATGGGGGTTTCATGATCGTTGCCGGCCAGATTCGCAAAGGCGCCTACTTCGATTCCGTCACGTTGATGCGTGTGGGCAAGGAAATCACTGCCCTGCCGGGCGTGATCGACGCCGCCGTGGTGATGGGGACGAAATCCAATAAATCGATCCTGAATGCCAGTGGCCTCTTGAGCGCCAGATTTGATAATGCAAACGACACCGATCTTCTGGTTGCGGTAAAGGGCAAAACCGAAGCCGCAACGCAAGCGGCCCTCACCGCGGTCGACGGGCTCTTGAAAAAGACGGTCAATACAGCCACCAATGGAGGCGAATCACGTTCCACAAGCCTGGCTGGTGCGCTCAATATAATTCCCGGCGCCAATCTCGCGCTGATTTCGATTGCCGGGCGATACGCTGGCGATGAAGCGATGCGCGCTCTCGAAAACGGCCTGCACGTGATGCTTTTCTCGGATAACGTGCCATTGGAGAAGGAAATCGCGCTGAAGAAATTTGCCCAAAAGCGCGGGCTGCTTGTCATGGGGCCGGATTGCGGCACGGCCATCATCAACGGCGTTCCCCTCGCCTTCGCCAACGTCGTGAATCGGGGGAGTATTGGCATCGTTGCCGCCGCGGGCACGGGGTTACAGGAAGTAAGCTGCATTATCTCCAACGCCGGCGCGGGGATCTCGCAGGCCATCGGCACCGGGGGCCGCGATGTGAAACAAGAAGTCGGTGGGATCATGTTTCTGGAGGGGCTGAAAGCCCTGGCCAAAGACGACCAGACGCGCGTCATTCTCCTCGTTTCCAAACCGCCGCACAAAGACGTGTTGCGCCGGATCGACAAGCTGGC
>JBKQMH010000195.1:0-4089 GCA_052146795.1 Verrucomicrobiia bacterium
GGCTTCCCGCACCCGGCCCGTTTGCTCCAAGGCCATCCCCAAGGCGCAGTGCGCCTCGGCGTAGTCGGGCTTGATCCGCAGGGCCTGCTCGAAGTGGGCAATGGCTTCGTCGATCCTGCCCGTTTGCGCCAACAGGAGCCCTAGATTGTTGTGCGCCCCGGCGTAATCGGGCTTGATCCGCAGGGCCTGCTCGTAGTGGGCGATGGCTTCCTCGATCTTACCCGCTTGCCGCAACGCGTTCCCGAGGCTGTTCTGCGCTTCGGGGTAGTCGGGTTTGATCCGTAGCGCTTGCTCGAAGTGTTCCGCCGCCTCGGGCACCTTGCCCAAGTCCAGCATGGCCATTCCAAAATTGTAGTGCGCCTGAGCCAAATCGGGGTCCGTACGGAACGCTTGCTCGTCCTGTGCCATGGCCTCCTGTTGGCGGCCCAACCGCCCCAGCACATGCCCCAGCGTCAGATGCGACAGCCAGAGCTGTGGCGCGACTTCGACATCTCGTTGCGCGTATTCGAGTGCCTCACGGGCCCTCCCGTGGTCCAGCAAAAACATCGCGAACAACCGATTGGCATCCTCCGAGTCCGGGAGCGCCACCACTTCAGCTCGCCGCATCGTTTCCTCGTTGTGCCAATCTGGTATCAGGCCGCGAGTGCGCACGGCGAAGACGCCGAGTTGGCCGGCCACCAAGCCGACCATCACCACACGCACGACTGTCGACGAGCGCCGCCACAACCACACCCCCGCTCCGCCGGCCAACAACAGCAGCGGCAGCATCGCCATGTACGCGTGCCGCTGGGCCACCGATTGCGCCGCCGTCAGCATCAGCCCGGAGACAGGAAGAACCAACACGATGTATGCCCCCCACGCCGCTGCCAGCATCGGCCGGCGTCGTCTCTCACATACAACCACCGCCGTGATAATTAGAACGCCAAGCACCGACGCCAACACCGGCCACCGACCCTGCGACTGGCCCCAGGCAATCGGATAGCTGGGGGACAAAGGAGCCGGCCAAACGAGTTTCAACGGATAAAACGTCAGGCTCTTAAACATCAGGAACACACGTAGTGACAGCGGAACTCCTGCGGACAGAGCCACTACACCCCCATGCCGTAACTTGGTGATCATTGTCACCGCCACCACCACCACCGCGAGGGCAATCCACACCGCCTTCTCCGACACTAATCGGCCCCAGCCCAACTGCTCGTGCCTTCGCAGCGGAAAGTAATCGATGGCCAGCATGACAAAGGGCAACGACACCGCCATCGGTTTGCACAACAGTGCCAGCACATACAACCCCCACACGACCCAGCGACGTGACCCCGCGGCGTACGCCCACAAGCAGGCGATCCCAAACGTTGTGCACAACACCTGCGTCCGTCCCGAAATCCACGCCACCGACTCCACCTGCAACGGGTGAATCGCAAACACCGCTGCCACCCACAAGGCCAGCATCAACCGCTCGCCAGTGGCCAGGGATGTCGCGCCCAGGAGCGTCCAGAGGAACCCGAACACCAGCGCCGCATTAAGTGCGTGCAAGAACACGCCGGCCGCATGGTGACCCGCCGCATTCTTTCCCCAGATTTGGTAGTCCAGAACATGGGAGAGCCGAGCCAAGGGGTGGTAGTAGGAATCGGTACATGTGAACGCCCATTTCACGGCGTTCCACGTCAGGCCATTCCACCGCTCCGACTGCCGCAAGTACTCAACATCATCGACTGTCAGGAACTCGCCGTGGACGCTCGGCCAGTGCAGCCACAGTGCGCCGGCAAATAGCACCAGAGCCACTCCAACCAGTTTTATGCGGCTGACATTCATGCAAATGAGATAGATCCCGCTTCAGGCCGAGCCTTTGGCCATCTGGTAGAGCGACCAGATGATTTCCTGTTCGAAGGCGTGGATGGTGGGATAGACAAAGGTTTCGCCGGACATGGCTTTCTGGATGCCGCGATTGGTTTGTTCGGGCGACAGCGCGTTGCCCAGCGCGGCGAGAAAGGCGACAAGCTGGTCACCGTCACGAAGACGGATATGCTTGTCGTTGACGGTGAGCACCCAGTCTTTGGTGAGCACCCATTGGACGCGGGGGGATTCCGCGGGGACGAACAGTTCCAACCGAAACTCGGGCAGGTTTTCAAAGTGGTGATAGGTGACGACCACCGCCCTGACATCGGAAGTCCCCCCGTGTCCCCCTGGTACGTAGACCGTTTCCAGCTTGTGATCCTGAACGTCCCTGAGATGCAACAGGCCGCCGCCGGCGGCGAACACAATCTGCTCGCTCGCGTATGATGTCTCCTGTCCATACAGGTCGGTGAACACAATCCCCGTTTCGACAAGGTTCAGCGCATGGCCGTGCTTCGGTTCGGTCAGGACGGGAAGGACGGATTCGTCGACGACCTCGGTTTCGACGCCACGGGACCGCAGCGCGGCTTGGAGGGCGAGGGCGTCGTCTTGCGACAGGCTTCCGACGAGAATGCCAAACGCCTCGCGTTGCAACCGCGCGCAATCCGGTTTGGCCAGGCCCTCGGTCGCCATGATCGCCTCCTCCAGAATGTCGCGGCTGATGGATTGGTCGAGGGAGGTTTGGAGGACAGCGTACATGATGTCAAAGCCTCACGCCTTCGATTTGGAGCAAGCGCTGTTTCATGGGCAGACCGCCGCCGAAACCGCCAATGGAGCCGTCGCCGGCGATGACGCGATGGCACGGAACGACAACGGGAATTGGATTCGCGCCGCAGGCCACCCCGACGGCGCGCGAGGACCGGGGTTTGCCGATCTGCTGCGCGACCCAACCGTAAGACCGTGTTTCGCCGCGCGGGATTGTTCTCAGCGCACGCCAGACGGACTGTTGGAAAGTTGTGCCCGTGGAGAGATCGAGGGGAACGGTCCAGTGCACGAATCTGCCGGCGGCATATTGTTGGAGCTGACGGGCAAATGTACGGATGAACGGGGGCGGACGCTGACAACCTTGCCCCCTCACCTTAATCCTCTCCCCCGGAGGGGCGAGGAGAGCGGGAGCGAATGGAAAATCGATGCGGGAGATGCCGTGCGGAGAATACTCGACGCGACATGGGCCAAGTTTCGTGCGGATGACTACCGAATCACGAACCAGATGATCCATAGCGCGACGAAAGATAACCCGAGCCACATGAAAAAGCGATTGCGGAGCCGGCGTTGCGCGCGTTTGAGCGGTTTGTAGCTTTTGATGCTGCCGGCGCCGAGGTAATGGGCGAGTTTGTCCTGCGGCGGGACGACCTGGGCGGTCTCGAGTGCCGCGGTGCTCCGGATGGGGGCGGTGCTTGCTGCGGACGCGGTCGCGGTGGCGAAAAGGTCCGGCTCGGGTTTGTGGGCAAAGGCGATGGGCTCGGCTTCCAACTCCTTGAGGGGCTCGGCGGCGACATCGAACAGGTCCTGGCGGGCGCGACTGGCGGCGGCGGTGTCTTCCGGCGGCGACAGGACGCCCTTCACGAATCGAGTGACCCGTTCCGTGGGCGACGCGACGGCCTCGACCTCGGAGGCGGGTTCATGGGACAGCTCGCGGAGTTGACGTTGGACGGTGGCGATCTGGTGGTCCAGATCGCTGATAGCCCGGTCAATTGGATCGCCGCGTTTGGAACGGGATTTCATGGCCGGGTGTCCCTGTCGTTGGCTGCCCCTGTTGCGCAAGGGCGGGAATTACAATTGCAGATGCCAGCAAGGCAAATGCGAGCCGGCGAGGGAGCAAGTTCCGAGATATAACGATGAAATTCATAATTTGACCCCCCTTTCAGGTTGATTTGCCGCTAGGCTTGCACGCGGAGAGCGGTCTCTACTCACTATTGGCTAAAGCAAGGCATGCGCCAAACCTGGCGGCTGGGCATGAAAATCTGGATAGGCTATGGATTGTTTGATTTGGCGCGCGGCTGCTGCGTGGGGCGGCGACAGAGAAGGGTAGGATACAACGAGCCGGGTGTGTAATTTTTGCCGGACTGAGTATTTTCTACCCAGTAAATCCCGCGGGGTGGTCTACCTCGTTTCGACGTGGAGAATGCGAATCTCCGGGTAAGCGCCGTCCCAGTCGGGTGTAACCGCATCAAAGATGATGCGGAAATCGCGCTGGTC